>DASYKO010000189.1:0-33022 GCA_035995285.1 Hyphomonadaceae bacterium | reverse complement strand
CGGCCGCACCACCGTCGTGCGCTACACCGCCGCACAGGATGTCGGCCGCGCCATCCATCCCTCCTACGTCGAGGGCCAGCTGCAGGGCGGGGCGGCGCAGGGCATCGGCTGGGCGCTCAACGAGGAATATGTCTACGGCCCGAAAGGCACGCTCGATAACGCCAGCTTCCTCGATTATCGCATGCCCGTCGCGTCAGACCTGCCGATGATCGACACCATCTTGGTCGAGACAAAGCCCAACCCCCGCCATCCCTTCGGCGCCAAGGGCGTCGGCGAAGTCCCCATCGTGCCGCCCCTTGCCGCGGTCGCCAACGCCGTCAGCCATATCGTCGGCAAGCGCATGACCACGCTTCCGCTCTCGCCTGCGCGCGTTCTCGCTGCGATGGAGGAGAAGTAGGCCCCGTGCCCCGCGTGCAGTCGATCTCCTCGCGCGTCCGCGACTTCACTGGCGGCCTCGACGCGTTCGACGTAGACGCCCGCACCGTCCGCTCGCTGATCCGCGAGCTGGATGCGAAATACCCCGGCCTCGGCGAACTGGTCGAAGCCAACATGGCCATCGCCATCGACGGCGAAATCTTCCAGGACGCCCTCGGCGCCGAACTTCAGGCCGACAGTGAGGTCGTACTGATCCCGAAAATCTCTGGCGGCTGATTGCCAAGTTTCCTTGTACCTGGTCACCACCATTATGGCGCGTCGCCAAAAGAATCTTTCGAGTGAATTCAGATCCTTGTAAAATAGTTGGCGCGAAAAAATCCGACACCGGAAAACCTGAGCGATAATGCGCTCCATGAGACAGGCACAAGGGCCCTCACACTGGACTGGAAATCCCCCGCTCTCCCGGCATTGGCCGGGATCGGCGCTGTGGACCCTTGCGATGCTTGTCCTCCACGCCGTTCACTTCCTGAAGATAGGTTGGCGCTTACAGCGACCAATCGCTGTGCGCGCTGCAAGGGCGGCATACATCCGGCGCATATCACTGATCTGACGATCGGCGCGCCTGCCATCTGTTTCGCGCTCCGCATGCTCGCCATGCCGGAGGCGCCAATGTTTGAACTGTACCCGCGCCGCGATATGCTATCCTGCAAGACAAGCCCCAGGGAGGCCGCCATGGCCCGCCGCTTCGTTGACCTGTCCATCGCCATCGAAATGGGCGTGCCCTCGGATCCTCCAGGCATGGAGCCGGTGATCGAATACACCCGCCACAAGGACTCGGTCGCCATCATGGCCGGCTACTTCCCGGGCCTCACCGCAGAAGACATGCCCGACGGCGAAGGCTGGGCCAGCGAGCGCGTCACGCTGTCCACCCACAACGGCACGCACATGGATGCGCCCTACCATTTCCACTCAACCACCGACCACGGCCGCACCCGCGCCCCTTCGATCGACGAAGTAAACCTCAACGACTGCTTCGCCCCCGGCGTGAAGCTCGATTTCCGCAAGCTGCCCGACGGCTACGTCGCAACAGCGAAAGACGTCGAAGACGAACTGGGGCGCATCGGCCACACGCTCAAGCCCGGCGACATCGTCCTCATCAACACACGCGCCAGCGAAGTCTTCGGCAAGCCGGAGTACGTCCACTCGGGATGCGGCATGGGCCGCGAGGCGACGCTCTATCTCACAGAGCGAGGCGTGAAGATCGTCGGCACCGATGCGTGGAGCTGGGATGCTCCCTTCAGCCACACTGCCAAGAAGTGGGCGCAGAAGCGCGATCCGAAGATCATCTGGGAGGGCCACAAGGCCGGACGGGAAATTCCCTATTGGCAGATGGAGAAGCTTTCCAACCTCGCCAGCCTGCCACCCTTCGGCTATGACATCCTCTGCTTCCCCGTGAAGATCAAAGGCGCCTCCGCCGGCTGGAGCCGGGTGGTGGCCCTCTTCAAAGATTGACGTCTGGGACTGAATTCAGGGATTGAGTTTCGGAAATAGCGGCCCTATTTGAGTGTTGCCCGCGCGCTGCCCGGGCCTCTCCGCAAACGCAACGAATAGCCGCGGGCTCAGCCGCATTTCTCACAGAAATGTCCGGCTTGCAGACGGGCCGAACTACGATAGTTGCTTGCCTACACTAAGGGATTTTCGAATGGCTGATGGGCCTCACTCCAAGGCGCAAACTGCGGTGCGTTCCGAGAACGGCGTCGGCGCCGCCGCTGCGCGCATCGCCGAGGCGCTGACAAAGAAGAACGTGCTCGCCATCATCTCGAGCGACTATCGCGCCAAGGATATCCACGCCGCCCTCAAAGGCGCTTGTCCAAAAGCGGAAGCGATCTTCTTCCAGCCGAGCGACGCTCTTCCCGGCGACACCCAGCCGCCAACTCCCGCCAACACCGGCGTGCGCCTCGCTGCGCTGCGCCGCGCGCGCGAGCTGGTCAAAGGCAGACAAGCCCGCGTCGCGTGCATCACCACGGCTGAGGCCGCCAGCGAAATGCTGCCCAAGCCGGAAACCTTCGATGGCCCGCTCACCCGCTTCGCCATGGGCGGCCGGATCGATCCGGAAGCGTTCCGCACCGTGGTTCGCAACATCGGCTATTTCGAGGATGACCGGGTAGACGAGCCGGCCGAGTTCGCCATGCGCGGCCGCGTCATCGACATCTTCCCTGCCAACGCAATCCGCCCCGTCCGCATCGAGCTCAATGACGGCGTCATCGCCCGCATCCGCGAATTCGACAGCGTCAGCCAGCGCGGCGTGCGAGATCTTCCCTTCATCGACCTCGGCGGCGCCGCCTGGCCCGCGCTGCTCGGGCGCAGCAACACCCTGTTCGACTACTTCCCCGACACCATCGTCGCCCTCGATCCCTCGTCCGCCGCCGAACGCGCGCGCTTCCTCAGCCTCGCCGCCGACGCGGCTAACCCCAACAAGAAGAAAGTCGCCAACCCGAACCTGGTCTCGCCCGCCGCCTGGGATGCCGCGATCAAGAAGCGCAAGGTGATCGAGCTTTCGTCAGGCCTGAACGAGCGCACCATCCGCTTCTCAGCCAATGCGGATTCCGTCCGCGCCATGAACGCAGAGATCCAGACTGCGTTCGCCGAAAAGGCCCGCGTCGTCATCGCCGGCTCGGAGCACGATCTGCGCTTCATCAAGAAGCGCCTCGCCAAGAAATATGCGCAAGGCGCCCGCCCGATATCCAGATGGAACGAAGCCGACACGGGCTGGCTCAACCGCGTAAAGCTGCTTGAGATGAAGCTCGACCTCGGCTGGCGCGAGCCGCACTTCCTCGTCGTCTCCGCGCACGAAGTGCTGGGCGGCAACGCCGGCCTCGCCGCCGCCTCGAAGGATAGTGGCGAACACCTCCTCGAAATCGGCGACATCTGCGTCGGCGATGTGGTGATCCACGAAGATCACGGCATCGCTGTGATCGCCGGCCTCAAGCAGCCGAGCGGCGCCAGCGTCATCGGCGAGGCGATCGAGCTGGAATACGCCGGCGGCGCCAAGCGTCTCATTCCGGTGGAAGAAGCCGACCGTATCTGGAAATACGGCGCAGACCGTACGGCCGTCACCCTCGACGGTCTCGACGGCACCAGCTGGCGCAAGCGCCGCCTGATCATCGACCGCGCCATGACGGAGACCGCCGCTGATCTCACGCGGCTGTCGAAAGAGAATGCCAAGCGCAAGGCAGCGAAGATCGAACCCGACCCCGGCGCCTACAACGAATTCGTCACCGGCTTCCCATTCTCCGAAACACCGGACCAGACCCGCGCCATCAACGCCGTGCGCGACGATCTCGCCTCAGGCAAACCCATGGACCGCCTCGTCGTCGGCGACGTCGGCTACGGCAAGACCGAAGTCGCCATGCGCGCCGCTGCGCTAACGGCGCTCGCAGGTAAGCAGGTCGTGATCGCCGCTCCCACAACCGTGCTGGTCCGCCAGCACTACGAGACCTTCAAGCAGCGCTTCGAACGCACCGGCCTCAAAGTCGCCTCGCTCTCCCGCCTCGCTGACACTGCCGAACGCAAGCGCGTGAAAGCCGGCCTCGCCGATGGCTCGATCTCAGTAGTCGTCGGCACCGGCGCGGTTGCATCCAAAGACGTCGAATACGCCAAGCTCGGCCTGGTGGTGATCGACGAGGAACAGCGCTTCGGCGCCGCCGACAAAGCCAAGCTGCGCGACCTGGGCGACAAGGGCCACCTCCTCAGCCTCACCGCCACGCCCATCCCGCGCACGCTGCAGAACGCGCTGCTCGGCCTCAAGCAGCTCTCTGTGATCGCAACGCCGCCTGCACGCCGCCAGCCGATCCGCACGCTCGCCGGCGTGTGGGACGAACACCAGGTTCGCACCGCCCTCCTGCGCGAGAAGGACAGGGGCGGGCAGAGCTTTGTCGTTGTCCCGCGCATCACGGATATCGAGACTCTTGGCGCGACGCTCAAACGCCTGACGCCCGAGCTATCGTTCCTGCTGGCGCACGGCGAAATGGCGGCCGCCGATATCGACGAGTCGATGGTCCGTTTCGCCTCCGGCCATGGCGATGTGCTCCTCGCCACCAACATCATCGAGGCCGGCCTCGACGTACCGCGCGCCAACACCATGGTGGTCTGGCGCGCCGACCGCTTCGGCCTTGCTCAGTTGCACCAGCTGCGCGGCCGCGTCGGCCGCGGCAACCGGCGTGGGCACATCCTGCTTTCGACCGAGCCCGGCGTCTCACTCACCGAAGCCACCAAGAAACGCCTGCGCACGCTTGAATCGCTCGACCGTCTCGGCGCCGGCTTCGCCATCTCCGCCCGCGACTTGGACATCCGCGGCGCCGGCGATCTCATGGGCGACGCCCAGTCCGGCCACATGAAGCTGATCGGCATCGACCTCTACCAGCACTTGCTCGAACGCGCCGTCCGCGAAGCGCGCGGCGAGACGCTTGAACGCTGGACGCCGGTGATCAATCTCGGCATAAGCGGCCGCATTCCCCCGGACTGGATTCCCGAAGCCGACACGCGCCTGTCGCTCTATCTCCGCCTCGCCCGTCTTACCACGCGCGAAGAACTCGATGCATTCGAAGACGAACTGATCGACCGCTTCGGCGAAGAGCCCGACGAGGCCGCAACCCTCCTGCGCATCGCCAACGTCCGCACCATGGCGCGCAATGCCGACATCGCGAAAGTCGACGGCGGCCCCTCCGCCATCGCCTTCACCCAGCGCAGCGAGAAGACCAAGAAGGCCGTCGCCGAAGCCGGCCTCGTAGCAAAGAACGAGCGCCTGTTGCTGCAGGCCTCGATCCCGGAGCCGGTCGGCCGCCTCGCCGCGACTGAAAAAGTCCTCAAGCAACTCGGCGGCGCCCGCAAACGCGCATGATCATGCAGTGAGCATCGCCCTGATGTCGCCCGTGATCGCCTTCAGGCTCGCTTCGATCGAATACGTCATGTGCCCGCCGGGATAAAAGCGCAGCGTCGTGCGGTCGGCCGGCCATCCCGACTGGTCCACCATGTAGCGAGCAGCGCCCACGGTCGTTTGCGTGTCGTGATAGCCATTTCCGACCAGTACGCGGAATTTCGGATCGGCCGCAAAACATGGCGTGATCTGCGCGGCGAACGGCCAATCCGCAAACGGCCCCTTGCCGCCATAGTCCCAACCATCGAGGCCTTGCGGCGCATCCGGCGCCGCGTGCTGATAGTCGGCCGTCCCTGCGACGCCCAGCTCATCGCGCATGTGGGCGATGAAGGCATCCTGGTAGGCGGTTGCGATCACACGGGAGGGATCGCCGCCACGGCCGTCCGGGTTCGGTCCCTTGTAGCGCGCGTCCGTCTGCCCAAGGATCACGCCCTCGGCGCGGAACAGTTCGCGGCGATAGTTCTCTTTCGAGATCCGGATGTTGTTCGCCATGTACCAGGACGCGGGCAGGCCGCTGTAGGCCTCCAGCTCGTTCGCGATCTTCTGCTTCGTTGCTTCATCGAGATTACGGCCCTTGAACAGCGCGGGCATGTAGTCGCTCTGCGCGAAACGCCACGCGTCTTCCGTGAAGGTCTCCAGCGAGCGTCCCGCGGGCTTGCCCTTGCCATGCCAGTGGGCGGCCGCTGCCAGCGTGGGGAGCGAGACGACATAGCTGACTATGTTCTGCGGCCGCTGGCTGAACTCCACGATGTTGAGGGCCTGACCCAGAACGATGACGCCCCTCAGCGGCGTAGGCGACTTCAAGAGCTGGTTCGCCATCACGGCAGCGCGGATGGTGCCATAGCTTTCGCCGAGCACATATTTGGGCGCATCCATCCGGTTGTGCCGCCTCGACCATTCGGTGACGAACAGAGCCGCCTGCTGCCCATCTGCCGTTGCCGAATACTGGCTCTTGCTGTCAACGCCATCGGCCACACGGCTGAGCCCCGTGCTGGCCGGATCGAAGAACACGATGTCGGCGATGTCGAGCAGGGCGTAGGTGTTGTCGACCACGCGGAATGTGGAGGGCGCCGCCGTGATGTCATCGGGGATCGCGATGCGCTTCGGCCCCATCGCGCCCATGTGCAGCACGGAGGACGCAGAGATCGGGCCGCCGTTGAATACGAACAGCACCGGCCGGTTCGTCTGCGGTTTGGCGGACAGATAGGATGTCGAAATGATGCGCGCGATCGGCTTGCCTGAAGCATCGCTGATCGGGATCGGCTCCACGATCGCGTCATAGTCCACCTTGACGCCGTTGAACGTGCCGCGTTTGCGCGAGGTGACGGCGCCGAGGCGGACATCCTTGCCTGTCGGTGGATTCTGGGGAGCGGCCGTTGCGGTCTGGCAGGCGGCAAACGCCGCAGCGCCGATGAGCGCCGCTGCTTCCCTGCGGTTGAAGACATTCGTCAAATCAGCCTCCCACGGGCTTCGCGCGCACCGTGATGAAGGCGCGGATATCGGCTTCGAGCTGCGTTGCGCTCTCTTCGCCGAGATAGGGCATGTGCCCTGAAGCATACTTCTTCACCGTCACGCGGTCCGGCGCGCCGAGCGCTTGGGCCATCGCATCGGCGCTTGCTGCCGTCGTGACAAAATCATGCCAGCCGACTCCGATGAAGACACGGAGATCCTGGTTTCGGTTCATCGCCGAGGTGAGGGCCTGCAGCGGCGTCTTGGGCCCGCGGCCTGTCGGCGTGTAGTCCCATTTGAAGTTGACGCCGTCCCACGCGATCGCGTCGTACGGCCGGCTTAGCTTGAGGCCGAGTTCCTCCATGTAGAGCTGGAAACCCGCGATGAACGCCGGCGAGTACTGGCCCATGGCAGGATCATCAGTAACCGGATCCGGCGGCCCGAGGCCATCACTGATCGGTAAGGTGTAGCGGGCGTCATACGAGCCAAGCCGCAGGCCCTTCGCCTTCAGCATGTTTGCACGAACAGATTCCAGCGTCGGCTGAAGATTGGCCTTCTCGACCACATCGCGCGGCAGGCCGGTGAACTCTGCATACTTCGTGGCGAGGGCCCACTTGGCTGCTGCATCGAGATTGGTGTTGGCGAGGGCTGGCGCATATTCATCGCGCTGGAAGGCCAGCACGCGCTGCATGAAGGCGTCCAGGGTTTCGCCCTGACCTGCTAGTTTGAAATACCAGGCTGTGGCGGCTGCAGAGGGCAGGGTGACCATGCCGGGCTTTGTGGAGGCGTCGTCGCCGCGCCCGAGCGCTGGCCCTAGAACGACGATGCCGTTGAGCGATATGCCCATCATGCGGCCGACAGGGCTCAGCGGGCCGCCCATCAGGTTGTGCGCCAGCACGGCGGAGCGCGTGGCGCCGTAGCTTTCGCCCGCGACGAACTTGGGAGAGTTCCAGCGCTGATACCGCGTCAGCCACGCCTCGATCACCTGCGCCATGGCGACGGCGTCCTGGTCGACACCGTAATAATCCTTCGCCGCATCTGGCTTCAGCAGGCGCGAATAGCCCGTGCCGACCGGATCGATGAATACGATGTCGGCGATATCCAGAAGCGTGTGCGGATTATCCTCGAGCGCAAATGGCGGCGTCAGCGGCGGGTGCACGGCGTCGGCGAGCTTCAGCCTGCGTGGGCCGTAGAATCCCAGATGCTGCCACACTGAAGCCGAGCCCGGTCCGCCATTGTAGATGAAGATGACCGGGCGATACTCTGCGGCTGCCGCGCCATTGAGAAGGTAGGTGTAGGTCGTCTCGGTGGCGGCCGGCGTCCCGTCGCCTGAGCGAAGCACATGTTCGTCGATCTCGACGCGGTAGCTGAGCTTCTTGCCCCGCACGATGATCGAACGCTGCGTTGTCAGCCTCAGCAGGTCAGGCATGTCCGGGGCAGCGGCGACCGATGCCGGCGCGTTCGCCCGCTCCGGCGGCGTTGCGCAGGAGGCGGCGAGGCATGCGGCGGCGAGCATGAGGGTCAGGCGGAGCATGCGAGGCTTTCTGCGGTCTGCGACTTCCCGAGACCGGGAGAATAGGACATGCGCGGGTTGGAGCGAAGGCGCATTGTTTATAGTCCGGCTAAGGCGCGCGGCGTCGCGTGGCGCCGGAAGCTGTGTTGCGGATGGCCAGCAGCGCCTCGTGCAGACGGCCGAGGCTGGCGCCGAGGCGTCCGTCCGCCATGCCGAAACCGAGGCGAACATGGCCGGGCTGGCCGAAATACTCGCCGGGGCCGACCAGAACGCGATGATCGGCCCACAGCTGCCTTGCGAGGCTCTGGGTGTCGGACACGTCCGTGATGCGCGGGAAATACATGCAGCCTGCGGCAGGTGGATCGCCTTCGATCAGGCCGTCGGCTTTCATGCCGGTGATGGCCTGTTCCAGGATTGGGCGGTTCTTGCGGAGCACGCCACGCCAGTAGGCATCAAAGCGTGTCATGTCCTGCAGGACATGGGCGGCGAGGGCGTGGGTGACCTTTGAGGCGCCGAATTCGATCCGCGTGTTCGCAGCTTCGATCCGGCGCGCCACAGCGGGCGCGGCCATGATCCAGCCGCAGCGGAGGGAAAACAGGCCGAATGACTTGCTGAGGCTGTTTACGCTCACCATGTTGGGCGCGATCTGTACGGCGGACGTGAAGCCCGCGTCACGCCAGAGATCCGAATAGACCTCGTCCACGAGAACCAGCGAGCCCGCTTCTTCGGCCACGTCCGCAATCTGTGCAAGGCGTTGGGCCGGCATAACGCGACCGCTGGGATTATGCGGATTGGTCAGCAGCACCATGCCCGCGCCGCGGCGCAAGAGCTTGCGCAGGTCGTCGGGGTCAATGCCGAAATCATCGCCTCGGCGCGGCAGTTCGTCGATCTCCAGGGATTGCGATTGCGGGAGATGATGCAGCAGGTCCAGCCGCGGCGCCTCTATCACTACGCGGCGGCGGTCTTCGGGCAGTATGCGCAGCGCCATGGTGATCGCCGTCGTGGCGCCCGTCGCGCACACCAACTGGGATGGGTCGACACCGTAGCGAGTGGACAGCGCTTCGTTCAGGAAGCGATTTCCGTGCCCGAACACGCTTACGAAGCGATCGGATATGCCGCTCTCGAACGCTTCGAGGATCACCTGCCGCAGCAGGTCTGCCGGCTCCGAGATCGTCGAGTCGAACAGGATGGCCGCGCTGCCGTCGGTTGGGATGTGGGCGTTAAGACGGCGGCACCAGAGCGTATAGTCTTCGGCGGAGAAGAGATCGGCAGGATCACTGTTCGCCGGTCTGGAAGTCATTCCTCACCTGTGACTGCGCAGAAGGGGGACGTGAAGATGAGTCTATCCAAGCAACCCGGATGTTCTTTGCGATGGCGCTGGTTTTTCGTCAGCGCCTTGAATACGCTATGCACTGTTCTTGCTGATCGGTAGATAACCATGCACGCTGGCCTTGATGCGATCGACGTTCGTATTCTCGAACAGCTCCAGATCGACGCCGCCATCTCAACCACCGAACTTGCCGAGCGTGTCGGCCTCTCTCAATCGCCGTGCTGGCGCCGTATCCAGCGCCTGCGCGACGAGGGCTATATCAAGGGCCAGGTCGTGCTGATCGACCATGAGAAGGTCGGCATCCAGCTGCAGGTCTACGCCCAGCTCAAGATCTCCAGCCTCGACGACAAGGGCCGCCAAGCCTTCATCCGCGCCGTCAAATCCGTGCCGGAGATCGTGGAGTGCTATTCGATCCTCGGCGAGCGCGACGTGATGATCAAGGTCGTGGCGCCCAACATGAAATGGTACCAGGACTTCGTCTTCAAGACCGTGCTCAAACTGCCCGGCGTGCAGGATATCTCCTCGATCATGACGCTCTCCGAGATGAAGCACACCACCGCCGTTCCTATCCGCCCGACGCCGATTGTGGACTAGGCGCGACACCGGCGATCAGTAGTTCGCCGTCAGTCCGATGAAGAACCTGCGGCCGAGAATGTCGCCATAGGTCGTCGTCGAGAAGGACGGGCCCTCGTCGGTCAGGTTCTGGATGCCGGCGCGCAGCGACAGCTTGTCGTTGACGTCGTAGCGAGCCGAGAGCGAGTGCGTCCAGTTGCCCTTCACGATCGGCGTCGGGTTTTGCTCGATCGTCGAGTTCTCCGCCCGCAAAGTCGAAGGCCGGTAGTTGACCGTGTAGGCGAGGCGAACTGGCCCGATGTCGTAACGCGTATCGAACCGGTAGACCCAGTCCGGCATGGCGATGGTGTCGCTAGTGATTGAACGGTCGAAACCGGTCACCGATGTCTGCAGGAGGTCGTTGTGCGTCGCCTCCAGTGCTAACTCCAGCCGTCCGAGATCGGCGCCGCGGATGAGATCGGCAATATCGAACTGGTAGTTCGCGTTGTAGATCTCGCCGCGGTATTTCACGAGGCCGGCGTTGAACGTCGTTGTCCGGCTGGTAACCACCGTGCCCGCCGCATCACGCGTCGAGATCGCGCAGATATCCGCCGGCTGAGGCGCGGAGTCGAAGCATGTCGCGAGGAAGTTGAGCGGGGTAAATGCCGACAGCCCGTCCGCGAGATCAACCTCGATCCGGTCCGCCACCAGCGTGAGGCCCGGCACGAAAGTCGGCTGGAACACCACGCCATAGCTTGTCGTGTCCGAAATCTCGTTGCGCAGGTCGGCGTTGCCGCCCGTGGTGACCTGCGTCGAGGGGAAGTTCTCCGCCGGATCCTGGAAGGATGCGAGCCGCGCCGCCGCCGTTGCGCCCACACCATAGCTGGGGTTGGCCTGGAACAGCGCTAGGCAGTTGGCGGCGCGCACGGCCGGCGCGGGCCCGAGTGTGATCCGGTCCGCATCGCACGGATCCTGCCCGATCGCGACAAGCCCCGACGAGGATGGCGCAAACAGCTGGTTCAACGTCGGCGCGCGGAAGTTGCGGCTGCGCGAGGCGCGGAACAAGAGGCCGTCGACCACATCCCAGCGCAGGCCCGTCCCCCAGACATCTTCTTTGCCCGCGATCGAGTTGTCGACGAAGCGGTAAGCGGCGTTGAGTTCGACCGCCTTCACCAGCGGGAAGGAGAAATCCCCGCCAACCAGCGGCACGAGAACTTCGGCTGAATATTCGTTCGTGTGATAGCCGGCATCCTGTCCAACCACCGGCGTTGCGCCGCGCCCGAGGCCGAGCCGCGTTGCATTCGTCGGAGTAAACCGCGCTGTCTCTTCGCGATGCTCGTAAGTGGCGTTGAAGCCAACATCGCCCGCGGGGAGGGCGAACAGGTTGCCGCCGATCGTGGCAAGGATGTCGTTGGCAACGTTTTCTGTGTTCTGCCCTACCTCGATGCTGACATAGTCGCGCGCAGCCGCGCTGACATTGCCGATCCCGAACGGATTGATCGGTGCGCAAGCCGGATCGTCATCCGCCGGGCTCGCATTGGCATTGACGGCGCAGGCCGGCGCGCCATTGAACGTTCGCGTGTCGATCGCCCTGGCAAACCGCGTTGCGTTGACATCCCAACTGCGGATGCTCGTGTCCGAGCCTGACTGGCTCGCTGAAACCTGCCAGGTGAAGTTACGGCCCCATGCGTCGAAATCGCCATCCAGCGCCGCAGCGATGCGATAGGTATTGGATTCGCGCACCTGCGAATTGTCCGGCACGAGATCGTACCAGATCTTCGAGAGCGAGACCGGGATTGGCGCGCCCGCATTCCACCCGAAGCCGCTGTTCGGTCCGAACAGGGAAGGGTTGGAGTTGAGATAGGTGATGATGGTTTGCCGCGCTGCCGCGCTCAGATACGGGTTATCCGCGCGAATGGCGATCGCGCCTGATCCTGTCGCCGCGCTATTGAGCACCGAGTTGCTGGGCGGCGTGCCCTGCGGGTTTGAGCCCTCTGTGTTTGCAAACAGCAGCTCGCTCGAGAACTTGATGTGATCCGAGATGTCGAAATGGTTCAGCACGTTGAAGCTCAGCCGTTCCACCGGGCTGGTCAGCGCGTTGAGCTGAACGAAGGGAAAGCCCTGTCCGCCGGACGATGTCGGGATGGACGGGCCGGGGCTGATGAATGTGCCGGGGTTGTAGCCGACCAACGTCTGCCCATCATTGCTGAACTGCGCCGGGACGCCGCCGTTGGGATTGAACTGGTTGTAGCGCAGGCCGTTGGTCGTGATGAAGCAGCGCAGGGGGAAGTTGCCGCAGCTGCCGCCCGCCGGATCCGGCGGGGCAAACAGGATGCCGTTATAGTTGAACTCCCAGAAGCGCGGATCGGGAATGTAGGTGACGGCGGGAATGCCATCCGTGTCGCTGGTATTGGCGGGGTTGGTCTGCGTGATCGAAACGCTGGTCCATTCCGGCCGGTCCGTGGTCCACAGCGCCGCTGTCTTCGACCATTCGAGGTTCGCCGCGATATTGCCGCGGCCGCCAAGGTCTGCGCCCCAGGTGATACGGGCGTTCTGCGAGGGATAATCGCCGCGTTCGCTGTCGCCGAATTGCGCGTCCGCCTGCAGGCCGGTGAAGTTGTCCTTGAGAATGTAGTTGACCACGCCAGCGATGGCGTCCGAGCCATAGATGGCCGCCCCGCCGCCTTGCACGATCTCGATACGATCCAGGAGGCCGGTAGGAATGGAGTTGGTGTCGACCAGGTTCTCGCCAAGACCGGATGAGGAGACATAGCGCCGGCCGTTCACCAGCGTCAGTGTGCGGCCCGGCCCCAGGTTGAACAGCGATGGATATTGCGTGCCGAGACCCGGCCCGCTGCCGTCAAAACCACCGATCGGGCGCGAGGGCGGAATGTTGGTGACTTCGTTCAGTGCATCGCCCGCCTGCGTGAAGCCGCGGTCTGTGAGGTCTTGCGAGTCCACGACGGTGACAGGCGCCGCCGTTGTCGTGTCCGTGCCCGTGCGCGGAATGCGGGAGCCGGTGACGATCACGCGTGTCGTATCGCTTGGGCCCTGATCGGACTGCGGAATGGTTTCCGGCTGGGCCGCCGCCTGCGGCGTCTGGGCGAAGGCGGGGGCTGCTGTGACGAGGGCTGCGCCAAGCAGCGTCGTCGTGAGCAGCTTCTCTGTCAGGAGCGAACGGCCGGTCTTCATCATAACCTCCCCTCTGGGCTGTCTGATGCGCCTCGACCCCCCGCAGCGCACTTCCCTCGTCACAGCCTGATGACAGTAGGAAAGCCGCCTGGGAATTTTCTGTCCGAAATCGACCGCCCGAAATCACTGTCGAGTTGGTTTATGTTCTGATCGTTATCGCTCCGCATGGCTTATGCGTGACGTGTGAGGCAACTGGAACACGGCCTCAGGGCTTCGAAGGCTTACTCGCGCTCTCTACGCACTGGGCTGCAGCGGCTTTGCTCACCAGAGCCCGAAAAACAGGCTTGCCGCTGCCGCATAGATTATGTGCTGGAATGGCCCTCACACCGGTTGAAATTTATGCATGCGAGCCTGCAGATGACCGCATCGATCAGGGAGCAGAGAGAGGCGCGTGTGTTTCAAAAATTGAAGGCAACTCTGTTTGGCGCATTTCTCGTGCTCGCCTGCATGCCGGCCTCATTCGCCCAGACCGCCGATCTCGCCCAAGCCCGGCACTCGATCCGCGTCAGCGGCAAGGAGATCAAATACACCGCCTACGCTGGCCGACTCCCCATCCGCGACCAGGCAAGCGGCGAGGCTCATGGCGAGATGTTCTTCACCGCCTACCGCGTCGCTTCGAAGACGCCACGCCCCGTCGCCTTCATCTGGAATGGCGGCCCCGGCGCCAACTCCGTGCTCCTCCATTTCGAAGCCTTCGGCCCGCAAACCTTCCAAGGCGGCAAGCTCACCGACAACCAGCACACCCTGCTCGACTCTGCCGACCTCGTCTTTGTCGACCCCATCGGCACAGGCTTCAGCCGCGCCGCCAGCCGCGACTATCTTCCTGAATTCTACAACACGCTGGGTGACCATCAGTCTGTCGCCGAATTCATCCGCGTCTGGCGCCTCACATTCAACGCGCAGACAGCGCCCATATTCATGATCGGCGAAAGCTTCGGCACGTGGCGCGCCGCGGGCATTGCCGAAATCCTCGCCAAGCGCGGCGAGCATGTCTCCGGCATCGTCCTCATGTCCGGCGGCGCCGGCGTTGGCCTCAGCTACAACACGCGCCCCGAACGAGCTGGTTACCGCATACCCGGCCGCACCGCGACCGCGCTCTACCACGGCAAGCTCGATCCCAAGCTCGGCAAGGACCGCGACTCGGTCATGCGCGCCGCCCAAGAGTGGGCGGCCGCAACCTATACGCCAGCCCTCGCACGCCTTGCCAGCCTCAGCGAAGCCGAGCGCACAAGCATTGCTCACGATCTCACGCTCTATACTGGTCTTCCTGAAAGCGCGATCAACCGCGACAAGCTGGAACTCGCCCCACGCGAATATCTCGCCGCTCTGCTCAAGGATCAGGGCAAGACGCTCAACACCTTTGACATGCGGATCACTGGCGGGGAGGGGGCAGATGCCTCACCCCAGCGCATCGACGCCTATTTCCGCGAAGATCTCGGCTACAGGACAGACCTCGCCTATGCCGGCCTCGGCGGCGGTCTCGGCCAGGGCTACACGCCGACAGACGCGAAGCCGACCAACATCAACGCGATGTGGAACTACAACTCCGGCGAGATCACGCCGGAAGTCATGGCCGCGGCGCAAGCCGGCGAGGGGCCGCCCGGCTCCCAGCCCTGGGCCGTCAATGCAATCAAGGCTGACCCGAAACTCAGGGTGATGGTCGCCGCCGGTGTCTATGACAGCCTCAACAACTGCAACGAGAACGACGCGTTGCTGCATAAGCTCGAGCCCAACATCGCCGCCAACTTCGTCATGAAATGCTATGCCGGCGGCCACATGATGTACCGCGACGCCGCCGAGGGCGTGCGCCTCAGCGCAGACATCCGCGCCTTCATTGCCGGCGCGCGCTAGCGCTTCGACTGCTCGTAGAGCCAAGCCACCGCCGCGAGGTCCTGCACGGCATGGCCGAGTGATTTGTAGACTGTTACCTGCTCCAGGCTCTGCCGGCCCGCGATCTTGCCGATCAGCACCTCGCCGATCTCTCCTATGACGTGGCTCTCGTCCACCAGGCCCGCGCGCTTGGCCGTCAGGAACTCCGCGCCGTGCGCAAGGACATGCTCGCGATGATCGGCGATGAACCGGCTCTTTGTTACCAGCGCGCTGTCTGTCTCGACCGGAACCGGCGCGCTTGATCCTACCAGGTTCACATGCGTTCCCGGACCGACCCAATCGCCCAGCAGCACTGGCGTTGGCGAAGACGTAACGGTGCAGATGATGTCCGCGCCCTGCGCCGCCTCGCGCCCGTCAGCGACGGCGCGCACGGGCAGGGCCGCCGAATTCAGTTCGTCGGCCAGATCTCTCGCTCGCGCCATGGTCCGCGCCCAGATTCGGATTTCTTTCAGATCGCGCACCAGCTTTATCGCTTCGACGTGCGCCTTCGCCTGCAGGCCCGAGCCCATGATCGTGAGGATGGAGGCTTCTTTCCGGGCCAGGATGTCGGTTGCCAGTGCGGTGGCGGCCGCGGTGCGGATGCGGGTGACTTCGCCCGCGTCGGCGACGCATAGCGGATCGCCAGACGGGCCATCGAACAGGATAACCAGGCCTTTGTGCGCCTTGTGGCCCGGGTCGGCGGGGTCGGCGAAGACGCTGACCAGCTTGGCGCCGAACCAGGACTGCACGCCCAGCGCCGCCGGCATCTGGGCGAAGGTGCGGCCATCGCCCATGGAGATGAAGCTACGGAGGAGCTGGCGCGCGCTGCCGTCGGACAGGGCGATCATCGCCCGGCGCACGAGCGGGATGCAGTCCGCAATTGAAAGGCGCGAAGCCAATTCTTCGGCGTCGAACACGACAAGCTTCGCCATGATCAGACCTTCGGCACGCTGGAGATGACGTCGAGCGCCTTGTCGATATCGGCCATGGTGTTGAACACGGATGGCGAGAGGCGGAAGCGGTTGCGGGACAGGGTGATGCGCAGCTTCGCGTCCGTCACCAGCTTCTGCATCTTGTCGCGCGCATCGGGATAGCCGAACGCCACAAGGGCCGACGTGCAATCATCCGGCGTCATGGGCGCGAAGCCCTTGTTCATCTTGCTGATCTCGATGCGCGCCTTGTTCACCAGAGGTTGACGATATGCCTGGATGCGATCCACGCCCACGCGATTGAGGTAGGGCAGGGAATAGGAAAGGTGCGCAAGGCCTATCTCGCTGAACGTGCCCATCGCAAACAGGCCCGTCGCGTCGGACCGCGGCGTCAGGTCTGCGTGCCGTGCGCCCGGCGGATCGAAGGGATACATGTGCGTGACGACGCCGCCGGTCTGGTAATAGCCCGCCTGCGGACGTTTCAGTTTCGGAATCAGGTCGGCGCGGGCATACATGAAGCCCAGCCCGAAATCGCCCATCAGCCATTTGTAGGAACTGGTCGCCATCATATCGATGCCCGTCGCCTTCACGTCGAACGGCACGGCCCCGACAGCATGCACGGCATCGACATAGATGTGCGCTCCGTGCGCGTGCGCGAGGTCGGTCAGCTTCTTGAGGTCATGCCGGAAGCCATTGATGGTGGACACAGCAGACACCGCCACGAGCTTGGTCCTGTCGTTCACCGCCGCCGCCATGTCCTCGAAATGGATGCGGCCATCATCGCGCATCTTCACGACGACGACTTCCATGCCTTGTCTCTCAAGCTCGTTGTAGAGGTGCCAGGAGCCGAAGAAGTGCAGGGCGTCGGATACGATCCGCCCGCCGCTTTCGGGAATGCCCAAGGCGCGAACGGCCATCTGCTCGCCGGCAGACGTGCTCTGGATGAAGGCCAGTTCTTCCGGGGCCGCGTTGATCAGCTTGGCGAAATTATCGGTGACAATCTTCTCGCGGTCGATGCTCGGCTGGGGCGGGCCGGACTGGCTGCGGCCGATGAGGTACTGGTTCACGGCGGCCCGTGCCCCGACGCTGAATGGATGGGTCGAGCCGGAATCGAGATAGGTTACGTTGAGGTTCGGAAAGTCCGCGAGTGCGGGGAAGTCTGGCCCGCCGATGGGGGCGGGCGCTTCCTGCGCGCTCCCCGGCGGCGCATTCACGCACGCCGCGGCGAGAGGCAGCGTGCCTGCCGCTGCGAGCCAGTTGCGGCGTGTAAGGCCTATCTGCGTGGACTCGGGGGCGTTGGGCGTATCGCTCATGCGCGCAAACTCCTTCTTGCGACGATCCTAGCGCATCACGAGGGGCAATCGCCTGCAAAATATCCTGCCTGCATGCAAACTCGTGCATAGCGTATGCATTGCCGCCAAGGCCCGGAGATAGGCATTCTCAGCTCTGCGGGGCTTCGAGAGAGATCGAATAGTTATTTCCTGCTCCGCCGATATTCTTTGCACGAGAGGATGGATGACCGAAGCGCCGGCCACTGCACAGCCACCACTCAAGCCGGGCCATCTCAAGCCCGGTGAGCTCAAGCATGGCGTGGCGCTTATCGACCTTGTCATGCTCGGCGCAGGCACGGCGATCGGAGCGGCGATCTTTTCCGTGCTCGGGCCCGCTGCGAAAGTGGGTGGGTCGGGCATCCTCATCGCCTGCCTGCTGGCCGCAATCCCCATGATCATCTTCGGACTGGTCTACGCCTTCATGGCCTCTGCCGCGCCGCGCACCGCCGCTTCGTATGAATGGCAGCGCCAGTTTACCCATCCGCTGATCGCGTTTGCCGTGGTCTGGATGCGTGTGCTTTCGAATGCGGTGGTCATGATCGTGCTGGGGCGGACGATGATCAACTATCTCGGCATGGTCGTGCCCCTGCCGGAGACGCTCACCGTCTTGGGCTTTTTCTTCGTCATCTTCGTGATCAACTTCCTCGGCGTCGCCATCGCGGCGCGGGTGCAGACCGTGTTGATGCTCGGCCTCATCGCCATATTTGCCGTGTTCGTGATCTCTGGCGCGCCGCAGGCGAGGCCGGAGGTGTTTGTCGAGGCTTTCGGCAATGGCTGGCTGCCAATCCTCGCGGCCATTCCGCTGATGATCCAGCTCTTCCTTGGCATCGAAACCGCCACCGAGGTGGGCGAGGAGGTCAGGAATTCGAGCACGACCGTTCCGCTTGGTCTTGCCCTCGGGCTGGCGCTCACATTGATCGTCTATCTGTCGATCACCTTCACGGCCCTGAGCCTTGTCGGACCCGAGCAGCTCGCTAACAGCAAGGCGCCGCTGCTCGATGCGGCGAAAGTCACGTTGGGCGAACGGGCGACGCCTGTGATCGTCATCGCCGCCGTGCTCGCGCTTACCAAGTCGATGAACGCCATCTTCCTTGTGTTTTCCCGCTTCCTCTACGCCATGGGAAAGTCCGGCGTGCTTCCGGCGCCTCTTGCCAGCATCCACCCGAAGTTCGGCACGCCGCACATCGCCACCATCGTGGCTTTCATCGCATCTGCGCTTGCGCTGCTTCTGCCGTCGAGTCTGCTCTTCCTGCTTCTCGCCGTGAACGTGCCGACAATGATGAAGTATTTCGGCACATGCCTTGCGGCCTTCTCCATTGCGCAGAACCATCCCGATGTTCACGCGCAGGCGCGGCTGAGATTTTCGAAGACGCTGGTGAAAGTGCTCGCCGTCCTGGGCGGGATCGCGGCGATCATCATTGCGGGGCTTGGCTTCGGCACGGACTGGCGGCCCTATGCGCTGCTGGCCGGATGGCTGGCGATCGGGCTCGGCTATTATTTCGCGACGGGGCGGCAGCGGACGCGGGTTGTGGCAAGACAGGCATGATGATCTGGAAATCTCTCGCCCTTGGCCTCGTCCTCGTGCTCACGCCCTCCTGCGCCAGCGCGCAGCAGCCTGTGCAGCAAACCTCGCCGAATGAGGGTGCGCCGCGCGTTGCCGTGACGAAGCATTCGGGCAAGTTCAATTCTGTCGATGTCCGCTACACCGCCACCGTTCGCGAGCACTTCCTGCGCGACGAGCAGGGCGCGGCGATCGCCACGGCTACGACGATCGCCTACGTGCGCGACGGAGTGAAAGACGCTGGCACGCGTCCCGTCCTCTTTCTTTTCAATGGCGGCCCCGGCGCGTCGTCCTCGCCGCTGCACATGAGCGCCATGGGCCCGATGCAGCGTGTCGGCGGATCGAATTCCACGGAAGCGAAGTGGATCATCAATCCCTACAGTCCGATCGATTTTGCCGATCTTGTTTTCATTGATCCGCCGGGAACCGGGTTCAGCCGCGCCATGCCGGGCAAGGATGCGAAGCGCTACTACTCCGTCGATGGCGATGCGCTGGCGGTCGAGAGCGTGGTGCAGGAATGGCTGAAGGCGAATGGCCGTGAGGGCTCGCCGCGGTTTCTGGTTGGGGAGAGCTACGGGACGATACGCGCCGCCGTGATGGCCAAGAGCACGAAGCTCAAATGGAACGGCGTGATGCTGGTGGCCGTGGCGCCAGATGTCTCGGGCCGCGAGATGCCGTTCGTGGCGAGCCTGCCGACCATGGCCGCGGGAGCCTGGTATCACAACCGGATCGGCCGGGCGGGGAAGACGGTCGAGCAGTTTTACGACGAGGCGCTAAACTTTGCGCGTACGGATTATGTGGCGGCGCTGATCCGTGGCGCGAGCCTGCCCGCGGCGGACAAGCATCGCATCGCGGAGCGCATGTCGAAACTCGTCGGCTTGCCGGTTGACCTGATCGAGCAGGAAAACCTGCGCCTCTCCAAGAACACCTGGATGTTCAATCTGCTCAAGGAACCTGGCGGCCTGCGCACCGGGCTTCTGGATGTGCGGGTGACTGCAAAGCTTGAACCGGGCGCGCTCGGCGATCTCGATGATCCCGCTCTTGGCGTTGTCCCGCCTCGCGCGGCGAACGTGCCAGCTGGCGCGGCGCCGCCCACGCCGCAATCGGTGGGGGCCGTCGAAAGCCCGGCAGTCGCTGCATACATCAAGCAGGATCTGAAATACCAGACGGCTGAACCCTATTACGGTGTCAACTTCATCGTGAATTCCCAATGGAGCCGCGAGGGCGGCGGCAAGGCGTTCGAGGGCCTCGCGGCTGCGATGAATGCCGATCCCAACTTACGGCTCTACTGGAGCGGCGGGCTCTATGATCTCACCACGCCTGCCTATGCCGCCGCCTATACGTTCGACCAGCTCGGCTTGCCGGCTGGTCGCGTCACCGGCGCGCTCTTCGCCGGCCCGCATGGCGTCTATGAGGGCGAGGAAAATCTCGCCCGCTTCAACCGATCCATCCGCGACTTCATCCTGAAGAAATGATCCGCATGTTCATTCGCACACTCATTGCTGCTCTCATCGTTCCTGCGGCGCTCGCCGCCAGCGCCGCTGCCGATACGCTGCGCTATGTCATCATGGCCAATGGCGAAAAGGTCGGGCACGTCACCGCCGACGTGCAGAAGACGAAGGTGAAGATCGACTACGCCGTCAGCAACAACGGCCGCGGGCCGACGACGAAGGAAGACATCACCCTCAACGCTGCGGGCGTTCCGGTGGACTGGACGATCAACGCCACGACGCTCTTCGGGGCGCCGGTAACGGAGACGTTCTCTTGGTCTGGCGGCAAAGCAGTTTGGGTGAGCCAGGCCGACAAGGGCGAGATCGCGGCCCCAACCGCCGTCCTCTATGTTGGCAACGACGCATCCCCGTGGACCGCGAGCCTCTATGTGAAAGCGCTGCTGAAGGCGCCGAAGAACACGCTTCCTGTTGCGCCCTCGGGCACGATGCGCCTCGCGGAAGTGCGGAAGATCACGTTGGGCAAGGGCAAGCAGGCAACCCCGCTGACCGTCTACGAACTCTCCGGCATCGATCTCGGTCCCAGCTACGTCCTGATGGACGGAAAAGGCGAATTCTTCGGGAGTCTCGGGGGCGGCCTCATCCGTGAAGGATATGAAAGCCTGATCCCTGAGCTCGAGCCCATCGCCCAGAGCATCTCCCTCCAGCGAGCCCGGGAGGCGCAGAAAAAGCTGGCGCACCGGTTCGACACGCCGGTCCGCATCCGCAATGTCCGCATCTTCGATCCGAAGACGATGACGCTGAGCCAGCCCTCGGAGGTTGGCGTCTATCGCGACCGCATCGCCTACGTCATGCCGGAGGACGGTGCGCCTACTCCGGCGGGAGAGACCTCCATAGATGGGCAGGGCGGCACTCTGATGCCCGGGCTGCACGACATGCATTCGCATACATCGCTGTCGTCGAACCTGTTCAACCTGGCGGTTGGCGTTACCGCCACGCGGGATATGGGGAATGATAACGACACGCTGCTGGCATGGCTGAAGGAGATGGAGGCGGGGACGCTGGCGGGACCGCGGATCGTGCGCAACGGATTCCTCGAGGGGCGCAGTCCCTATTCGGCGCGGCTGGGGAAGGTGGTGGATACGCTGGACCAGGCGCTGGAGGGCGTGCGGTGGTATGCGGCGCACGGCTACTGGCAGATCAAGATCTACAACTCGATGAACCCGGACTGGGTGGCGGCCATCGCCAAGGAGGCCAAGCGCTATGGCATGGGCGTCACAGGGCACGTGCCCGCCTTCTCCTCGCCCGACCGTGTGATCGCCGAAGGCTATAACGACATCGCGCATATCAACCAGCTGATGCTTGGCTGGATCCTCGATCCCGGCGAAGACACGCGTACGCCCCTGCGGCTCACCGGCATGGCGCGAGCGAAGGACCTCGACCTGAATTCTGCGCGCGTGCAGAAGACCGTCACGGCGATGAAGGCGAACCACGTGGCGCTCGACACTACGGCGATGACGCTCGAACGCCTCATGCTCTCCCGCGCCGGACAGGTGCAGGAGGGAGACCAGCCCTATCTCGACCATGTGCCGATCGGGTATCAGCGCTACCGCAAGCGGTCTTTCGTGACGATCTCATCGCCTGCCGATGACGATGCGTACCAGAAAAGCTTCGTCACCATCCTCCAGACGCTGAAGATGCTCGACAACAACGGCATCCAGCTTCTCCCGGGCACAGACGACACGACCGGCTTCGCCCTGCTGCGTGAGCTCGAAGTTTACGTCAAAGCCGGCATCCCGGCGCCCCGGACACTGATGCTCGCCACCCTCGGCTGCGAGCGTTATTTCGGCCGCGAGGCGGACCTGGGCACGATCGAGCGCGGCAAGCTGGCTGACATGATTCTCGTCGCGGGCGATCCCACGAAAGACATCAGCCAGATACGCCAGACCCGCATGACAATGGTGGGTGGGGTCGCCTATTACCCCGCGGAAATATTTGAACACCTTGCAATAAAACCGTTTGCTGCTCCGCCTCCGGTAACAGTGATGCGCTCGCCAGTGGCCAAGTGAAGCCCGGATTTGCTAGCTACGCCTGCATGAGAAAGCTTTTCGCCGCCGTCTGCCTGCTCCTGGCCGCCTGCACAGCCACGCCTCCGCCCGAGGAGCCCACTGGTCCCTATTTCTCCACGACGTTCCGGCCTGTCGCCGAGAACGGCGAGGTCATCGCCATTGACGTAGCCACGCGTGTCGTCGGTCCCGAGGGCAAAACATTCGGCCTGATGGCCCCGATCGTTTATCCCGGCTCCACCGGCGTCGTGGACCGCATGACGAACCTCACCGTGGCCGACAGGGAAGGGGCTCTGCCGCTCAAGATCCGCAACGATCCGCGCGCACTCGGCGGCTTTCCATACTTCCGGCACTTCACCGCCACGCGCGACGTGGTCTATCCCGTTACCGTCACTTACCGCGCGCTGGTCCAGCCCAAAGGCTCGCCCAGCGGTCCGCCTTTCGGCATCCGCCCGTCCGGCGGCGGGGTCAGCGGCGCAGGCTCCACCTTCATCATGATCCCTGAGGGCATCGGCAACATGCCGGCCACCGTGCGCTGGGATCTCTCGGGCCTGCCGCCCGGCTCCATCGGCGTGGCCTCGTTTGGCGAGGGCGAGCAGGTGGTGAGCCAAGGCCCAGCCCAGCTCTGGCAAGCCTGGTATCTCGCCGGCCCCGCGCCGCGCTATCCGGCGGAGGGAGGTGATGCGCAGGGGTTCAGCGCCGCCTGGCTCGGCAAATTCCCATTCGATGCGCAGGCCGAAATGCAATGGGCCGGCAAGCTCTATGCGTATCTCGGCAAGTCGTTCGCCTATCTCGATCCGCCGCCGCGCTATCGCGTGTTTATGCGTTATCTCGAGACGCCTCCCATCGGCGGCGGCACGGCGCTCAACAACTCTTTCATGTTGTCGACCGGCGTGGGCGGCAAGGACACCAAACCACGCGCCACCTTCGCCCACGAAATGATCCATATGTGGGTCGGCGGCATCGAAGGACCCGATGGCGTCACCAGCTGGTTCTCCGAAGGGCTGACCACGTATTACACGGCGCTCTTGCCTGCACGCGGCGGTTTCTTCACGCCTGAGGAGCAGGCAGCCCAGATCACCGCGATCGCCAAGGGCTATTGGGCCGCGCCTGCGCGCAACTGGTCCGCTGCCAAGATCGCTGAGGCGGGTTTTACCGACGAGATCACGCGCCACGTGCCGTACAATCGCAGCGCTCTCTACTTTGCCGATCTCGATGCGAAGATTTACGCCAAGTCCAAGGGCGAGCGGCGGCTGATCGACATGCTGCAGCCCATGTTCGAATACCGGAACAAGGGCTCCAAGTTCACCCAGGCTGCGTGGGTCGCCATGCTCACGCTGGAGCTTGGGCCCGAAGCCGAGAAGCAGTTCAAGAACGTGATCATCGACGGCAAGGATATCACGCCTGTGGCCGACGCCTTCGGCCCATGTTTTGAGCGCCGGGAGCGGGTCTACGACGCGGACAAGGAATCTGTCGTTGGCTATGAGTGGGTGCGCAAGCGCGGCGTGGAGGAAGATACATGCCGCGAGTGGTGAGGATGCGATGAGAGCTCTTGCTGGCATTGCCCTGATTGCTCTCTCGGCCTGCGCGACGCCTGCGCCTCCCGGCGAGATCAAGCGCGCCTATGCAACGGCCACCGCCGCCTTCGCCAAGAGCATCGTCATCCCGCCCGGCTATGAGACGATCCGTCTGCCGGGCATGGTGGCCGATCCCGTCACGCCCGCTGCGAATGGCCAGCCCGCGAGCTATGGCGACACTGAAACCCAGACGGAGAGCATACTCAGGAAGATCGCTGCAGCGCTTTCTGAATTGGGGGCGAGCGAAGGCGATGTTGTCGCCATGACAGTTTATCTCGTTGCGCCGGCTCCGGGTCAGCCGATGGATTTCGCCGGGATGATGCGCGCGTATTCTCGCCACTATGGAAACGCGATGCAACCCAACCGTCCCGTTCGTTCGACGGTGCAGGTGGATAGGCTTGTTGCGCCCGGGCTGCTAGTCGAGATCGAAGTCACAGCGGCGCGAAAGCCCTGACCCGTTGAGATCGCTCTGCTTCCAGAACGAAACAGGCCGGCTTGCGCCGGCCTGCCTGTAGCTCGCTCGCGAGGTCTTAGACCGCTGGATCAGCATCAGGCTCGACGGCCGCCACCGCGCGCGACTTGCGGTGGAACAGCTTGGCGGAGATCCAGCGCCACATCACGTAGAAGGCGGGGGTCAGCATCAGGCCGATGATGGTGACGCCGATCATGCCGCCGAACACCGCCGTACCGATGGCGATGCGTTGTTCCGCGCCGGCGCCGTGAGCGAAGGCCAGGGGCGTGACACCGAGGATGAAGGCGAGCGACGTCATCAGGATAGGGCGCAGGCGTTGCAGGGCGGCTTTCGCCGCAGCTTCGTGAGGCGAAAGGCCTTCATGGTCTTCGAGCTGCTTGGCGAATTCCACGATCAGGATCGAGTTCTTCGCGGCCAAGCCGACGAGCACGATGAGCGCGATCTGGGTGAGGACGTTCACGTCCAGCCCGTTCAGCATCACGCCCAGCACCGCGCCGAGGATGGACATCGGCACCACCATGATGATGGCGAAAGGTAGCGTCAGGCTCTCATACTGTGCGGCCAGGACGAGGAAGACGAACAGGGCGGCGAGGACGAAGACGCCGAGGGCGCCGCCGGATTCTGTTTTCTCGACATAGGCCAGTTCGGTCCACTCATAGCCGATGCCTTCGGGCAGAACCTTGGCGGCCAGGTTTTCCATCTTCTCGATGAGCTGTGTCGAGGATTGGCCGGGGACAGGTTCGGCGCTGAGTTCGGCTGCGGGATAGAGGTTGTAGCGCGGCACGCGGGACGGGCCGGCGCCCTCACTGGTGGTCACCACGGCGGACAGCGGGATCATCTGGCCGTCGACGCTGCGCACCCACAGGCGGCCAATGTCTTCGGCTGACTGGCGGAAGGGGGCGTCGGCTTGTGCGGTGACGCGATAGGTGCGGCCGAGGAAGTTGAAGTCGTTGACATAGGCCGAGCCGAGATAGGTCTCGAGCGCGGCGTTCACTTCGGAGACGGGGACGCGCAGGGCCTCGGCCTTGTCGCGGTCGATCTCCAGCTTCACGCGGGGGGTGGAGGCTTCGTAGAGCGTGAAGGCGTTGGCGATGCCGGGGGTCTGGTTGGCGCCCATCATCATGCCCATGGAGGCGTTGGCGAGTTCGGCATAGCCGCGGCCGCCACGGTCCTGGATCATCATCTTGACGCCGGCGCCGTTGCCGAGGCCTTCGACAGCCGGCGGGCCGCCGACGAGAACGAAGGCTTCCTGGATCGGGGCGATGGCTTCGCGCACCGCGTTGAGGATGTGCTGGGCGGTCTGGTGTTTCTTTGCGCGGTCTTCGAAGGGCTGGAAGGTGAAATACATCGCGGCCGAGTTGGTAGCGTTGGTCTGCGTCGGCGCGGAGAGACCGACGAAGCCGGCCATGGCGAGGACACCGTCGACCTTCGCTACGCGGCTTTGGACATCGAGGAGTACAGCGCGGGTGCGCTCGACCGACGAGCCTTGCGGCAGCTGCATGGCGACGAAGCCGTAGCCGCGGTCCATCTCCGGGATGAAGCCTTTGCGGGCGCCGGCGAACATGCCGCCCGTCAGAACCAGCATGCCGCCATAGATGACCAGCACCACAAGGCCCATGCGCACGGCGCGGGTCGTGAACGCGCCATACTTGGCTGACAGCCAGGCGAAGCCCGCATTGAAACGCTCAAAGAACCAGTAGAGCGGGCGCAGGATGGCGATGGCCGGTTTGCGTTCGCCATGCGGCTTCAGCATCACGGCGGCGAGGGCCGGCGAGAGGGTCAGCGAGACGAAGCACGAGATCAGGGTCGCCGACGCGATGGTGATCGCGAACTGCTGATAGAACTGGCCGGCGAGGCCGCCGATCATGGCGACGGGGATGAACACGGCGGTGAGGACAAGCGAGATCGCGATGAGCGCGCCGCCGACTTCGTCCATGGAGACGCGTGCCGCTTCCTTGGGAGACAGGCCGCGTTCGATATTGCGTTCGACGTTCTCGACCACGACGATGGCGTCATCGACCACGATGCCGATGGCCAGGATCAGGCCGAACAGGGAAAGCGTGTTGATCGACCCGCCGATCAGCACGAGCACGGCGAAAGCGCCGAGGATCGACACGGGGATGGCGAGGATCGGGATGATCGCGGCGCGGACATTCTGCAGGAACAGGAAGACAACGAGGACGACCAGGATCATCGCCTCGAACAGGGTCTTCTGGACCTCGGTGATCGAGACTTCGACGAACTCGGTCGGGTTGTAGGGAACGCTGTAATCGAGCCCTTTCGGGAATTCGGCTTTGAGCTCTTCCATGGTCGCGATGACCTGGTGAGCGGTTTCGAGCGCGTTGGAGCCCGGGCGCTGGAAGACGGCGATGGCGACGGCGGGTTTGTCGGCGAGGAAGGCTTCGGAGGTGTAGTCCTGCGCACCGAGTTCGACGCGGCCGACATCGGCGAGACGGACGAGCTGTCCGCCGGCGCCGGAGGCGACGACGACATTCTCGAAGCTTTGCGGTTCGACGAGGCGGCCCGGCGCTTCGACCGTGAGTTCGAAGGGGGAGCCGCCGGGTTGCGGGGCCTGGCCGATGGAGCCGGCTGCCACCTGGACGTTCTGGCGGCGGAGGCCTGCGAGTATGTCGCCGGCGGTGAGGCCGCGTGAGGCGATCTTTTCGGGGTCCAGCCAGATGCGCATCGAATAGTCGCGTGCGCCGAAGATCTGGGCATCGCCTACGCCTTCCAGGCGCGTGAGGCGATCCTTCACCTTCGTGGTGACGTAGTTCGAAATGTACATCTGGTCGTAGGTGTTGTCCGGCGAGACAACGAAGATGGCCATCATGATGCTGGGGCTGGTCTTGTTGACCGTGACGCCCAGACGCCGGACGTCTTCCGGCAGCCGCGCCTCGGCGGTCGAGACGCGGTTCTGGACGAGGACCTGGGCCTTATCGAGATCCGTGCCGAGGTCGAATGTGACCGTCACGGTCAGGCGGCCATCGGCCGTCGACTGCGAGGTGACGTACATCATCTTTTCGACGCCGTTGATCGCCTGCTCCAGCGGAGCGGCGACGGTTTCAGCGATCGTCTCCGGGCTCGCGCCCGGATAGATCGCCGTCACCTGGATCGTGGGCGGCACCACGTTCGGATATTCCGAAAGCGGCAGGGCGCGGATTGAGAGGAAGCCGGCCAGCGTGATGAGGACGGAGAGGACCACCGCAAAGATCGGGCGGTCGATGAAGAAGCGGGAGAGACGCATGGGAGGAGGCTCGTATCAATTCGGGCTCTTGTACCGGTCGTTGCCGGATGGCCCTGGTTTTCTGTCCCGGTTCTGATCCCTCGCGGGATCAGCCCGGATTGTTTGTCGAGGCGGCTGCTTGTTCAGTCTGCGGTGTCACCGGCGCGCCGGGGAAAGCGCGCTGCACGCCGTTGACCACGATGCGTTCATCGCCCTTGAGGCCATCGCGGACGACACGCAGGTCGCCGTGAGCCTGGCCGAGTGTGACGCCGCGATATTCGACGATGTTCTTGTCGTTCACGACCAGGACGTATTTCCGCGACTGGTCGCTGCTGATCGCCGTTTCCGGAACCAGCAAGGAGTTTCTGGTCGCCGGGGTCAGGACGCGCAGGCGGCCATACTGGCCGGGGACAAATTCGGCGTTCTCGTTGGCAAACACCGCCCGTCCGCGGATCGTGCCCGTGGAGCGGTCAATGGCGTTGTCGAGGAAGTCGAGCTTGCCGACATGGTCGTACCCGCCTTCGCCTTCGAGCTTAACTGCAACTTCTTCATGTCCGGTGAGCCGCGGCCCGCCTGAACCCGAGAGGAGCCCTTCGGAAGCTGCGAATTCGAACTGGATAGGGCTGAGCGAGACGATCCGCGTCAGTACCGACTGGCCGGATTCAACCAGGTTGCCCGGGTCGATTGTGGTGTCCGAGATGCGGCCCGAGATCGGGGCTACGACGCGTGTATAGCTGAGGCTCAGCTGGTTTGTCCGCAGCGCGGCTCTCGCCGCATCCCGCGTTGCCCGCGCCGAGTCCACCGCTTCATTGCGACGATCGAGCTCTTCGGCAGACATGGCGCCGGCCTTGAACAGCGACTCGCCGCGCGTCTGCTGGCCGACGGCGAGCGTCAGGCTAGCTTCCGATTGTGCGAGCTGCGCCTTCGAGCGGTCGACCTCGGCCTGGAACGGCGCGGGATCGATCACGAAGAGCAGTTGGCCTTTTTCGACCGTGTCGCCTTCGCGGAAGTGGACGTCCTGCAGGAAGCCCGAGATCCGCGGGCGGACTTCGATCTCCTTCACCGCAACGAAGCGGCCTGCGTGCTCGCTGAATTCCGGCACGGCTTCGGCCGTCGGTTTCGAGACCGTAACGGCCGGCGGGGGAGGAGCGCCGGCCGCCGCGTCTGCGGCCGCCTGGCCGCACGCTGCTAGAACGAGGAGGGATGCGGATGCAAGCGCAGCGGCCCCCAAGAGCTTGAAGCTATTATTGAATTTCAGGTTGGACCGCTGCATGGGACTGCTCCGTTTTTTGTTATTTGCCCGGCCCTTATGGGAGTCTGGGAGGAGGTGGGCCGGGCTTTTAATGACGCTCGTCATGTGGCATGACGGGCGTCATGTGAGAGACGCTCAGGGGCCGTTCAACCCCGGGAAGAAAATCTTTTGATGCTGAAGAGCCAGGCTAACAGGCTCGCGACGAACATATGTGGTCGAGGGACTGGAACCGGAAGTCAGGCTTCCCAATTTTCCCTGTGAAGCTTTTGCGATGCTGACATGAGCCCGGCAGCAAGTTTCGGGAAACGACGCCAAAGGTAGGGACAACACGTGAGATATTCGAAAGGCCATCGCGAAGAGACCCGGGCGCGCATCGTCGAGATCGCGAGCCGCCTGTTCCAGGAAAAGGGCGTGGACCGCGTTGGGGTCGATGAGATCATGCGCGAGGCCGGCCTCACCCATGGCGGGTTCTACGTGCATTTCAAAAACAAAGCGCAACTGATCGCCGAAGCCTGCGCGCTCGCCGTGGATGAGCGGGCAGAGGAATGGAAAGAGTCGCTGCGCGGCCTTCCGCCGGAGGAAGCGTTCGCGGCCTTCCTCGATGGCTACATTGAATGTGCCGGCAGCGGGGATTGCCCGTTTGCTTCCTTGGGCGCCGAAGTCGCCCGGCAGGCGCCTGAAGTGCGTGAGGCCTACACCGAAAAGGTCGAAGAGCTTATCACCTTCATGACGGAGGAGCTTGCCTGCGGGCGCGAGGAGGCGCTGCTTGCCCTTGTTGCTGTCAGTGGAGCCATCAGCATTGCCAACGCCAGCAGCGATCCGGATTTCTCCCGCGAGATCATTGCCACGACGCGGCGCAATCTTGTTCAGCTCTGGCGGGCCCGGTGTGCGCCGAAGCTGAAGGACCCGAAGGCGGTGGTGAAGGCTCGCAAGCCTGCCCGGCGCGCCGCCGCGCTCGCCCGCTAGGGCGCGCTTTTCTCTCCAGCAGTGTTTCCACAGACGCTCGACGTCAAATGATGGCGGCATCAATCAACGTTGGCTGCTGATCCGTGGGCGGGCGGTTGTCGTAAATGGCCTATGCGCACCCGTTCCGATGCCGGTTCCGTTCTGGAAGATCAGGGTCGGTCCCGATCGGCGGATCGTGCCACCGTAGGCGCGCCTAAGCATGGCTTGGCCAGATGGGCGCTCACAGGGGCGGTAGCGGTGGGCGTGATCGCGGTGCTGGTGCTCGCCAAGGCCGAGACGCCGGTGGCTGCGGCGACGCTGGCTGATCTGCCGGATGATGCGGTCGTCGCCACGCTCGGCACGGTGTCGGCGCCTTATCCGAGGGAGTTGAGGCAGGCTGCGGATCGGATGCGGGCGGCGCCGGAGGACAAGGCGGCGGCGATTTCGGCGGCGCGGCAGTATCTTGAGTATGGGCACAGGATCGGGGATGCGCGGTTTGCTGGTGCGGCGCTGGGCGCGATCGAGCCGTGGGTGGGGAAGGCGCCTGATGCGCGGGTTCTGAATCTTGCGGCGAGCGCTCGGCAGTATCGGCATGATTTTCGTGGGGCGCTCGATCTGCTGGGCAAGGTGATCGAGCTTGAGCCCGGCAATGCGCAGGCGCTGCTTGCGCGCGCCAATATCCTGGTCGTGCAGGGCAAGGCGAAGGAGGCGGATCTTGATTGCCTGCGCTTGGTCGAGGCGGCCCAGCGGGGCGATCTTGGCATTCTCTGCAACACGACCACCAAGGCGCTGACGGCCGAGGCGCCGAATTCTTATGCGCTGCTGGATGGGCTGCTCTCGGCCGGGATGCTGGACCCGGCGCTGGATGGGTATGGGCAGTCGTTGCTGGCTGAGATGGCGCGGTTTCAGCAGTGGCGTGACAAGGCGCGGGACAAATTCAAGGCGGCTCATGCCAAGGATCCCGGTGATCTGCGGACGCTGATGATCTTTGCGGACTTCGAGTTATCGGAGGGCCATGCGAAGGCGGCGCTGGAGCTGATGAAGGATGCACCAGCGACGGACAGCATCATGGTGCGGCAGGCGATTGCGGCGAAGGCGCTGGGGGATACGGCAGGGCTGGCCAAGCTGGAGCAGGCGCTGCGGGGGCGGATCGAGGCGGCGAGAGCGGCGGGGGAGACGGCGCATGCGCGGGAGGCTGCACGGTTCTGGCTGGAGGTTGAGGGGGATGCGGCGGCGGCGCTTGCTGCGGCACAGGTGAACTGGGCGGAACAGCGGGAGCTTGAGGATGCGTTGTTGCTGATTGCCTCGGCTTCGGCTGCGGGCAAGCCGGAGGCGATTGCGCCGGTGGAAGCATGGGCTGCCGCCGAGGGCGTTGCGGTGCCGATGTATCGCGAGGCGCTTGCTCGCGCCAAGGCAGCGAAGGCGCCGTGATGCGATTGCTTGTTCTGCTTCTGGCGCTGCTGGCTTTCACGGGCGAGGCGTCTGCGCACCAGACGAGTCTTTCCTATGTGAGCGTTGAGGATAAGGACGGGGCGCTGGCGGCCAGTGTGAAGATGTCGTTCCTTGATCTCGAGGTGTCGGCGGGCGTCGATCAGGATTTTGACGGGCGCATTACCTGGGGCGAGGCGAAGGGCGCTGTTTCGCGTGTGGCTGCTTATGTCCAGTCTCATATGGCGATGAGTGCGGGCGGGCCGTGTGTGCTGCGCCAGACGTCGGCGGCGCCGGAGATGCTGAATGGCGAGGGCTATCTCGATCTCGGCTTTGACGTGTCGTGCCCGGGCAAGGCGGCGGCTGTTGCTGTCGCGAGCACGATATTCCTGGAGATTGATCCGACCAGTCGCGTGCTGGTGAGTTCGCGTACAGGCAGGCAGGCGCAGTCTTACGTGCTTGGCATTGATCAACAGCGCGCGGCGGAGGCGGCGCTTGGGGCGCAGGCGGCTGCGTCGCAGCCTGCCGGCAAGCCGCCGGCGTCGTTGCTCTCGTATTTCTGGGAGGGCGTCTCGCATCTGTTTGGCGGGCCGGATCATATGCTGTTCCTGCTCGTGCTGGTGATCCCTGCGATCTATGCGGGCAACGGGATCAGGTCGGTGGCGATTGCGGTGCTGCTGCCGGTGACGGGGTTCACGCTGGGCCATGCGCTGACGCTGACTTCGGCTGCGTCGGGTCTCATCCGGCCGCCGGCGCAGATCGTGGAGGTGTTGATTGCGGTTACGATCCTGCTGACTGCCATCGACAATATCCGGACGTTCATTCCCGGGCCGCGCAGTGTCGTGGCGTTTGCCTTTGGGCTGATCCACGGGTTTGGCTTTGCCAGCGCGCTTGGGGCGCTTGAGGTGTCGGGCTGGCAGATGGCGGTGGCGTTGCTGGGCTTCAATCTGGGGATTGAGGCGGGGCAGGCGGTGCTTGCGCTGGCGGTGGCGCCGGCGCTGTTCCTGGTGCGCAAGCCGGCGAGGCGGCTGCATGTGTTGCCGACCGGTGTTTCGGTGCTCGCCGGGCTGATGGCCGTGTGGTGGATCATCGAGCGGACGGGACTGGTTTAGGGCGGGGCTTCGATTTCAAACATCACAGGTGTCGTAGGGTGCATTAGGCCGAAGGCCGTAATGCACCATCTTCGTTGGCGTGGCGCGATGGTGCGCCCATGCGCCTTTGGTGGGCGTGGCGCGATGGTGCATTACGGGCTTTGCCCTAATGCACCCTACGGGTACGCGCTCGCATTCAGGCCGGTGGAACCGCCTGGGATGCTCGTGCGCCCTCGTCAGGTGGAGGGCTGGGGACGCGGATGACCCGCGCTGATGTTGGCCACGCCATTGCTGGCGCTACCGGTAGATTGACTGACGCAGGATCATCCGCGTCCCCGCGTGTCGTTATTCGGCAGCCTCGGACAAGGCGCTCTCATTTCGCGCCTCTGCCGTGGGTGTCGCCGCCGGCGTGCAGGCTGGAGCTGTTCGGCTCCAGTCCCTGGAAATCCCTCTCCGTTGGCAGCTCCCGTTCGGCTGCATTCA
>DASYKO010000188.1:0-4719 GCA_035995285.1 Hyphomonadaceae bacterium | reverse complement strand
GATGCGCTGCTTGACCGAGTTGACCAGCACTTCGTTGACCGGCGTCAGGTCCGGCAGGCCGAGGAAGGCGCGCGCCTCTTCCGGGGTGCATTCGACCGTCATGTTGAGTTTCATGCGCCCCGAGTCTCCTGTTTGCCCGCTCTACTAAAGCCTATTCCACAGGAACTGTGAACGCGAAGCTACTTGCAGGCCGCGTCAAAACGATTGGTTGACCATTCCTGCGTCATTTGATGGTCGGCGCGGCGGGGACGCGTCCAGCGGCATTTTATCCGGGCATAATTGACAGCCTGAATATATCCGGGTAAAACCCGGACGACAGACTCTCCCCGAGCACGCTTGCCCCGACTTTCGCTTGGACGCACGAACATGACACCCGCCTACATCGCCTATGAAGGCTCGAAGCGCCTTGCCGCCGGTGATCTTCCCGACGTGGCCGCCGCGGTGCGCAAGCGGGCGCTGCAGCCCTCCTTCCAGGCGGGCGGCTTCGCCATCCTCACCTTCAACTACGCCACCGGCCAGCGCGTGGACGTGGATATCCGCGGCGCGGAAAAAGACGTGCGCGCCCGCTATGCCGACAAGCCTGCTCCGGCGCCGGTGGAAGAAGATGTGAGCACCTCGGCCGAGAAACGCGGCCCCGGCCGGCCGAAGCTTGGCGTCGTGCCGCGCGAAGTTACCTTGCTGCCGCGCCACTGGGAATGGCTCAACGCCCAGCCGGGCGGCGCATCGGTGGCGCTGCGCAGGCTGGTGGACGATGCGCGCAAGGCGCGCGGGCGCACCGACGTAGCGCGCTCGCGGCAGGAGGCGGCCTACCGCTTCATGTCCTCCATGGCCGGCAACTGGAAAAATTACGAAGAAGCACTCCGGGCTCTCTTTGCCGCGGACGCCGCGCGCTTTGCGGCCCTGACGGAATCATGGCCCATCGATGTGCGCGACCACGCACGCCACCTTGCAGCCCTTTCTCCCAAAGCGGCTGAAAAGGCCTGAACTGCCTAGACTTGAACTGACATAGCCTGAACAGGCCACCTCCCCGAACCGACTGTCCAAAAAGAGAAACCAGATGGACGCGATCGCTCCCACCGTTGAAACCGCTACTCCGCTGAAGACCCCGCCGCCGCTATGGCGGTCCTTCCTGATCTTCCTTGCGCCGATGATGCTGTCGAACGTGCTGCAGTCCCTCTCGGGCACGATCAACAGCGTGTTCCTCGGCCAGATGATCGGCGTGAAGGCGATTGCTGCGGCGACCGTGTTCTTCCCCGTGATGTTCTTCTTCATCTCGTTCGTCATGGGCCTTGGCACGGGCGCAACCGTGCTGATCGGGCAGGCGTTCGGGCGCAAGGACATGGAGCGCGTGCGGGCGGTGGCCGGATCCGTGCTGGCTCTGGCGATCTCGATCGGGCTGTTCATCGCCATCGTCGGAGGCGCGTTCGCGGGCCATCTGATGGCCGCCCTGCAGACGCCCGCGGACATCATCGAGGACGCGACGAACTATGCGCGGATCATGATGATCACCATGCCGGTGTTCTTCGTGTTCATCCTGTCGACCTCGATCCTGCGCGGGGTCGGCGATGCGGTGACACCGCTGTGGGTGCTGGTGGTCTCGACCTCGGTCGGCCTCCTGATCACGCCGGCCTTCATCGCCGGCTGGTTCGGCTTGCCCAAGCTGGGCGTGGCGAGTGCGGCGGTGGCCTCGCTGATCTCCCTTGTCGCGGCGATGGCGTTCCTCGCCTGGCGGCTCCTGCGCAAGAAGCATCCGCTGGCGCCGGATAAGGCGTTGCTCAAGCACATGACGTTCGAGCCCAAGGTGCTGACCAACGTGCTGCGCATCGGCGTCCCGACTGCCGTCCAGATGGTGATCATGGCGATTGCGGAGATCGTGCTGCTGGGCCTTGCCAACTCGTACGGCTCGGGCGCAACGGCGGCCTATGGGGCCATCAACCAGATTCTCGCTTATGTGCAGTTCCCCGCGATGTCGATCGGGATCACGGCCTCGATCCTTGGCGCACAGGCGATCGGGGCCGGACGCATCGCGCAACTGTGGCCGATCACGAAAACGGCGCTGATGATGAACACGGTCATCACGGGCGCAGGCGTGTTGCTGGTCTATCTGATCTCCGGACCTGTGGTGGCGATGTTCATCAAGGACGTGGAGATTGCGGAGTTGACGCAGCACCTGCTCCACATCGTGCTGTGGAGCACGGTGGTGTTCGGGTTCGCAGTGGTGTTCTCGAGCATGATGCGCTCCTCCGGCACGGTGCTGGCGCCGACGGCCATCGGCATCCTCGCCATCCTTCTGGTAGAGGTGCCGACCGGCGTCTTCCTGTCGAAGCAGATCGGGATCGACGGGGTGTGGTGGGCTTATCCTGCTGCATTCTCTGCGATGTTCGTGATGCAGGGGGCGTTCTACAGCCTGGTCTGGCGCAGGAAGTCGATCGTCGCGATCGCCTGACTCGGGGCCTAATCAGACTCTTCACCTCGGGTCAGTCTGGTCTCGCGGCCCTGTCGTGGTAGTGATGGCGAAACAGCCGTTACACCCCCACTACATTACGACAAAGGGAGCTACGCCATGGACAATCTTCAGCTGCATTCGATCGCCAAGGGTTCGGGCGAGCTGGAGCTGTCGCTGAAGAAGGTTCCCGTGCCCGATCCGGGGCCGGACGAGATCGTGATCCGTGTGGAAGCCACGCCGATCAACCCGTCCGACCTTGGCCTGCTCCTCGGGCCGGCGGATGTGAAGACGGCCAAGGCGTCCGGCGGCGCGGTGACGTTCGCCATTCCCGAACAGCTGATGCGGATGGTTGGCCCACGGCTGGACCAGTCGATGGCGGTCGGCAATGAGGGCGCGGGCACAGTGGTGAAGGCCGGCTCCTCGCCCGAAGCGCAGGCGCTGATGGGCAAGCTGGTGACCATGGTGGGTGGGTCGATGTATGCGACCTACCGCACGGCGCGGGTGCGCGACGTGATGGTGCTGCCTGCGGGCGCTACGGCCGCCGATGGCGCATCCTGCTTCGTGAACCCGCTGACCGCCCTTGGCATGACGGAGACGATGCGGCGCGAAGGACATACCGCGCTGGTGCATACGGCGGCGGCCTCCAACCTCGGCCAGATGCTGAACAAGATCTGCATCATGGACGGCATCGGGCTGGTGAACGTTGTGCGCTCGGAGGAACAGGCAGGCATCCTGCGCGAGATCGGCGCCAAGCATATCGTCGACTCGTCCAAGCCGACCTTCATGGCCGACCTGCTCACCGCCCTCAACGCAACCAAGGCCACGCTCGCCTTCGACGCCATCGGCGGCGGCAAGCTGGTGAGCAACATCCTCTCGGCGATGGAGCAGTCCGCTGTCGCGCGGATGAGCCAATTCAGCCGCTATGGCTCGAACGAGTACAAGCAAGCCTACATCTACGGCCGGCTCGACACCTCGCCGACCGAACTGAACGCATCCTACGGCATGGCCTGGGGCGTGGGCGGCTGGCTGCTGACGCCCTTCCTGCAGAAGGTCGGGCAGGAGACGGCGGGCAAGCTGCGCCAGCGGGTGATGGCGGAACTGAAGACCACCTTCGCCAGCCACTACACCAAGGTTATCTCCCTCAAGGACGCGCTCGATATCCCGACCCTGCAGGCCTACAACCGCCGGGCGACTGGCGAGAAATATCTGATAAATCCCAGCCTCTGAGGCTGACTGAGGCGAGTTGCGCCCTTTTCCCTATCGGCCCCTGTGCTACACCGGGCGCCGTTGGGGAAAGCTGACAGCTGATCCGCCGCAGAGCGGAGACGCCCGGGAGGAAGTGCGTTGGTTACACGGAATGAAGCCCTGGCGGAGCTGACTGCGCCGGGCCAGCCCTTCGAAATCGAGAACATCACCGCGATCGGCCGGAAGATCCGGGCGTTCAAGAACGCTCCGAAGAATGTCGGCCAGATCTTTGCCGAGACGCGCTCGGACAAGGTCTTCCTGGTCTATGAGGATGAGCGGCTGACCTTTGAGGACGTGTGGCAACGCGCCTGCACGCTCGCCCACGCCCTGAAGACGGACTTCGGCGTCCAGAAGGGCGACCGGATCGCACTGTCGATGCGCAACTATCCCGAATGGATCATCAGCTACATGGCCGCGACCTCCATCGGCGCGATGCTGGTGGCGATGAATGCGCTGTGGACGCCGGACGAGATGGCGTTCGGGCTTTCCAACTCGGAGCCGAAGGTCCTGATCGTGGACCAGGAGCGGCTCGACCGCTTCGGCCAGATCGCTTCGCCACCCAAGGGTCTCGCAATCATCGCGGCGCGCACGAGCAAGGCTCTGCCGGCAGGCGTGAAGGCATGGGGCGATGTCGTGAAGGCGCCGCTCAAGGTGGCGATGCCAGATGTTCAGGTGAACCCGGACGATGACCTGCAGATGCTGTTCACCTCAGGTTCGACGGGCAATCCCAAGGGCGCAGTGTCGACGCATCGCAACGTGATCTCTGCGCTGCTGTCGTGGGAGCTTGATCTCCATGCAGCGTGGGTCACGGAGCTTCTTGCTCGCCCGCCCACAGACCCGCCGCCGCCCCAGGCGGCCATGCTGCTGGCGATCCCGCTCTTCCACGTCACCGGCCTGCTCTCCTGCTACATGTCTTCATACAGGTTCCAGCGGCGCATCGTGATGATGTACAAGTGGGACGTGGCCAAGGGCGCCGACATCATCGAGCGCGAAGGCATCACCCACATGGTCGCAACGCCCGCGATCAC
>DASYKO010000187.1:0-5691 GCA_035995285.1 Hyphomonadaceae bacterium | reverse complement strand
AGGTCCATCGACACGAACTGCGCGCCTGCGACCGCCCCGCCGCCCAGCAGCAGCAGAACGCCCAAAAGCAACGCTACGGCCTTCATGCACGTCTCCCGGAACCGCCCCTTTGAACCAGCAGTAACTGGCCCGTGATCCCATCTTTAGCGCGCGGTTTCTCCGCCCTCAACAGGCTATGACTGCTGAGGCGAGTGACGCGCATCACTAACCTCATCTTGGGCTCCATCCCCACGACTACCCGGCGGATGACAATGCGGAAAATCTGGTACACATGGGGCCTATGCCTAATGAATCCCCATCTGGCGAAGCTCTGATTGCCACCGCCCGCCGCGTGCTTTCGATGGAACAGGACGCCCTGGGCGCCCTGTCGCGCGGGCTGGGCCAGGATTTCGTCCAGGCGGTCGAGACGATTCTCGCCGCCAAGGGCAGGGTGATCTGCACCGGTATCGGCAAGTCCGGCCATGTCGCGCGAAAGATGGCGGCGACCTTCGCCTCGACCGGCACGCAGGCCTATTTCGTCCACGCCAACGAGGCCAGCCATGGCGATCTTGGCATGATCTCGCCCGGCGATGTGGTGATCGCCCTCTCCAAGTCGGGCGAGTCGAACGAGTTGACCGACATCCTCCACTACACCCGCCGCTTCGGCATCCCGCTCATCGCCATGACGGCCAAGCCCACGTCCACGCTAGGGGCTGCCGCCACCATCCGCCTGCTGATTCCAGATGCCCCTGAGGCTTGTGCCGAGACGAATGCTCCTACTACGTCTACTACGCTGATGCTGGCGCTGGGCGATGCCCTGGCCGTCGCCCTTCTGGAGAGCCGCGGCTTCAAGGCCGACCAGTTCAAGGTCTACCACCCCGGCGGCAAGCTCGGCGCGATGCTGCGCACGGCGGGCGATGTGATGCACACATCAGCCGAACTCCCGGTCGTAGCCTCAGGCATGGCCTTCATCGACGCCGTCAATGCGATGACCAAAAAGGGCTTCGGCGTCCTTGGCGTCACGACCCCGGACGGCAAGCTGGCCGGCATGGTCACCGACGGCGACCTGCGGCGGTATCTTACCTCTGGCAGCAAGGCTGAGACGATCGACGAGGTCATGACACGCGCGCCGCGCACCGCCGAGCCCGGCACGCTCGCCGCAGACCTCCTGCGCACCATGAACGAGCGCAAGATCACTCAGATCTTCGTGCTGGATGCGGGCAAGCCCGTTGGCCTGATCCACATGCACGATCTGCTCAAGGCCGGGATCGCGTAAGACGGCCATGAAGACCCTGCCATGAAAACCCTGATCGTCATTCCCGCGCGCTACGCATCCTCGCGCTTCCCGGGCAAGCCGCTGCACCAGATCAACGGCGTTTCCATGCTCGCCCGCACCGCCCGCGCGGCCCAGCGGGCAGGGGAGGCCGCAAAGGCCCGCGTGATTATCGCCACCGATGACGACCGCATCGCCGCCCACGCCCGCGAGATCGGCGTTGAAGCCCTGATGACCGACCCGGACCTGCCCTCAGGCACCGACCGCTGCCGCGCCGCCGCCGAGATTGCCGCCCCGGATGCAGACTTCATCGTCAACCTGCAGGGCGATGCGCCCTTCACCCCGCCCGCCCACATCGCGGCGTTGATCGAGAACGCCGCGAAGGGCGATGTCGTCACCCCCGTCATTCCCTTGACCTGGGACAGGCTCGACGACCTGCGGACACGCAAGAAGACGACCCCCTTTTCCGGCACCACCTGCATCCGCGCCGGGGATGGCCGCGCCATCTGGTTCTCGAAGAATATCCTCCCCGCCATGCGCGCCGAGGAAAAACTGCGCAAGCTCGACCGCTTCTCTCCGGTGCTCCAGCATGTCGGCCTCTATGGCTACAAGCGCGAAGCCCTCGCCCGCATCGCCGCCCTGCCGCCCTCGCGCTACGAAGAGATCGAAGGCCTCGAACAGCTCCGCTTCCTGGAGAACGGCCTCACGGTTTACGCCGTAGAAGTCGAAGCCTCGAGCCTTCCCCAGTCCGGCATCGACACGCCCGAGGATGCGGATCGCGCCACCGCCATTCTCAAGGCGCAGGGCGATCCCTACACCGCCTGACGCTTCAAGAGCAGAGTAGACACATGGCTGAAGACACTCTGGCGCAAATCCTCGAAAGCGCGACCACCGATCCCTCGCAGAGAGCGCCGTTCCGGCAAGCCCTGGTCAACGCCACCATTTACGTCATGGGAGAAATCGAAGGCCAGGACCCGGCAAAGAGCCCGCAGACCATGCTCAAGCCTGGCCAGAAAATCATCCTGCGCAGCCAGAAGAAGCCAGACGGCCGGACGATGGTTCCCTTCTTCTCCTCGCTGGAGAAGCTGGAGGGATTCATCCAGGGCAAGGACAAGGTCAACTGCCTCGCCATTCCTGCGCGAACGCTGTTCGATCTAGCCAACGGGTCCACTCTGGTCCTGAACCCGGGCTCCCGTGTCAAAGGCGAATTCACGCCCGACGATATCGCGAAAATCCTGCAGATGACCGGCACGCCCGCCAGCACCCGCACTCAATGAGCGCCACTGATACATAGAGCAGACACATGGCTGAAGATCTTCTCGCGAAAAGCCTCGAAAAAGCAGCAGCCGATCCGGCATACAAGCCGCAGTTCGGGCAGATCCTGCTGGCGTCCACCATCTTCGTGATAGGAAAGATCGAAGGCGAAGACCCGGCCGCGCGCTCCCATGCAGAGCTCAAACTCGGTTCCGACGTGACCTTCCAGAGCCAGCGAATGCCCGACGGCAGGCTGCTCGTTCCCTTCTTTTCCTCTCTCGAGAACCTGCAGGCTTTCATCAATGCGCAGGAGTCTGTGAACTACCTCTCGATTCCTGCAACATCGCTGTTCCAGCTCACCAAAGGCGCCATCATGGTGCTGAACCCGGCATCCCGTGTCAGCGGGAGATTCGAGCCCGAGGAAATCGCCAGGCTGATGGCGACGTGGTCCGAACACGGCCGCCCCAACTGAGGGTCACCCGAACTGAGAGCCACCCGAACTGAGAGCCACCCGAACCGAGAGCCAAATGAGCGCCACCCTCTACATCGTCCGCCACGGCAACACCTTCGATCCCGGCGACGTCGTAACCCGCGTCGGCGGCCGCACCGACCTTGCGCTCTCCATCTCCGGCCGCGCCCAGGCCCAGAAACTGCGCGAGCATTTCGGGGCCGAGGCCCTGCACTGGACCACCGCCCGCTCCGGCCCCCTCAAGCGTACCCGCGAGACCGCCCAGGCGATCCTCGCCGCGGACTCAATGGCGCCGGACCTTCTGACTGATCTCTTCCTCCGCGAGATCGACTACGGCCCGGACGAGAACAAGCCCGAGGAAGATGTCATCGCCCGCATCGGCAAACCTGCGCTCGACGCGTGGGAACGGGACTTCATCGTCCCCCCTGGCTGGCGCTGCGATCCTGCCGCCATCACCGGCAACTGGCAGGAACTGTTCTCGGACCTTGCAGACCTTCCCGGCCCGCACCTCGTCGTCACATCCAACGGCATCGCCCGCTTCGCGCTAGCCGCCGCCGGCGGCGATAAGGCAGTCGACGGCAAACTCTCCACCGCCGCCTACGGGATCATTGAACTCGACAGCGAGCCCCGCGTCATCGCCTGGAACCGCAAGCCCTAGGAGGCGCAGGCTCTAGGAGGTGCAAGCGAGCGGGTTCGGCGGTCCCACGGCATGGATACGCACCGCCTTCACCTCCATCGTCCGCCGCTTGTCCGGCGCTACGGGGCGGATTCCCAGCACGTCAAAGCCCATCACGCCGCCGCGGTTGGGGGTCTTGAAGTTGAAGGGATAGTCCTTGAACTCGCGCGTGAGGGCGAAGTCTCTCCAGCCGCTCTCGCCCTCGGCGTCGGCCCGGGCGAAATAGTCCACCTCGAACTTGTCTGCCGCAATACCGCCGACGGAGCGCGCCGTGACGATCACCTCGATCTCCCGCCCCGCGAGGGTGCACTCCAGGTCCGAATCGATCACGACATGCGGGCCGGATTCCGGATTGCCGTACTGCTCATCGGCCGCCCGCGTGATCTGCAGTACAGGCGCCCCGCCGCCATCCGGCGTTACGATCTCGAGGCCATTATAGTTCCCCGGCACAAAGCGGTGCAGCTCCTTGCCGTCGGCGGTCACGTCCTCGGGATTGGCGCACCGGCCGCAGCTCAGCGGCCCCGTCGGCACGCGCTCCGCCCAGGGCTGCAGCCCCATCAGGACGAAGACAGCGGCCAGTATGGCGGCAAGCGGAAAGAAGATGTAGTCGCGCATTACGCCATCCCTAGACCAGCTCCGCGCCCGCGCCAACGGACCGCCTGCATCAGGTCTTGCCTGAGTCTTCGGCCCGGCCCAAGGATGCCCCGCAAAAGGAGCATCCCGTGGTCGAAATCCCGAAGGTCAAAGCCGTCATCACCCGCGAGGACAAGCCCACCGGCGGCCGCTATGTCGCCCGCGTCCCCGGCAAGCCCGACGCCGAGATGACCTTCTCCAAGGCCGGTGAGAAAATCCTGATCATCGACCATACCGGCGTGCCCGAGGAACTCGGCGGCATGGGCGTCGGCAAGGCGCTGGTCGAATACATGGTGATGGACGTGCGCCAGCGCGGCCTCAAGATTGTGCCGCTGTGCCCCTTCACCCGCGCCACGCTGGAAAAGCACAAGGAATGGCAGGACATCCTCAAGGATCCGTTCTAGATTTGACCCATGGGCGAGCAGCCGTTCTGGAAAACCAAGAAGCTCCCGGAGATGACTCCCAAGGAATGGGAATCGCTCTGCGACGGCTGCGCCAAATGCTGCCTGGTGAAGCTGGAAGACGAAGAGACGAAAGAACTCTTCTACACCAACCTACATTGTAAATTGCTGGATGGGTCCACCTGCCAGTGCTCGGACTATCCCAACCGGAAGAAGTACGTTCCGATCTGTGTGAAACTCACGCCCGAGATCGTCGCCACCGTCGACTGGCTGCCCGATTCCTGCGCCTATCGTCTCGTGCATGAGGGCAAGGATCTCCACCCATGGCACCATCTCATCTGCGGCGACCGCGAGGAGATCCACCGCCAGGGCTGGTCCTGCCAGAACAAGACCGTCACGGAGGAGGGCGTCGATGACGAGGACGCGACTGACTACGTCATCGACTGGTTCCATGCTCCGCCGAAAAAGAGGAAGCGCCGTCTCATAACCGGCAGAAAACCAAACCGCACACCATGATCCCAACATCATGATCCCAACACGATGATAATTGGCGCCTATAGGTTCCCGCGGCAGGAGTCCGTCGTCTACGGCAAGGACGCCGCCGAGGCCGTAGCCGATCTTGCGAAGCGCTATGGCGCCAGGCGCCTCTTCCTCCTCTCGACCAGATCGCTCGCCGGCGCCGCGGCCAAGCTGCAGGAAGCCATCGGCCCGATCTGTGTCGGCGTTTATACCGATATCGCTTCCCACTCTCCGCGCACGGATGTCATTGCAGCAGCAGCAGCCGCGCGCGAGGCGAAGGCTGATCTCCTGGTCGCCTTCGGCGGCGGCTCGGTGATCGATGCAACCAAGCTCGTGCAGTTCTGCCTCTGGGCAAACCTGACTGAAGCGCAGCAGCTTGATCCATGGCGCCTCGGCCGCGGCGAGGACCGCAAGGATCCCGCCTCCATCCCCTCCGGCGTGCGCATGATCGCCATCCCGACAACACTCTCTGCTGCCGAGTTCACCG
>DASYKO010000186.1:0-22561 GCA_035995285.1 Hyphomonadaceae bacterium | reverse complement strand
ACAAGCACAACTACAACTCCGGCACGATCTGGAAATACACCCAGACCGTAGGCCCGGCGCATCTTGGCGCGGTGACGCATCCGGGAGCAGAGGCGGAGACACATGTCTTTGCCGATCTCTAACCGCCTCCTGGTCAACCTGCACCCGGACCCCAACGGCTTCCGCTATGAAGCGTGGGCCGAGGCCGTTGATGTGGGGCTGGACCAGATCGAGCGGATCGAGGCCTACACGCGCGTGGGCGTTCCCGACGATCTGTTCTGCATGGATATCTGGCTGGACCGAACCGCTCGTTCGCCGGGGCCGGTATCGATCGATGAGCAGATGCAGGGGTTCGACGCCGTCGTTGAAGGGCTCGAGGAGCTGCGCGGGTTCGATCCGCTGTGGCGAGAGAAGGTGAGGCTTTCGCGGGTCGCGGAGAATCGCACCGTCGTGTATGAACGCAGTTAGGGGCGGATAAGGCGGGGCGATGGCGGACAAGCAGCAGGAAGTACTGACGATCGGCGAGGTCATGTCTGGCCTGCCGAAGGACTTTGCGTTCTTCGGCGAGCGCTATGACGGCATCATCCAGCCCAAGCTGGTCGCCCGCGAGGATGACCGCGTAAAGGCGGTGAAGAAGCAGACGCAGTTCGCGATCGGCGCGGCCATCGTGGCGGTTGCGCTTTCAATCGGCGGTTTCGTCTTCTTCCAGGAGCCGTTCGGCATCTTCATCGGCCTCATCGCGGGCTTCGGGCTCTATGCCTGGGGGTCGACCGATCTCAACCGGCTGGGCAAGGAGACCAAGCTGATGCTGGTCGAGCCGGTGGCGTCAGAATTCGGCATGAACTTCCAGATCGCCCCCGCACCGCCTAACGAGATCAACGACTTCCGCCAGCTCGGCCTTGTGCCCGGCTGGGACCGGGCCAGCTACGAAGACCTGCTCGCCGGCCAACGTGGCGATGCGCCGTTCCAGTTCTTCGAGGCGCATCTGGAGGAGAGGCGAACGACCACCGATTCAAAGGGCCGCACGCGCACCACCTGGGTCACCGTGTTCAAGGGCCAGTGCCTCAGCGTGAAGTTCCCGAAGCAGTTCAACGGCATCACCAAGGTCTATCGCGATAGCGGCGTCTTCAACTGGCTGACCAAGATGGGCGTGCGTGAGCCGCGCATTCGCCTGGAGGACCCGGTGTTCGAGAAGGCCTTCGAGGTCTATGGCACCGACCAGATCGAAAGCCGATTTATCCTGACGCCGGACTTCATGGAGCGGCTTCTGGGCCTGGAACGCACGTTCCAGGGTAAGCAGTTGCGCTGTGCGTTCGCCGGTGGGGAGATGTTCCTTGCAGTCGCCGGCAAGAACCTTCTGGAATCGGGATCCATGCACCGCCGCATGGATGATCTGGGACGCGTCAGGGAAATGCTTCACGATTTCGCAGCCATCTTCCTTTTGATCGATGCCGCGTCCCAGCGCTTGACACCCGATGCGCTCCGCAATCCTGCTCCCTGAAGATTCCTCGAAGCCTTGAATGACTGAGCCAGTACCGACGATGAAGAAGCCATTTCTGGAACGCGCACTCGAAGGGGGTCTCTTTGCCTCCCGCTGGCTGATGGCCCCGTTCTATGTCGGCCTGATCTCGGCGCTGGGCGCGCTGATGGTGGTGTTCTTCCAGGACATCGCGCACGAGCTTCCGAAGCTGTGGACTCTGAACCCTGTCACGCACTCCTACATGACGCCGGAAGAAGCGATCCTCCTGGCCCTGACGCTGATTGACCTGTCGCTGGCGGCGAACCTCGTTCTGATCGTGATCTTCTCGGGCTATGAGAATTTCGTTTCCAAGATCGACGTCGCCAACCACGAGGATCGGCCGGAGTGGATGGGTACGGTCGATTTCTCCGGCCTCAAGCTCAAGCTGATTGCGTCCATCGTCGCCATCTCCGGCATCGCGCTGCTGAAGGCCTTCCTCGAGATCGGATCGCATTCGGAGACGGATCCCTTCACCCAGGCCGACCAGCTGACACTCATGTGGCAGGTCATCGTCCACCTGACCTTCGTCGTCTCTGGCGTGCTGCTGGCCTTTATGGACTGGCTCACCGGCCACCAGAAGTCGGGCCACTGACGGGCTCAGCGCCGCAGTCGTTTCGCCTGTAAGCCAAACAAGTAGCGTAGAGCGCAAAGAAAAATCCCGCCGGCAGAACCGGCGGGATTGAAGGGTGATTCTCGGGGGAGAGAATGATCCCTTGTCGATCCGCCCCGCGGCGATGGATCGTCCACAACGGGGCGATGACGCGATCATTTGAGGCGAGAATGCGGCGGGGGCGCTTGACACCGGGCTTATGCGGGATCGTCATTCGCATTCCAGACTGAGGAATTGGCGGAAAAGCTCCTGGGGACGGCGATGAAGCGCTTCCGGCTCAATACGTTGATCATTCTGGCGGTGGTCTGCATCGGGGCCGCCGCCGCACAGGGAACCGCCGACGACTACCAGCGCGCGGAAGAACTGCGGACCAGATATATCGGCCTCGTTCCGAATATCGCGGATGAGCCCAACTTCTCCGAAGACAACAGGACGCTGGTCTACCGCCGCACGCTTGCAGGAGGCGGCCTAGAGTTCGTGAAGGTCGACCTCGCCACGCTCGCGAAGACGCCTGCGCTCGACCAGGAGAAGCTCGCCAAGGGACTCTCGGATGCAGCGAAGCGCCCTTACGACGGCAAACGTCTTCCCTTCGGCCGCTACACTACGTCTGCAGATGGAATGTCAATCACGTTCGAGACGCAGGCGCAGCGCTGGCGCTGCAAGCTCGCTGACTACACGTGCGAGAAGCTTGAGGACATCAAGCGCCCGCCTGCCTACGAAGGCATGGGCCCGCGCAAGCCTATCGGCACAGGAACGCCCGATCGCTCGGATCGCGAGCCGGTGAAGTCGCCCAATGGCGCGCTTGAAGCCTATGAGCGCGATTTCAACCTGTGGGTCCGCGAGGCTGGCGCGCGGGATGGGCGGCAACTCTCCTTCGACGGGTCGAAGCAGAATTTCTATGTCGTGACAAAGGATAGCTGGTCGCCGGATTCCAGGATGCTCGCCGTCTCGCGTACGCGGCCGGGCGAGGAGCGGTATGTCAACTATGTCGAGAGCTCGCCGGATGAGCAGCTGCAGCCGATCACGACGGAGCTGCTCTACAACAAGCCGGGCGATGTGCTCACGGATCGCCAGCCGGTGCTGTTCGACATCGCTACGGCTAAGGCAATTGTCATCGACCGCACTCTGTTCCCGAATGCGTACTCCCAGTCCGAGCCGAAGTGGTGGGAGGACGGGCGCGGTTTCTACATCCGCTACAACCAGCGCGGCCATCAGGTCTACCGCATCATCGAGGTGAACCGGCTGGGCGTTGCCCGCGCCATCATCAATGAGGAATCGAAGACCTATATCGAATACAATTCCAAGACCGTGTTCGAGCCGCTGAACGACGGGCGCGAGATCGTCTGGATGTCGGAACGGGACGGCTGGTGCCACCTCTATCTCTATGACGGCGTCAAAGGGGTGGTGAAGAAGCAGGTGACCAAGGGCCCATGGGCCGTGCGCTCGGTGCTGAACATCGATCAGGAACACCGCACCATCACCTTCTCCGCCAACGGCATGAGGAAGGGAGAGGATCCGTATTTCACGCACTACTACCGGATCAATTTCGACGGCACCGGGCTTGTGCCGCTGACCGAGGGCGTGGGCACGCATGCGCTGACGTTCTCTCCCGACCGGCAATTCTATGTCGACATCTGGTCGCGCGTGGACCTAGCGCCGGTCGCGGAACTCCGCCGCGCAAGCGATGGCGCGAAGCTGATGGAACTGGAGCATGGCGATATGGCGCCGTTGCTGGCGGCTGGCTGGAGCGCGCCGGAGCCGTTTGTCGCCAAGGGGCGCGATGGCGTCACCGACATCTATGGTCTCATCGTGAAGCCCTCGAACTTCGATCCCAGCAAGAAATATCCGGTGATCGAGAGCATCTATGCGGGGCCACAAGGCGCGTTCACGCCGAAGAGCTTTGCCAGCTACCGCGCCATGGACGGGCAGGCGGAGCTCGGCTTCATCGTCATGCAGATCGACGGGATGGGCACCAACTACCGCTCCAAGGCCTTCCACGATGTGGCGTGGAAGAATTTGAAGGACGCGGGCTTCCCGGATCGCATACTCTGGCACAAGGCGGTTGCCGCGAAGTACCCGTGGTACGACATCAGCCGCGTGGGCATCTATGGCGGATCGGCCGGCGGCCAGAATGCGCTGGGCGCGCTGCTCTTCCATCCGGAGTTCTACAAGGCCGCTTTTGCCTTCGCCGGCAGCCACGACAACCGGATAGACAAGATCTGGTGGAATGAACAGTACATGGGCTGGCCCGTCGGCCCCGAGTATTCGGAAAGCTCGAACGTCGACAATGCCTGGAGGCTGCAGGGCAAGCTGATGCTGGTGGTCGGCGAGCTCGACACCAACGTCGACCCGTCCTCCACCTACCAGGTCGCCAACGCCCTCATCAAAGCCGGCAAGACGTTCGACTTCCTCTTCCTTCCCGGCGCCGGCCACACCGAGGGCGGAACCTATGGCGAGCGGCGGCGGTGGGATTTCTTCGTGAAGGAATTGCTTGGCGTTACGCCGATCGACCGGAACGCGCCGAAGCCGGATGCAGCGCCTCCTGCGCCGCGCCGGCCGGAGACCTCGGCCGTTCCGCCATCGTCACAGGCCGGACCTCGGGCAGGCTAGAGTTCGCAGGGCTCCCACGTGTCCCGCGTCTTCGTCGTCGCGCTCTCGACGATTAGCGTGAAGCTGCGGACGTCGGACGTGCCCCTGAACTCCGGCGTCAGCACGTATTCCTCGCTGCGATGCTCCGCTGGTTCAAGCACGCTGGTCTGGGTTCGAAGCGGCGCGTCGGCCATGATGGCGTGGACATACCGGCTGCCAGGCGCGGTAAATACCAGCGCGTCGTTCTCCAGCGTGACGTTCGTTCCATCCTTGCAGGCCTGATTGTCCGCCGTGCGCCAGTGGCCGAGCATGCGTTTCGAGAACCCATCTCCTGTCGGCAACGACTTTGCACCGTCCACCGGGGCATCCGGCTTTGCTTCCGCCATTGTCGTCTCCGGAACAACGGATAGGCCTTCCGGCCGATCGGGCTTGAACACGAACCACCCCGCGCCGCCCAGCACGGCTGCAGCCGCCAGCCCCGCCAGCACCAGCGGCACGGGCGAGGGCTTTTTCACTGACCTTATCTTTCCCGGATTCTTCGGCGGAGCGTGTCCCGCTCCAGAGCCGCGGCCAAGGCGCGCTTCCACTTCGGAGATCAAGCGCGCCATGCCGCCGGAATTACTGTTGCGCCAATCCTGCAGCTGCACGCCCTGCACGAGATAGAGGCCCATCGGGAAGTCCGATGGGGCGAGCGTGTCGATCATCACAGGCACAAGCTTGCCGGCATCTCGCGCTACAACCGCCTCGTGGCGCACATTGGGGCTTTTGACCGACTCCTTCGACCACAACACGACGGCTGCTTTCGCATTGGCCAGCTTGTCGCGGATCCATGTGTCCCAGTCGGCGCCGGCCGGAGTCTCCTGGTCCCAGAACACGTCGATGCCGGCGCGCTCCAGCACTTGCTGCACACGCTCGGCCGCTGCGCGGTCCTTCGAGGAGTAGGATAGAAATACGTCCGCCATGAATTGTCCCTGAGGCAGGATAGCCGTGCGGCTTCCGTCGCCCAAGTCCCCTTACTTCTTGGCGATCGCTGACTGCTTGATCACGACATAGATGTCCTCCTTGGGCCGCCAGCCTTCCGGCATGTGGCCATTGTCCTTGGCCGGCACGTGCATGACCACCAGCGGCGTGTCGCCATTCATGAAGGTCGCGATCACTTCGCCGCGGTATTTCTTGATCGTGTCGGGGTTCTCGACGCGCGCGTCGAAGTCCGCGAGTTTCTCGGGCCAGCCCTTTTCGGTGTAGTGCGCCTTGATCGTCTCGATCTCGTCCTTGCGGCCAGCGTCGACAAGCCCGGCCTCGATCTCCTTGCCCCACGACCAGGTGGAATACATCTCGCCCGGATCCGAGATCGCGGCGCCGTAAGGCTTGTAGGCATAGTCCGGCCCGGTCGCGCATGCTGCGAGCAGGAGGAAGGCAAGCCCCGCCAGGGCCTGCATCACGGGTTTGATCATGTCGTTTCCTTCTCAGCCAACTCTGGCCCAGCCTATGCTTCAGTCGGCGAACGCAGCGATTACCGGAACGTGGTCGGAGGGTTTTTCCATACCACGCGCCATGCGGTGAATGGCGATGGATTGCAGCCGATCTGCCGCCTGGGGCGAGCACATCAGATGGTCGATGCGGATGCCCCAGTCCTTCTGCCAGGCGCCAGCCTGATAATCCCAGAACGTATATTTTTGGATGCGTCCGTCCCGCGCCATGAAGGCGTCGGTGTAACCGAGGTGTTGCAGCTGGCGGAATTTCTCGCGCGTCGCCGGAAAGGCAAGGGCGTCGTCGGCCCACGCCTTGGGATCCCAGACGTCTTCATCGCGCGGGATGCAGTTGAAGTCTCCCGCCAGCACGATGGGCTCTTCGGTCTCCAGCAGCTGTCCTGCCCGCTGGATCAGCCGGTCCATCCAGCGCAGCTTGTAGTCGTACTTGTCGCCCGGCCGCGGATTGCCGTTGGGCAGGTAGACCGATCCCACGCGCACCGGCCTTGGCGCCTCGATCAGCACTTCGAGATAGCGGCTCTGTTCGTCCTCCGGCTCTCCGGGCAGGTGGCGCACCTCATCCGAGATCGGATACTTCGAAATGATCGCGACCCCGTTATACGTCTTCTGCCCGAACACCGCGCAGTTGTAGCCCAGGCCTTCAAGCTCCTCGCGTGGGAACTTCTCGTCCACGCACTTGATCTCCTGCAGACACCAGACATCGGCCTCGCAGGTCTTCAGCACCTCCACCACGGTCGGCAGGCGCGCATTCACCGAGTTGACGTTCCAGGTCGCAATCTTCATGGCCGACAGTGATAACGCCCTGAGCGCGATGCGGAAGCCGCTTCCGCTAATGCTAGCAGCCGCGCTCCACGAATTTCGCCGAGGCTATTGCCTTGCCAAATGAATCAGAATACACATGTATTCCTGAAGCGGCGTGATGCCCGGGACACGTAGAAGCCCGCAACGCTGCACAATATGGGGCGCTTGGAGAGGCCATCATGGCCATGAGCGCGGGGCCCGCCGCCGAAGGCGAGCCCATGTCCGACATCAACACCACGCCGCTGATCGACGTGATGCTGGTGCTGCTGATCATGCTGATCGTGACGCTGCCGCCGACGCGCCACGCCATAAAACTCGACACGCCGCTTCCGAGCAAGGAGCAGACGCCGCCGATTCCACCCGAGGCGATCCGCCTTCAGATCGACTATGACGGCTCGATCAGCTGGAATGGCTCGCCGATCAGCCTCGCAGAGCTGGACATCCAGCTGGCGGCGCAGAGCAGGAAGGATCCCCAGCCGGAGATCCACATCGAGCCCTATCGCACGGCCAAGTATGGCGTGGTCGCGCACGTGATGGCCTCGGCCCAGCGCAACGGCCTCACCAAGCTCGGCGTGATGGGCGGGACCTAGTCTTCCAGCCGGAACGCCATCGGCACGATCACGATCTTGCCAGGCTGCAGCTCCGGCTCGCCGGTCTTCTTCAGGACGAAGCGCTTCGACACGACCACCGCGGCCTCGCCGAAGCCTGCGCCGGGGTGCTGTTCCCAGTCCGGCGTGCAATCGAGCCTGCGGTTCGTATCGATCGTGCAGATCAGCCGCACAGAGGATTCAAGGCCCAGCCGCTTCGCTCGCGCGGGGTAGACGGCCATGTAGTCCCTGAACATCGGGCCTTTCTCGGCCCATGCCGGCCAGCTCACCGTATCCGGCTGCGTGCTCGCACATGCAGCACAGGCGATGAGGGCCAGGCCGATGATCGCAAGGCGAGTATTTGCCGGAGACACGTTCATGCGAACCCTCCAATCGCGTGCTCTTGCTTGACACCTCCACCATACCCCGACGAAGTGGCGCCCAATGATCGGGGAGGCGGCAAGACTTGTTTCATGACCTGCTTCAATGGCTGCAGGATGTGCCGGGCGCAACCGATGGCGACCCGACCACGTCGTGGAGCCAGCAATTTGTCGGCTCGCTGCATCTCTGGGCGCTGACCGAGGGCACGCACGTCATCTCCCTGATGCTGTTTGCGGGCACCATCCTGATGGTCGACCTGCGCATGCTCGGCGTGGCGTTCAAGACCGTTCCGTACTCAACTCTCAACAACAAGATCCTGCCGCTGACCATCGCCGGCTTCGTGATTGCCGTGGTCTCGGGCGTGATGCTTTTCCTGTCGAACCCGGTGCACTATTATCACTCCGTGTTCTTCCGGGCGAAGATGATCTTCTTCTTCCTCGCGGCTGCGAACATCTTCTGGTTCCACTATCGCGTCCAGAAGAACATCGCCGAGTGGGACGCGCTGGAAAAGCCGCCCCTGCCAGTCAAGCTTTCGGCCGCGATTTCGATGTCGTCGTGGATCCTGGTGATCCTGTTCGGCCGCCTGATGGCGCTCTCCTTCTTCGAGTGCGAGAACATGAAGCGCGGCACGTTCGGCTATGCCTTCGCCGAGTGCGAGCCTGTGATGCGAGCCGTTGAAGAAATCGAGCGGCAGGCTGCAGAAGAGGAAGCCAAGGCTGCCGCCGAGCAGGACGCCGCTCCGGCGGACGATGAGGCGCCTGAAGCTGCGCCCGATGCGGATAGCAAGCCGGCCGAACCCGCGCAGTCTCCCAAAGAGCCGGCTCCAGAAGAGCCGCCAAAACAAAAGCAGGGAGATTGACGATGGATTTCGCCTCGCTCTTTCCCGATCTCAAGCCCTGGGTGCAAAGCCTTTCCCACAACGGGCTGGTCACCTTCATCAAATCCTCGAGCTGGATCTTTCCGAGCCTCCTCGTGTTCCACCTGCTCGGCCTCGTCACGGTAGGCGGATCGATCCTCTTGCCGGGCCTGCGCCTGATGGGCGTGGGGATGACGAGCGAATCTCCCGCGTCGATCGAAAAGACGGTGCGGCCATGGCTGTGGGTAGGCTTGGTACTCCTCGTGATCTCCGGCGTCGTGATGGGCATGGTCAACCCGATGCGGCTCTACACGCGCCCGGCTTTCTTCGTGAAAGTCATCGCGCTCATTCCCGCCCTGATCCTGTCGTTCGGCGTCATCCGCTCGATCGCTGCCCGCGACGGCGCATTCACCCGTAATTCGAAGATCATGGCCGGGGTGGCCCTCGCGCTGTGGCTCGCAGCGGTGATCATCTTCGGCACGGCCTACGGCGCGGCGCCCGGGGCGTTCCACGTCATCTGCGCGGGCTGGCTCATCGTGATGGCGTTCGGATCGCGCATGACGCGGATCGTGCTGGGCGCAATCACGGCGGTCACCGTCGTCGGCGTCGGCATCGTCACCTACGGCTTCTTCCCGCCGGGCGAACAGTACGACACGTTCATGGAGATCAACCGCTGGACGCTGCGCATCTTCGCGGTGCTGGTGGCCGGCTTCGCCCTCTGGGAATTCGCGCGCGCCAGCAAGACCGAAGGCGCCCCGCCAAGGCTCAATCGCCTGGTCGGCCTCTTGACCATCATGGCGTGGTTCACGGTTGCCGCCGCCGGCCGCTGGATCGGCCTTGGGGGCGGGGCGTCCTAGCGGTCAGGCGTCAGGCGACTGATCCTTCGAAATGATTCCCACAATGGCTGCCACCGCCAGCGGCGCGGTTCCCAGCAGGATTGCGGGAACAAGATAGTCCCCGGCTTCCTTCGACACTCCAAGCACCCAAAGGGATGCCGCCAGCGGCACGATGCAGATCGCAAGTCCTAGCCAGCCCCACCATCCGCTTCTCCGCGCCAGCATCACGCCCCCAAGCGTCGTCACCACCCCCAGCCCGATCCATTTGATGCTGGTCGAAATCCTCAACACCGTGAGCCAGTCCGGGGACTTCAGCACAGGGCTCAACTGGAACATCGCAGTGTTCTCGATCAGGTCGGCTACTCCGCAGCCGAGCGCCAGCGCCATCGCGATCCCGCCCAGCATTTGATCGCGCCGGCCCAGTGCGAAGGCCATCAACAGGTAGAACGCTGTATAGCCCGGGATGTAGCCGAGCGTATCGAACAGGTTGGCCGTATGCAGCTGGCCAGCGACCTCCGATTTGCATTCGACGCCCGGTGTCCCGAAGATCTGCTCCAGGTCCGTCCGCGTTTGCGCGAGCTCGAACGCGATCATCGGAGACAAGGTCAGCGTCTCATCGCAGGGCTTTGCCTTCACCTGCATGAAGCCAAGCGCCACGACCGACGCGGCGAACAGGAAAACCAGCGCAAGCCCAAACGCCCACTTCGCGCTCATCTACGTTGCCCTTAGAACCCCTTGAACTCCACCACCTCGCCCTGCGGCGCGCGCTCGGCGTAGAGTTCGTTCGCAGGCTCGTTGGGATCAGGGTACCCCAGCGCAATCCCGGCATAGACCATGTGGTTCTCGTCCAGCCCGAAATGGCCGCCGAGTTCGTTGCGCACGCGGGCCCAGCATTCCTGCATGCAGGTGCCCCAGCCGCGCTCTTCCGCAAGCAACGCGATGGTTTGCATGAACATGCCCATGTGCGCCCACTGGCCATGGCCCATGCGCTTGTCGATGACGAGAAACAGACCCACGGGCGCGCCGAAGAAGCGGTAATTGTTGGCGAACCAGCGCAGGCGTCCTGCGCGGTCTTCCTTCGGGATGCCGACCGTGGCGTACATCATCTCGCCCACGCGCTTGCGCCGCGTATTGTAGACCGGGTCGAGCTGATTGAAGTCGGGATAGACCGGCCGGTCCATCGGGATCACAGCCATCGGGTCCGCCGCCAGTATGTGCTGCGCCATGGCGATGATCTCGTCGCGCGCGGCGCCGCTCACCGCGATCACCTTCCAGGGTTGCACATTGCCGCCTGAGGGCGCGCGCTGCGCCAGGTCCAGCATCTCGGAGACCTCTGCCTTCGAGATCGGCTTATCGAGAAATCCGCGCGTCGAGATGCGCTGGCGCACGGCGTCGGATACTTTCATCGGATCATTACCCAGTCTTGGCCTCTTCCCTTGACCATAGACGTAACCCCGCATCCGATGGAAAGAGGGGAGAAGGTCACGGGTAGGGGAGATTGCCATGGATGCCGGGGCCGCACTTCCCATCCTCACCGTGGTCTCGCTCGTGCTTACCCTCGCGTTCTTCGTGGTCGTTCGCCGCCGCAGGGCGCGGGAGAGCGAGGACGACGAGCCCGACGACAAAGCGAAGTAGGCGTTCGCGCCTGAAGGAACCCGTTTGGCAAATCGGGCCAGAACATGGCCTCGAACATGACCATTTATTCGTTTGCGGGACACGCCGACCGCGCCCAGCCTCCTGTTTGGGTACGGCAGTTGGGGGCGGTCAGTGAGGACGCAATGGTTCCGCTCATCATTCTTGGCGTAGCGACAGCTGGCATGCTGGGTCTCGTCGGCTTTGGGGCCACGCGAATCTTCCGCCAGCGCCGCATGCACATGGCCGACCTGCCGGAACTGCCCTCTCCGGGAGATGCGCCAGCTCAGGTCGCTTCGGGGAAGAACGGCCCCACCATGCAGGCCTGAGGTTCCCTCAAAGCTGAAGGAACAACGCCTCCTGCGATGGGTTGAGATGACAGTTGTCTGAGCCCTTTTGGCGGAGGCTGTCATGAAACTGCTGATTGCGAGCCTCGTTGCCGCTGCGGCGCTCGCCGGAATGGCTTCCTGCGCCAGCGGCTATGGCGGGAACGATGGAATCTCCCGCTTTGCCGACGGCGGGACCTACGGCCCCTATTACGGCCCAGGCAGCCTGCCCCGGGATGGCAGCGAGGGTAGTCCCCACGCCTGAAACCCCCGGTTTTGGCTGGGCTTATGGGTCAACTCAGCGTGACCCCCTACTTTTGTTGTGCCCCATTCATGTCGGCGGAGTCATGCTAACGGCATGAAAAACCGTCTTTGGGCTGCGGTCGCCCTACCGGCCGCCCTCGTTGCACTCTCCGGCTGCGTCTATGACGACTACAGCTACGGTGGATGGAGCGGCAGCTATGGCGCCGTCGGCGTCGGGTATTCGTCTGGGTACCCGGGCTACTATGCTCCCGGCTATTACCGGCCCTACGAGTACGGGCCCGCGTACTACGACGCGTACTACGACAACTTCTACGGGCCGATCTATGGCGGGTACTGGAACAATGACGGGCTGTTCTACTACCAGACCTATTTCGGCGGGCCCTGGTATGGCGACTACAGCCGCCACTTTCGCCGCGAACATTTCAGGGGCGGCAACCAATATCGCTTCGAAGACCGCCGCCCGGCCGAGATCGTGGATCGGGCGAATGATCGGATTCTTGGTCCCGGACGCGGTAACGCGAATGGGCAGTATAATGGCGGGCCGGCGGGAGTCGGAGCTGCGCTGCAGGGCAATCCCGGGCCGGCGCCTCAGCAGGGCGGGCGCAGGGGTGGGCCGATGGGAATCATCCAAAACGGCCTGGCCGGTGGGCCGGGTGGATCGTCGGGTGATGCGCCGGCAGGTGCGGCGGGCGCAAGTCCCGCGCCGGCGCCGCGTGGCAATGTGATGGGCCGGGTCCAGGATAAGTTCCGCGGCAATCGTGGTGGGGATGATGATGGTGGTGGTGCGAGCCGTAGCCAGTCGTCGGAGCGTTCGGCTCCTCCGCCCCGTTCGGCGCCGCCGCCTGCACCGCGTTCGGGCGCCATGGATACTGTCCGCGGCCGCGTCATGAACGGCAGGCGCGACTAAGCGCTTTGAACCTGGGCTGCCCTGCTATTATTGCATGACTATTATACGGCGCGCGCCGCGCTGCGCCGTTATTATAGCGTGCTTATTATCAGACCGAAAAGCTCGTGCCGCAACCGCAGCCTGAGGTGGCGTTCGGGTTATGAACCTTGAACGCGGCGCCGATGATCTCTTCGACGAAGTCGATTTCCGATCCGGCGAGGAAGGGCAGGCTGGCCTCGTCGATGGCGACCTTGGCGCCGTCGCGCTCGATCACCTGGTCGTCGGCGTTCACGGCATCGGCAAATCCGAAGCGGTAGGAAAAGCCCGAACAGCCGCCGCCGATCACCTCGACGCGCAGCATCGTCCCCGCCGGCTTGCCCGTCGTGATCTTGTTGATCCGCCGGGCCGCTGAGGCCGACAGACTTACTTCCGGGGTTGCCAGGGCCGTATCCGCCATCTGCGCCTCAATAGGCCGTTAGGAGCGATTCAGATAAGAAGGCCGCAAGGTAAAGGGAAGTCTTCTTCATGGCCACGCCGTTCAAGGCCCCGCCAAAGGTGGTTTTTGCCAGTGATCCGGCGAAATCCCGCGGGCGGCTGCATGCCGAGGCGCCTTCGGCCACCCGCACGGAGTTCCAGCGGGACCGGGACAGGATCATCCATTCGGACGCTTTTCGCCGCCTGAAGCAGAAGACGCAGGTGTTCGTCGCACACGAGGGCGACCATTTCCGGACGCGGCTTACTCACTCCCTCGAAGTCTCGCAGGTCGCGCGCACCGTGGCGCGCGTGCTGGGGCTGGAGGAGGATCTCGCCGAGGTGCTCGCCCTCTCGCACGACATCGGGCATCCGCCTTTTGGACATGCGGGAGAAACCGCGCTCAACGAGCTCATGGCGCAGTATGACGGGTTCGACCACAACGCCCAGGCGCTGCGCGTGCTGACCAAGCTTGAGCGGAAGTATCCGAAGTTCGACGGGCTCAATCTCACCTGGGAAACGCTCGAAGGCGTCATCAAGCACAACGGCCCGCTGGTGACGAAGGACAAGCCGCTCGAGAAGCTGCCCGTCGCCTTCCGTGACTATGAAGCGCTGCAGTCGCTGGAGCTGGATACCTTCGCGGGGCCGGAGGCGCAGGTGTCGGCGCTGGCCGACGATATCGCCTACAATAACCATGACATCGAGGACGGCCTGCGCGCCGGCCTGTTCGAGATCGACGACCTGATGGAGATCCCGCTCACGGGCGACGTCTTCCGGCAGGTGATGGCCGACTACCCCGGCCTCGAGCGCCGCCGTCTCATCTCGGAGGCCGTGCGCAGGCTGATCGGCGTGTGGACGGGCGACCTCATTGCCGAGTTCGGGCGGCGCGTGGCTGTGGACAAGCCGAAGTCGGTAGAGGAGGTGAGGGCGCTCGGGCGGCCGATCGCGGCCTTCTCCGCGGAGATCGAGGAGAAGCAGAAGCCCCTGCGCAATTTCCTGTTCGAACGCATGTACCGGCACATCAAGGTCAACCGCATGATGAGTCAGGCGCGCCGCATCGTGCGCGAGCTCTTCGGGCTGTTCCTCGCGGAGCCTGACACGCTGCCCTCGCCGTGGCGCGAGCGGGCGATGGATGCGCCGAAGGATTCGGTGAAGCGCGCCCGCGTCGTCTGCGACTACATCGCCGGCATGACCGATACATACGCCATCGAGGAACACCGCAGGCTGTTCAACCTGGAGCGGTGGGTCTGAAATCGCAGACCCGCCGTGCGGAATCCGCAATTCCGCCATAGCGGATTGTTAGGGCATTCCGGTCCACGATCGACGTGTCGTGGTTGGGGAAATCATGCGTATCATTTCGAGATTCGCGCTCGCTGCCTGCGTGGCGGTGAGCCCGTGCGTCAGTCTTCCGGTCAGCGCGCAGGTCGATCCTGCCATCAAGCCGTTCCGGCCATTCCTGTCGCTCAACGAGGACCCTGCGGCGTGCGGCCCGTTCCTGGAGGCCTGGACCAAGGTGTTCGATGCGCAGGCGCGGCTGGATGAGGCGAACGTGGATCTCGTGGCCGCATTCCCGAACGCCAAGGTCACGGTTTTTCCGCCCGAGGGCCGCGGCTTCTACCAATCCGCCCATGAAATGCGCATCGACTTTGACGGTGATGGCGAGAACGAGGTGCTGCACTTCGACTCGAACGACTACAGCTGGCGCTATACAGGCCCGTCGATCTGGCTGTTCGAGAGCGAATCCGATTTTCAGCGGGCGCTGCAGTCGGAGCGGCACAAGGCGGAATTCGGCTTGCGTCTCAGCTGGCGCAAGGATGAGCACATCCTCGGCGCCTCGTATCGCGAACTGATCGACCTTGGCCCGATCGGAAAGGCCAGCATCGTCCAGATCGGCAAGCGTATCTATGTGAACACCCTCGCGTCCCCTCCGTACGAGGACAAGCCTGGCGCGACGAGCCTCGTTCATCTCAACGCGAAGGGCGAGGCGCGAACGGTGTGCGTGGTCGATATCCTGCCGCCCCGGGCCAGCATCGGCGCTTTCCGTGACAGCTCGCAACTGTTTGCGGGTCTGTCCGATGTTTACGGAGACTCCGCGGGAGCGTGCACAGGATCAATGGGATGGACCGCGCCGCCGAAGGACTCTGCTCTCGTGGCTGTCCTCCACCGTCCCTGGGCCATGAAGAGCGAACTGTTCTGGATGGATCTTCCGAAAGACCCCCGCGAGACAAGGCGGGATGATGCGCTGCGCGAACTTCGCTACATGGGATGGGCGGGATCGGACCCGCAAAGCTGGCGCGACTATCTCGATGTCAAACAGGGCAGGCCGAAATTCCTGGCGGACATGACGGCCTATTACCAGACAGGCTTTGGCAAGTCCGAAGCCGAAGCCGCGCAATGGGCCGAACAGGCCTGGCGCACGATGCTCGACAGGATCATGTACGGCGATCAGCCGCTTGCAATCGTGCTCCGGGATATGGCCCCGGACCTCAGGATCAACTCGGACACTCCGCCTGAGGAGATCGCGCGCATCGTGGCCGAGGCGATTCAGAAACTGCCGATCAAGGCGGGCAACCACGAATGGGGCGAGGACCCGGCGTGGGACGAGGCCGTGCAGGCGGCGATCCACACGCGCCAGCCGATCCCTCAGGTCCGCAAGCTCATTGCGGCGCGCGAGAAAGCCATCGAGCAGCCAGGGCCCAATGGCCTGTCGCGTTACGACATGGAGCGGCGGCAAAAAGCGCTGAGCTCATTCCTGATCGCCGCGCTGGGCCATGCGGGCCTTACGTATCTCGTGCTGGACGAAGCGCATGCCGATCTTTCCGCCTCGACGAACGACTTCGGCAAGACGGCGCTGATGTACGCCGTGCAGATGGACCGGCTCAACGCTGTGCAGCTCCTGCTGTCCCGCAAGGCCGATGTGAACGCGGCCACCCAGGCCGAGGAGAACCAGTGCGTCAGGCTCGACCGCGACCATCGCACCGTCCTGATGTACGCGGCCGAGAATGGATCGCCCCCGGTGATCGACGCGATCCTTGCTGCTGGCGCGGACATCTCGGCGAAGGATACCCAGGATCACACCGCGGCCTGGTATTTCGGGCGGAACGCAAAAGTTACTGATTCCGCTGTCCGCGCCCGGCTCGCGAAGGCGCTTGGCGGGTGAGGATGGCGCGAAACATCCGTAAATTCAGGGGATGCGGCAAAGGGAGCTGCTCATAAAGTGTCGCATTGGGCCGTTAACGTGTCATACGCTAAATCCCAAGTACCGTTTGATTGAGCCCGGCTAGGACCGTGCGCCAGACGGCGCCGGCGGCTGTGGGGGCCGCAGTTATGCGCTGAACGCGCAGCTCTCAAAACGGACGGAAACGCTCTTTTGAAATACGAACAGGCCCAAGCCCGCGCTCTCAAGAAATCACTTACGGAATTCCAGCAGCCCAGCGGCGTGCGCTCGGTGTCGGAAATCCTCCTGTCGGCGGCCCCGCTGGCGGCGCTCTGGACAGGCGGATGGTTCGCGGTCGCCTATGGGCTGTGGTGGGTGGCGCTGCTGCTTTCTGTTCCTTCCGCCTTCTTCACCGTGCGCCTGTTCATGATCCAGCACGATTGCGGTCACCAGGCTTTCTTCCGCTCGCCCGCGCTCAACAACTGGATCGGCCGGGCCGTCGGCGTCCTGACGCTGACGCCGTATGATTGCTGGAAGCGCGAGCACGCGATCCACCACGCATCTTCAGGCAACCTCGACCGCCGCGGGCCGGGCGCGATCGCCACGATGACGATCGGTGAATACAACGCCGCCTCGCCGCTGACGCGTTTCGGCTACCGGGTCTATCGCAATCCGATCGTGCTGTTCTTCATCGGGCCGGCTTACGTGTTCCTGCTGCAGCAACGCCTGCCGGTGGGGCTGATGAAAGAGGGCTGGCGTCCGTGGGTTTCGGCCATGGGCACCAATGTGGTGATCGGGCTTCTGGTCGCCGCCGCCATCTGGTTCGGCGGATGGCAGGCGCTTCTCCTGCTTCACCTGCCGACCATCGTGATCGCCGCCTCGATCGGCGTGTGGCTGTTCTACGTGCAGCACCAGTTCGAGGAAACGCACTGGGACCGCAATGAGGGCTGGGATGGCCCGCATGCCGCCCTCATGGGCTCCTCGCACTATGTGCTGCCGCAGCCCCTGCAATGGCTCACGGGCAATATCGGCATCCACCACATCCATCACGTCGCCAGCCGCATCCCGTTCTACCGCCTGCCGAAAGTGCTGAAGCGGCATCCGCATCTCAACGAGATCGGCCGCATCACGCTGATCGACTCGGTCCGCTGCGTGGGGCTGACGCTGTGGGATGAAGCCAACCGCCGGCTCGTCACCTTCCGCGAAGCGCGGATGATGGCGCAGGGCGGTGGTATGGCCGCGGCGGCTTAGGCTGCAGCGGCTCTCGTCCGCTCGGCTGCGCGCAGGGCGTCGAACAGTTCCTGCGGATTGACCGGCTTGGGCAGGATCCGGAACGGGTCGGTGGAGAGGATCCGCTCGACCGACTTCTGCTCCGAACAGGCCGTGATGAAGATGATCGATGGCGCCTGTGTGCGCCGGATCTCCATGGCCGCATCGACGCCGTCGCCTTCGCCCTCGAGCAGCAGGTCCATCAGGATCACATCGGGCTGCTGTGTGCGGGCCAGCGCGCAGGCGGTCTCGACCGACACAGCGACGCCGCAGACTTCGTGGCCGAGCGCCTCGACCCAGATGCGCAGGAATTCGGAATTGAGGAACATGTCCTCGACGATGAGGACTTTCAGCGCGGCTTGCGCGCCGGGCCTGGTCTCGTCGGGCGCCCGCGCCTCACGGTAGATGCCTTCGGCCATAGTCCCTCCGGTCGATGACCCGACCACCCGGAGGCGATCATGCTACGTGGCGGTAACCCAAACCTTTACGTCATGCCGCCACGACACTCGGATTCTCGGGGCCAGGCAGATTTTCCGGACAACTTTCCTGTTCGTTAACGGCCTGACGCCACGATGCCACGCTGGCGGCGCCTCTGCACGGGCGCGGCCGCTGCTTACGTGCGTGGGCGCTGGCCACGGAGGCGGACAGGGACGCGACAGGCGCAGGAAAGCTCTGGCTCTCTCCATGACACGCTATTCGCGCGCGGTGATCCCCGGCCGTCCGAACGAGGCCTCCTCGCTCAATTCCGAGATTGATAACCTGATCGCAGACCGCGGCAGGCCGGACCCCGCCGCCAATGACGAGGACGAAGTCTCCGAGGACGAGAAGATCGCCTTCGTCGAGCGCGCCGCATCCGACCGCCGCAACAAGGACAGCCGCCGCAAGGGCAGCCGCCGCCGTGTTTCCGATTTTGCCCCGCTGCCGGGAGAGGCTGCGCACCGCGCCTCTGAAGGCTCCAAGCGTGGGCCGCTGTTGCTGGCAGGCGCGCTGGTTGTCGTCGGCGTGTTCGGCGTCGTGGTGTGGAATGCCTATCGCGAAGGCGTTCGGCCTGAGGATTCTGCTGCTGCTCCGGTGATCGCGGAGGAGGGCGCATTCAAGTCCAAGCCCGTAGCCGATGCGCGCACTGCGCCTACGCCGGCTGAAGCTACGGTGTTTGAGCAGGTCGAGGCGCGCCCCAAGCCCGCGCCGGAAGTGCGACCGGAAATTCCTCCGCCGGCCGCTGCTGACGTGGCGCCGCCGAAGCCGGTTCAGCCGGCCAAGGCTGCCGAGTCGAAACCAGCCCCGGCGCCGGCCAAACCTGTGACGGTCGCGGCCGCCAAGCCGCCGGCAGGTGTTGTCGGCACGACCAAGGCTGCTGCTCTTCCGGTTGGCGGGCCGGCCAAATCAACGGCGCCCACCCAGACGGCCACGCCTGCTCCGGCCAAGGCCGCTGCTCCGGCCGCCAAGCCGCCCGCAGCGGCGCCGGCTGACGCTCCGATCCAGCTTGCTGGCGCGGCGCCTGCCGGCTTCACGCCTGCCTTCAACGCTGGCGGCAAGTTTGCGGTTCAGATCGCAGCGCCTGCGACCGAGGCTGGGGCGCAGGCCGAATGGGCGAAGGCTGCCAGGAAGGCGCCGGAACTCTTCGGTTCGGCTGAGCGCATCATTGTCCAGGCCGAGGTGAACGGTAAGGCCGTATACCGCGTGCGGGCAGGGGCTTTCGCTACGTCGGCGGATGCGGATGCCTTCTGCAACGCCTTCAAGGCCAAGGGCGGCGCCTGCTATCGGGTTGCCAAATAGCAGTCCGCCATTCCGTGCCCGACATGATCTGCGCTGGGCATGTTTTCGCTGGTTGGGGGCGGTTGATCTTCAACTGCGCAATCGGCAACAGTTAGAGACATGGCGAATCCCAGGGCCTGCATTCTCAGCGTTTCGGGCGCGAAACTGACCGCGGACGAGCGCAAGCTTCTCAACGAGAAGAATCCGTGGGGCATGATCCTCATGGGCCGCTCATGCGTGACGCCTGAGCAGGTGAAGGCGCTTACCGCCGACATCTGGTCGTGCCTTGGCCGCGAGGCGTTGATCTTCATCGACCAGGAGGGCGGGCGCGTGCGCCGCCTCAAGCCGCCGGTGTGGCCGGATTTTCCCGCTCCGGGGAAGTATGGCGAGCTCTACAAGCTGGATCGCAAGGCAGCCGTCGAGGCGAGCTGGCTGCACCATCGCCTGATCGCCGCCGAGCTGGAGCCGATGGGCATTCGCGCCGATTGCGCGCCGGTCGTCGACCTGCGCCATCCGGGCAAGCACGACATCGTCGGCGACCGCTCGTTCGGCGATAATCCGGAGCAGGTGGCGGAACTTGCCGCTGCTGCGCTCGAAGGCCTCGAAGCGGGTGGCGTTGCCGGCGTCATCAAGCACATGCCCGGCCATGGCCGCGCCGAGGTCGACAGCCATGAATCCATGCCGATCGTCCGCGACAGCCGCGAGGAGTTGCTGGCCGACATCTCGCCATTCCATGCGCTCAACGATGCGCCGATGGGGATGACGGCGCATCTGGCCTTCACCGCTTTCGATGGTGAGCGCGCGGCGACGCATTCGGAGACCATCATCCACGCCGTCATCCGCGGGCAGATCGGCTTCGACGGCCTGCTCATGACCGACGATCTCGGCATGAATGCTCTGGGCGGCACACTCGCCGAGCGGGCGAGCAAGGGCATCATAGCGGGATGCGATGTCGCGCTGCACTGCTCGGGGTTCCTGAAGGAGCCTTCCGCCATTCGGGCCGAGATGGCCGAGGTTGCCGACGCTGTTCCGGAGCTGTCGGGCGATGCACTCCGCCGGGCGAAAATCGCCGAAAAAGCCACCCTCAACAAGGAGCCCTTTGACCGGGCGCAGGGCTGGGAACAGCTGCATAAGCTGTTGTCCAGGCTGCCGCCGTCCGGTACTGCGGCTGCATGACGGGCCACCTAAGTAATACAGGAATGGCAGACGAGGAGATGCTGTCCCAGGCCTCGGCCGGGGCTGCCGACGCGGATAACGCGCATGCGTTCCGCGTCGATGTCGACGGCTATGAGGGGCCGCTGCATCTGCTGCTCGACCTCGCCCGCAAGCAGAGGGTGGACCTCACCAAAATCTCGATCCTGAATCTGGCGGACCAGTATCTGACCTACATCCGCACCGCACAGGACCTGCGCGTCGATCTTGCTGCCGACTACCTGCTGATGGCGGCGTGGCTGGCCTATCTGAAATCGAAGCTCCTGCTGCCGTCGGACAAGCCGGTCGAGGACGAGCTTGATCCGGAGGCGATGTCTGCCCGCCTAACGTTCCGGCTGAAGCGTCTCGATGCGATGCGCAAGGCGGTGGACGATCTTTATCGCGGCAATATCGATGGGCGGGATGTGTTCCGCCGGGGTGATCCGGAGAACGCCCGTATCGTCCGCAAGCCGCTGTGGACCACCACGCTGCACGACGTTCTCAAGGCCTTCGGCGACATCAATGTGCGCAAGGTGAAATACCGCGCCCATGTGATCGCGCGCCAGCCGGTGGTGCCGCTCGATACGGCCCGCAGGCATCTCGCCGCGCTGGTGCCGGAACTCATCGACTGGACATCGATCCAGGCCATGCATGCTGAGGATGAAGCCTCTAAGGACGCACCGCGGCGTTCCGAAGTTGCGAGCTTCTTTTCCGCCGCGCTTGAGCTGACCAAGGATCGGGCTGTCGAGCTGCGCCAGGACCAGCCTTTTTCCGATGTCTATGTCCGCCGTATGCGTGAGCAGCTGAAGGCGGCCGAATGAGCGGGAAGGGCAAAGGCCAAAACGGCAAGGACAAGGGCGGCAGCGAGCCGAACCTCGACAAGATGCGCGACGCTGTCGCGAAGCTGTCGAAGTCGGCTGTCCGCACCCAGCATGAACTGGGTAATCCCAAGGGTGCGCCGCTGACGGCCAAGCCCGCGGCCAAGGCGAAGCCGAAGGCTGAAGCGAAGCCGGCGCCGGCCAAATCTGCGCCTGAAAGGCATATCGATCCTGAAAAGCTCGCTGACGCCGTGCGCCGTGCGGAGGCGGTGCTGTTTGCGTCCGACGAGCCGATCGATGCGCCGACGCTGGCTGAGGCGCTGCCGCAGGGGATCGAGCCGGGCGATGTGCTGGTGAAGCTGAAGGCGGACTATGCGGCCAAGGGCGTGCAGCTTGTCGAGGTGGCGGGCAAGTGGCGGTTCCAGTCGGCGCCGGACCTGTCTTTCCTGTTCGAGGAGACGCGCGAGCAACCGCGGGCGCTTTCCCGTGCTGCGCTCGAGACGCTGGCGATCATCGCCTACTGCCAGCCGGTCAGCCGGGCGGAGATCGAGGATGTGCGGGGCGTCGCGGTCTCGACCGGCACGCTCGACATCCTGATGGAGGCGGGCTGGGTTCGTCCGCGGGGCCGCCGCAGGACGCCGGGGCGGCCTGTGACATATGGAACCACGGATACCTTCCTCGTCCACTTCGGCCTCGACTCGCTGGATTCGCTGCCTGGGCGCACCGATCTGGCCGCCGCGGGCCTGCTGAGCGCCGAGATTCCTCGCGATTTCGACTTCGCCGGCTCGCCGCGGGACCCTGAAACGGGCGAACTCCTGGGCGAGGATCCGCTGGAGGATGCCGAATTCCAGCCCGATTTCCTCGAAGGGGCGGAGGACCGAGACTAAGGTTCAGCTATCCAATTGCCTCGGTTAATGCGTTTTCAGTGTGAAATAGCGCCTCCGTGACGAGCCTGCGTTTGCAGGAAGTCCGCCGGAGGGTTACCTTGCGTATCTAGCCGCCGCCGCTGCTGACTTGGGAGCGCGCCGGGCGACACCGGAGTAGAACCAATGCTTGGACGTCTCGGCCCCCTCGAAATCGTCATCATCCTTGTCGTGCTGCTTCTCCTGTTCGGAGGCCGGGGCAAGATCTCCGGCATGATGGC
>DASYKO010000185.1:0-20937 GCA_035995285.1 Hyphomonadaceae bacterium | reverse complement strand
ACTGGCGGTCGCGGTGCATGCAAAGGGTGAGCATTCCAAGGGCTCGCTGATCCACGACAACGCGACCGGCATCCTGATTGTCGGCAATCTCTATGCTCACAACATGGAGCGCAATCCGCTGTTCAAGGGCGGCGTGCATGGGACTGTCGTCAACAACCTGATCTACAATCCGGGCTGGAAGGCGCTGCACTACAACCTCATGGCCAATGAGTGGGCGGGGTACACGCCGGTGAACGGGCAGATGACGGCCGTGGGCAATGTGCTGCGCGGCGGGTTCGATACGGCGGAGGGGCTGCCCTTCCTGACGATCGGCGGGGTTGGCGATCTCGATTACTATGGGGCCGACAACGTGATGGTCGACAAGTGGGGGAACAAGCTGCCGGAGCTTGGCTCCTACGAAGCGGGCAAGGCAAAGATCAATCGCAAGAAGGCGCCGCTCGATTGGCCGGCTGGGCTGAAGGCCATGCCATCGGGCGATGTCGAAGAGCATGTGTTGACCACCGTAGGCGCGCGGCCGTGGGATCGAGACGCGCATGATGTGCGGCTTCTGGCTGACGTGGCTGAAAGCAGGGGCGAGATCATCGACAATGAAACCCAGGTCGGCGGTTATCCTGTGCAGGCGGAGGCGCGGCGGGTGTTCGATGCCTCGAAATGGAATCTGGATGACATGACGCCGAGGGATCCCTCTGTCCTAGATGCGTCGGCCAAGGCTAGGGGGACGTGATGTGGCGTAGAACCTTCCTTCTGAGTTCGGCAGCTCTTGCTCTTGGCGCATCGGCGGGAGCGCAGCAGCCTGCCCTGCTCCGCACCGGCCAGCACTTTCCGGGCGGGCGCGGGGGAAAGATCATCCGGGTGACGACGCTGGCGCCGTCGGGGCCTGGCTCGATCTCGGAGGCCATCAAGGCGAAGGGTGCGCGCATCATCGTGTTCGAGGTTGGTGGCGTGATCGATCTCAACCGGCAGTCGCTTCGCATCACCAGTGGCGATCTCACCATTGCCGGGCATACGGCGCCCGCGCCCGGGATTACGCTGATCAGGGGCGGGATCGAGATCTCGCAGGGCGCGCAGAACGTCGTCATCCGCCACCTGATGGTACGGCCGGGCGAGGCGGGACAGGCGAAGAAATCCGGCTGGGAGTGCGATGGCATCTATGCCTACGGCGCATCGCGCATTGAAGTCTCGAATTGCTCGATCACCTGGGCGACGGATGAGGGGCTGTCCGCCTCGGGCAAGCGGTTCGGCAAGGACGACAAGGAGGCGACGCTGGAGCAGTGGCGCGCCTTTACCTCGCACGACATCGTGTTCGACTCGAACATCGTGGCGGAGGGGCTTTCGAACTCCACGCATTCGAAGGGCGAGCATTCGAAGGGAACGCTGATCCACGACAATGTGCGCTTCGCGACGGTCACGCGCAGCCTCTATGCCCACAACATGGAGCGCAACATCCTGTTCAAGGGCGGCACGCACGGCTTCATGATCGACAACGTAGTCTACAATCCGGGCAAGCGCTTCGCGCACTACAACCTCCACGCCAATGAGTGGGGCACGCACGAATACGTCGAGGGCGAGATCAACATCACGGGCAATGCCTTCCTCGCTGGGCCGTCGACGGACAAAAAGGCGGCCGCCTTCATGATGGGCGGCGAAGGCGCGCTCGCGCTGCGCATGAGCAACAATCTGGCGCTCGACGGGCAAGGCAAGCCGCTGGCGCGCATCGGTAGGTTTGGAGATAGCGAGGCGATCCTGCTCGATATCAGCGAGAAGACAGATGCCGCGGCGGCGCGCGCCGATTTCCTGCCGATGATCGACAAGGTGCTCGCCGGCTGCGGCGCGCGTCCATGGGACCGCGATCCCATCGACGCTCGCATCATCGCAGACGTGAAGAACGGCACTGGCAGAATCGTCAATTCCGAACAGGAAGCCGGCGGCTATCCTGTGCGGGCCGAAACGCACGCGCCGTTCAAGGACGCCGAGTGGAATCTCGAAACGATGGAGCGGCGCTAGGTCTTGGCGGCATGCGCCTTCATCGCTGTTGTTAGATAGGCGGCGAAGCCGGGTTCGATCGTCTCATAGCGCTTCACGAAATCCGGGTGCGAGAGGTAGAGATCGGCAAGGCCTGAATACGCCTCGGCCGTGCACTCCCTGTCCCACGCGCCGGCGACCCAGGCGCGGTGACGCTGGATCAATCCGTCGGTGGCGTCCGAGGCGGGGTCTATGCCGCGCCGCAGGCCTTCGGCCAGCGCCTGCTCGATATCGTGCAGGTCCTGCATCACGGCCTTCTGCTCGGCCTCGTTCATCTTCGACATGGCCCTGCGCGAGCGGGCAATGTCGGCCTTCATGCGCTCGCCATAGCGCTCGACCAGCCAGCTTTCGTATTCGGCCTGCTTCTCGGCGGAGAAGCCTTCATAGAGTTCAGCGTTCTTCATCTCGGTCTCGCCTTTTATTCCGGCAATCGTGCGGTCGATCGTCCTGATGAGGTCGGCATACCGTTTCGTTTCGACCTCCAGCCGCTCGCGATGGCGCAGCAGGATGCCGACCTGATCGGCCTCTTCCATGTCGAGCAGGTCTGCGATCTCGTTCAGGGGAACGCCGAACTCACGGTGGAAGAGGATCTGCTGCAGGCGCAGGAGCTGGGATCTTTCGTAGTAACGGTAGCCGTTCTCGCCGACATAGGCAGGCTTCAGAAGGCCGATTTCGTCATAGTGATGCAGCGTCCGGACGGTGACGCCGGAGATGGCTGCAAGCTGTTTGACTGTCAGGGCCTTCATCTGTCTGCCTTGGGTCTGGCGTTTCCGCAGGACAAATCAGATGCACCCTCCCGACGCGTGAGGGTCAACAGGCCAGATGAGGATTTTTCAGCGCGCCTGGAACAGCAGGCTGCGGCCCTCGCCGCGGTTGACCTCGTCGAGCTGCGACAGGTCGAGCCCCGCCTTGGCGAAGGCTGCGCGGGCATCCACGTGATCCTGGCGCTCGCCGCGGGGCATGGAGAGGGCGAGGCCCTTCACCGGGCAACGCGAGACCTTCACGGCGGCGACATCCTGCGGGGTCGCCGTCTCTACTTCGATCAGCCTTGGCGGGCCTCCGCGCGTCGGGGCGAGCACACGATTGTTGAACCAGGGCTGGAAACCGGGCGATTGCGGCGTGGCGCGATAGAACACCAGCATTGGCTCGCCCGCGCATGTTCCCGGCGCCGCGATGCTCTCGCGCACTTCTCCCAGACGCTCGCGGTCCTTGAAGTGTTCGGGGATGAACAGGAAGGGCGTGGCGATCGCAAGGATCGGCGCCCAGCGTGCGGCGCGGGCCGCGAACCCGCCCTTCTCCTCCGCCAGCGGGAGGGCGCGGGCGGCGAGATAGAAGAGCGGTGGGATGATGACGATGAAGGAGCGTTCCTTGATCGAGACCGCTGTCGTCTGGCTGGCGAAGGCAAGGATCACGACGATCAGCATCGACCACAGCAGGATCGCATCATTGCGCTCGCCCTGCTTGCGCAGCCGGCCGGCGGCCATGAAGGCGGCGACAGTGAGCGTGAGGTTGGCGATGAAGGTCTTGAGAAGAAGGCCGCGCAGGAACTGGTCGGAGCCGTCTTCCATCCGCGCGGCGAGCGTCGTGCCTCCGACGGCGTATTCAGCGACCGTGCCGCCAAAATCTTTCGCGAGCACCCATGCCATGGTAGGCGCGACGGCCAGAACCGATACGACGCCGACGATCACGAAATCCGCGAAGCGCTTGCGCAGGAGGAGGAGCACGCCGGTTACCAGCCCCGTGCCGCCCACGAGCAGCGTGCCGTAATAGTGGGTAAAGCTCATCGCCATGGCGAGGAAGAACCAGACCGCGAGCCAGCCCAGGTTCAGCTTGTCGCCGGAGAAAGCGCGGCGCGCCGCGACCACTGCAGGAACGACAAGTCCGAACAGCAGGGCGTAGTTGCGCACTTCAACGCCGTAAAAGGTGAACCAGAAGGAGGTGGCGCAGATGAAGAGATAGACCGCGTTTTCCTTTGGCCGGTCTCGGCCGGCGAACCAGGCGAGTGCGAAACCGCCGGCGAGATAGAAGATGTTGAGAATGCGCGCGGCCAGATCGTTGTGGAACCAGCCGTCCCAGATGTGCAGCGGGAAATAGGCGAGCGGCGGGTGGATGTCGTTCATCTGCCGGGTGGTGAGCATCTCCGCCCACGTCGTGTCGCCGCCGGCTATGTAGAGCGTCCAGTACTCGTCGCGCCATGGCGCGCGGAAGATGAGGGCTACCGCCGTAACAACAAGAGTTGCGGCGAGCGCGATTTGCCAGATGCGGGTCTGGCTCATCTCAGGCATAGGCCGAAATGGAGCGGATCACCTTGCCCGCGGCATTGAAGGTAAAGGTCTCGCCGACATATTGCGAGCGCTCGTTGGTGTAGAGAATGGTGAGGGAATCCGATCCCACCAGAACCTGGTCCGTGTCGAAGAAGAGGTCGCGCAGCAGAGTGAGAGCTTTGCCCCAGTAGGCGCGCAGCTCGGCCTTGCCGGTGACGAAATCGACGTCGCGGCCCGTGACGGTGCGGATGCGCGGGGAGTGGAAGACGACGCCGTCGTCATAGTGCGACAGGATCGCCTCGAGGTCGTGATCGTTCCATGCCTTCACCCATTCCTGGGCGAAGCTCTGCGCGAAATTGGCGTCGATCATGGAGGACAATCCTTCAGCCAGCGCACGGCAAAATCACAGAATGAGCCCGCCGTCGACCGGTATCGTATGCCCGATCACGTAGGAAGCGTGCGGTGAGGCCAGGAACAGAACAGCGCCTGCGATATCAGCGGGCTGGCCCAGCCGGTGCAGCGGGATCTGCTCCAGCGACGCCTTCAGCCGCTCGGGATTTTCCGTCGTCACTTTGGTGAGCTTGGTGTCGACCAGGCCGGGCGCGACGCCGTTCACGCGGATACCCTCTTTCGCCAGGGCGTGGGCAAGATTCTTCGTGAGAGCCACGCAAGCCGCCTTCGATGTTCCATATGCCGGATTGCCGAGCGTGGTGTGGTAGGCGGAGGTCGAGCTGATATTGATGATCGAGCCTTTTGTCGCCGCGAGCATCGGCCGGAACTTCATCGCGCAGGCCATGATGCTGTTGAGGTTGACGTCGATCACGCGCTGGAAGCCATCCATCGCAAACTCGCCGCGCTTGTAGATGACGGTTCCCTGGCAGTTCACCAGCACGTCGAGCGTCTTGAACGGCGGCGCGTGAACTTCGATCGCCGCAAAGTCCGACACGTCCATCTGCGCATAGGCGAGCCCGGCAAGATCGCTGCCCTCTTCCCCCGCATAGTCCGCAGCGGATGCGCGCGTGCCCCAGACATGGACGGTTGCGCCGTTGCGGCGGAACGCATGCGCGATGCCATTGCCGATGCCGCTGGAGCCGCCGACGACAAGAACCGTCCTGCCTGAAAAATCGAAGCTGTCGGCCAATTGAAATCTCCGCAGATGCTCTGTTCAGGGACCGAAAGGATCATCCCTGCAGCTGGCGTAGAGCACGAGGTTCACGCCCTTCGCCTTGCCCGCCTTGCCGATCTCGTCAACCGAAATGGCGTGGGTCGGCAGCCATTTTGCGTCCCGGTCAGGATAATCGCCCATCATCCAGTAGACGACGCGTTTGTGTTGCATGCCGTGGCCGCCGATGTAGATGAGGGATTCGTCTGCCGTAGTGGACGTGTTGGAGAAATCTTCGAGCGCCTTGCGCGCCTCGCCCGCTGTCTTGTCGAGCACCAGCGTCACCTCGAACCCGGCTTCGCGCAGGGCATCGGGCACGCGCCGCGCGTCGAAGGCGGCGCCCGGCAGGGAATAAACGCCGGGGGTTTTCGAATAGTCGGCATTGATGAGGACGAGAGCGACGCGCTTCTCAGGGATATCCATCTTCCAGTGAGGCAGCTTTTTCGGGAATTGCAGCTGCTGCCAGCCGCCGCTGTGCCGAGCGTTGGAGGCGGCGAGCGCCGCAGTGAAATCCGAAAGCGTCGCCGGCTTCTTCTGCAGCACGTCGACCAGCGCGGATGCAAATGGATTGCCGCCGAGCCTGTCACGATCCTGCGTCAGGCGGCCGGGCTGACCGGCGTAGTAGATCAGCGGCCCAGACGTGGCGGGGGCGGATTGCGCCTCGACGACGCTGGCGACCGCCGCTGCCGCAAGCAATGAAATCAGGAAACGCCGGATCATGCGGCGCAGACTAGCTGCGCCGCATGGCCCAGGCAAATACCTAGAACTTCAGCACTTTCACATAGCGTACCTGCGGCAGGCCCTGGATCGCGTCCAGCGTCTTGGCGGGCACATCCTGGTCGACGCCGACGATGGCGATGGCGTCTCCGCCGGCGGCCTCGCGGCCGAGATTGAAGGTGGCGATGTTGATCTTGGCCTCGCCCAGCAGTCCGGCCATCGAGCCGATGAAGCCCGGCTTGTCGGAGTTGTTGATGAACAGCATGTAGGGCTGGAAGTCGGCTTCCAGCTTCATGCCCTTCACCTCGACGATGCGCGGCTGGCCGCCGACGATGGCGCCGGCAACCGAGCGCCACTTGCCTTCGACCTTCACCTTAACCCGCATCAGGCTGTCATAGATCGGGCTTTCCTCGCGGATGGATTCCTTCAGGCTGCCGCCGCGCTCCTGCAGGATGGCCGGCGCCGAGACCATGTTCACTTCGGCGAGGAAGGGACGCAGCAGGCCGGCCAGCGCCGCAGACGTCAGCGGCTTGCGGTTGAACTTCGCGATCTGGCCTTCGTATTCGATCTCGACTTCCGAGAGCCCGCCATCGGCGACCTGCCCTGCGAAGAGACCGAGCTTTTCGGCGAGCGCAAGGAAGGGCTTGAGCTTGGGCGCCTCTTCCGCGGTCACGCTCGGCATGTTGAGGCCGTTGGTGACGGCGCCGGTGAGGAGATAGTCCGCCATCTGTTCGGCGACCTGGAAGGCGACATTGTCCTGCGCTTCGATGGTAGACGCGCCAAGGTGCGGCGTGGCGATGAAGTTCTTGGCGCCGAAGAGAACGTTGGTTTTCGCTGGCTCCTCGCCGAACACGTCGAATGCGGCTGCGCCGATATGGCCACTGTCGAGGCCGGCGCGCACGGCAGCTTCGTCAGCGAGGCCGCCACGGGCGCAGTTGATGAGGATCACGCCCTTCTTGGTCTTCTTAAGCGCTTCGACCGAGAGGATGTTCTTGGTCTGCTCGGTCATCGGCGTGTGCAGCGTGATGATGTCGGCGCGCGTCAGGAGTTCTTCCAGTTCGACCTTTTCGACGCCGATCTGCGTCGCGCGCTCCGCGGTGAGGAAGGGATCGTAGGCCACGACCTTCATCTTGAGGCCGAGTGCGCGGTCCGCGACGATGGAGCCGATATTGCCGGCGCCGATGAGGCCCAGCGTCTTCGCGAAGAGTTCGATGCCGATATAGTCCTTCTTCGGCCATTCGCCTTTCTGCGTGCGCTCGCTGGCGGAGGGGATCTGGCGGGCAGCGGCGAACATCATCGCAATGGCATGCTCGGCTGTGGTGATGGCGTTGCCGAACGGCGTGTTCATCACGACGACGCCCTTGGCGGTGGCCGCCTTCACGTCGACGTTGTCGACGCCGATGCCGGCGCGGCCGATGACTTTCAGCTTCTCGCCCGCGGCGATCACGTCCTTGTCGGGCTTGCAGGCAGAGCGGACGGCGAGGCCGTCATACTGGCCGATGATCTTGATCAGCTCGTCCTTCTTGAGGCCGACCTTGAAGTCGACCTCGATGCCGCGATTGCGGAAGATATCTGCGGCGCCGGGCGCGAGGTCGTCGGCGATGAGTACTTTGATCTTGGCGGTCATTGGGGGTCAGTCTCCTGAAGTGGGGATTGGCAATTCTTTTGGGTGAAGCTTATGGCAGAGCGTTGGCCGAACGGCCGACGAACCTCCAGCCGGCCTCCTGCAGTGCGATGCCGTAGCGAACGTCGATGCGAGAAATCTTGGATCCGTCGGCGCGGTAGTGAAAGCCAAGCGCCCGCATGTAAGCCTCGGTCGGGCCGCACGTCACAACACGGCGGTCTGTCCAGGCGGAATGATGCCAGCCGTCGGGATACTTGCCCGCATACACAGGCGAGTTGCCCGCGTTGAAGGTTTCCATCAGGCGGTCGGTCAGTTCATGCGCCGGTGCATACGCCGGACAGGCGGACATTGGCGTGTACTGAAGGCATCCGCCGAGCGCGACCAGCGGCGCGAAAGCAAGAAGGACTGATCTCATCGCTTAGCCTCCCAGTCGGAGCGCGTGAGCTTGTGGATGAGGCAGTCGTCCTCGCCATTGTTGAAGATCTGGCGATGCGTGGGGACGAAGCCCATGCGTTGATAGAATTTGTGGGCGCGAACGTTCGCGTTGATCGGATCGATGATGATGGCCGTTACCTCTGGCGCAGCAAACGAGCGCTCGATCACGAGCCGCATCAGGCCTTCGCCGTGGCCCTTGCCGCGGTCGGCTTCCGAGCCGATCCAGATGTCGAGGGCGCGCAGGTTCGGCTCGATGTCGCCCCAGTAGTGCGTTGGCTCGAGGTGCGGATCGATGCTCTGCATCGCCGCGATGGGACGCCAGTTCGAGCCTTCGCGAAGTTCACCCATGAAATACTCGTAGACGTCCGACTGCATGCCGAGTTCGTGTGTCCAGTAGTCCTCGCCGTTGAGCCAGTCGTCGGAGGCGTGGTCGGCATTGGTGGCGAAGCGTACGGCCTCGTCCTCGTCCCACAGGTCGAGGATCGGCTTGTCGGCCATGGTCGCGGGGCGGAGTCTCAATTCAGGCGCTCGGGGATCAGACATGGCCGCCCGTCCCGTCTCCGGCGGCTTTCCATTTGCGCGCGCGGTTGATCGCCATCTTGGCGTCGACCTGCTCGGCCAGGTCCATGCCGGCGAGCGCGACGAGACGGTGGAGCAGGATCACCACGTCGGCCGCTTCCTTGCCGATCTCTGCCTTGTCGTTGGCCCTGATGGCCTCGCCGAGTTCGTCCAGCTCGCCACGGGCGCGGGCCACCAGCGCGGAAAGATCGCGCACTGGGCCGAACGTGGCGTCGCCCCACTCGCGGATGGATTGGCTGGTTTCGCTCATTGCAGCCATGCCCGCGCTGGCCCGAAATAATGCATGTCCAGTCCTGCGGCCCACGACAGCAGCGAGAGGAGCACCCAGACCAGCACCCCCCACATGATGCTGTTACCGAGAAGGCGCAAGCGCAGGCGCGACGGCGGCGCGACGCCGAAGGCGACATAGAGAGCCGCCGCCTGAAGCGGCGCAAGCACGACGCCCATAAGCTGGATCACCGAACTCCATTCGATGATGTCGTCATTGTCGGTCAGCAGCGGCAAAGAGAAGATCACCATCTGCGCCATCGCGGCGTAAGCCACGGCGACGCCAGCCGGCCGCTCCGCCAGAAGCCCATCCTGCGTCATCACGACCACTGCGGCGGCGCAGCTGACGCAAGCGATCAGCACCAGGCCGTTCGCGCGCAACAGCGCAAAGGCGAGCAGCCAGAAGTCATCGCGTGGGGTCGCCAGCGCCACAATCAACGCCAGCGCGGACATGATCGCCGCCATCAGCACGAGATGACCCATGCTTCGCGCAACGGCCCGCGGCTGATCGAGCCTAGGGATTGCTGCGATGAAGGGCTGCGGCATCATCACGAAAATCTCGGACGCTGCGCGACCCAGGCGGACCGGCAGCAGCAGCTTGTTCGGCATCGGATTGGACGCGTCCACGGCATCACTCCCGGAATGACCGGTCAGGAAAGCCCCGCCACGGTCTCGGCAAACGCCCAGTCGAGCCAGGGCGTCAGCTTTTCGAGATCGCTCGCATCCACCGTCGCGCCGCACCAGATGCGCAGGCCCGGAGGGGCGGCCTTGTAGCCGCCGATGTCGTAGGCTGCGTTCTCTTTTTCCAGGAGCCCGGTGAACTTCTTCACGAACTCCTGCTGGCCTTTTTCATCCAGCTTGGTGACGCGCGGATCAACGATCGAGAACGTGACCGAGGTGTTGGAGCGGTTGGCTTTGTCAGCCGCGAGGAATTCCACCCACGGCGTATTCTCGACCCACTTGGCCAAGGCTGCGAGGTTGGCGTCCGAGCGCTTGAACGCGGCTTCAACGCCGCCGAGACCTTCGACCCACTGCAGCGCATCGAGATAGTCTTCGACCGCGAGCATCGAGGGCGTGTTGATCGTCTCGCCTTCGAAGATGCCTTCGGTGACTTCGCCGGCTTTCGCCATGCGGAACAGTTTCGGCATCGGCCAGGCGGGCTTGTAGGTCTTGAGGCGCTCAATGGCGCGCGGCGAGAGGATCAGCATCCCATGCGCGCCCTCCCCGCCCAGCACTTTCTGCCAGGAGTAGGTGAGCACATCGATCTTGTCCCACGGGATCGGCATGGCGAACACGGCAGACGTGGCGTCGCAGAAGGTGAGGCCTTCGCGGCCCGCCGCGATCCAGTCGCCGTTGGGGACTTTCACGCCAGAGGTCGTGCCGTTCCAGGTGAAAACGATGTCGGCGTCCTTGCGGGCCTTCGACAGGTCCGGCAGCTTGCCGTAGCCCGCCTTGTGAACCGTGGCGTCGACCTTCAGCTGCTTGGTGACGTCGGTGACCCAGTCTTCGCCGAAGGATTCGAATGCGAAGACATCGACAGGCCGCGCGCCGAGCATGGACCACATGGCGGCTTCGATCGCGCCGGTGTCCGAGCCCGGCATGATGCCGATGCGGTAGTCCGCGGGGATCTTGAGAACGGAGCGCGTCTTGTCGATCGCCAGCTTCAGGCGCGACTTGCCGAGCTTGGAGCGGTGCGACCGGCCCAGCGATTCGAGTTTGAGATTGTCGGGGGTCCAGCCAGGGCGCTTGGCGCAGGGGCCGGAAGAAAAGTGAGCGCGCTCAGGGCGCACCGCGGGTTTCGCGACGGTCGTCATCTGTTTTTCTCCCATCCTTACAGATGGGCTGGTCGCCGTTGGGGGCGACTGGCCCGGGCGCGGATATGCTCCCGAACGGGTTTCCCGTCAATTAACTCTTCGATGAGGGCGGCTGCTGGACAGCATTGCTGTCCGCCGGGGCTTCCGCGCGCGATGACATGCCGTAGTCGCGCACGACATCGGCGACGCGCAACCGGTAATCGCGCAAAATTCCAGCGCGGCCAGCGGATTGCGCATGCCTGTGTTCCGCCGTGTTCCGCCATTGGCGGACGGCGTCTTCGTCGCGCCAGAACGAGAGCGAGAGATAGCGGCCAGGTGTCGCCAAGCTTTCGAAACGCTCGATCGAGATGAAACCTTCCATACCATCCAGCAGCGGGCGCAGTTGGGCGGCGGTGTCGAGATAGTCCGCCGCCCTGCCCTGCGCGGGTTCGACTTCGAAGATGACGGCGATCATAAGCCGTTCGAGCCCGGCACGAGTTTAAGGAAGATACGGTCTTCTCGGCGGATGAAGCGGTCGCGCTTTGCGAAGGCCAGGTTCTCCTGCGCGTCGCGATCGAGCGCCAGCTTGCGCTTGTACTCCTCGTAGGCGGCCAGCGAGGGAATGAGATAGGCGCCGTAGGCCGTGGTGAGCGAGCCCTCGTGCGGCGTGAAGTAACCGATCGGAGTTGCCCCGCAGCGCGGGATCGCCTCGTTCCAGCCTTTTGCGTAGGTCTCGAACTTCTCGCGGTCGAACGGCTCGATCTCGTAGCGGATGAAACAGGCGATCATTGGGCCAGTCATTGGGGAGGTCTCCTTTTTCTCCCGCCATTTTGGCTCGCCTTCGCGCCGAAAAGGTACGATGCTCGTCGAACCATTCGGCGATGGATCCGGGTTAGAAGGCGTCATGAAGGACACGCTGAAAGAAGGACCGGACATCGCCCGCATCGCCTCGCTGATGGGCGATCCTGCCCGCGCCAATATGCTGGCCGCGCTTTCGGACGGGCGCGCGCTGACGGCGGGCGAGCTGGCGAGCGAGGCCGGGGTCACCAAGCAGACAGCGTCATCACACCTGTCGCGGCTCAGCACGGGCGGGCTGGTCGTATGCGATGCGCAGGGGCGCCATCGCTATTACCGGCTGGCGGGCGAGGATGTTGGCCACGCGATCGAGGCCCTGATGGGCGTGGCGAATTCTCGCGCCGGCCCGCGCACGCGAACCGGGCCGCGCGATCCTGCCTTGCGCAAGGCGCGGGTCTGCTACAACCACCTTGCCGGTGAGATGGGAGTGGCGCTGTTCCGCGGCATGGGCCGGCGGCGCTGGCTGTCGATGGAGGATGACGGCATCGGCGTCACGCCCTCGGGCCGCCGGGCCTTTGAGGAGTTCGGCATCGACATGGAGGCGCTGGACGCTTCGCGCCGCACACTGTGCCGGGCCTGCGTCGACTGGAGCGAGCGGCGGCATCATCTGGCGGGCAGCCTGGGGCAGGCGCTGTTCGGCCGGCTCACCGAGCTTGGCTGGGCGAAGCGGGAGAAGGATTCCCGTCTCGTCACCTTCAGCCCCAAGGGCGAGCGTGCTTTCACATCGTGGATCGACTAGCGCGGCTATCGCTGATCGGCGGCAGTCCAGCTGGACCGCTCGACTTGGGCCCGTCCATGCGGCTAGGCTGACCCCATAACAACATTGAGGGGACATTCATGAAACTGCTTGCCGCCTGCGCTGCCCTTGCCATAGTGACCGCGTCGCTTCCCGCCTTCGCACAGGAAACACGCCTGCGCTCCGCGCGTGTGTCTGCGACCGACGTGCCGAAAACGGCAGCGTTCTATGAGGCGACCTTCGGCCTGAAGGAAGTGCGCAAGGTCGACCGGGACGGAAAACCGTTCGAGATCATCATGAACTACGGCGCGACGGCGAAGGAAGCCGAGGAGTCGAAGGCAACCAAGCTGGTTGTGATCCTGCGCGCGAAGGACGCCCCTGCCCCCTCCGTGTCGAACCTGGTGTTCGAGGTGAAGGACCTCGACGCCGTCATCGCCAAGGCCAAGGGGGCGGGCGGCACGCTGTCGCGGCCGGAGAACAAGTCATCGACGTCCGGCTCGCGCGTGGCCTTCGTGAAGGACCCGGACGGAAACGAAATCGAACTGATCCAGCCGCCCAAAGGCTGATCGAAGAGAGCTGATCAGGCGGGACGCTGCCTCGGACGCACGTTGGCGACTGCAACGCCGGCGAGGATGAGCGCCAAGGCGCCGATCATCGACCAGTGCAGCGGCTCCGACAGGAAGGTCACGCCCAAGAACGTCGCCCACAGCGGCGAGAGATAGGTCGTGAAGGACACGAAGACCGCGCCGGAGCGCTGGATCAGCCAGACATAGAGCGCCATGGCAAACGCGGTCGGCAGCAGGCCCAGCAGGATCACCGCCGTGATCGATTTGGCCCCCGCGGTTTCGGGAAAGGGTTCGAGCAGTGCTGCGGCGATCAGTGCTGCGATGGCCCCTGACCCGATCAGCAGCAAGCTCGAATAGACCGGCGAGAGCTTCGGCGCCATGCGGGTTCCGATATTGCCGCCGGCATAGAGCGCCGCGCCGACGATGGCGAGGATGATGCCGAAGAGGCTGGAGCCCTCGAACCCCTTCTGCGCCTCAGGCCAGACGAGCACAGCAAGGCCGAGGAAACCCATGGCGACGCCGATGGCGCGGCGTGGCGTGAGCCTGTCCTTCAGCGCGATATGGGCTGCGATCGCGGTGACCGACGGCGTCGCGCCATTGCAGATCGCCATGACGGCCGAGCCCGTCGTCTTCGCGGCCATGGCGTAGAGGATGAAGGGGATGGCTGTGAAGCAGACGCCGATGATCGCGAAGATGTAGATGTGTGCGGCCGTGACTTTCTCGCGCGCATCCGCCCGTGGGCGCCTGTCCAGGCCCCGCTGGATGAGGAGCATCGCGGTGAGGAATATCGTTGCGCTGGTAAGCCTTCCGGCCACGACCCAGACCGGCGAGATGGTTTCGACGGCGATGCGGATGCCAGCGAAGGTGGAGCCCCAGATCAGGACAAGAATGAATAGCAGCGTCCAGTTGAGCGTGGCGCCGGATGGCGCCTTTGGCGGCGTCTTCAGGCGGGATGCTGCTCCCTGCTCCGCCGTCTCCACGGGCCACTCTCCATACCGACTGGCGCCCTGCTAGAGGAAATCCGACATCACGCAAAGCGTGGAAGAGTGAAACATAAAACAGAACCTCTCGCTTGCTCACGCAAAAACCCGGAGAGCGTTTCCACTCTCCGGGCCTGATGCTTCGTCTCCGAAGAGACGTTGCTCTCCCAGTTCTAGAATCCGCGGCGGTCGGCTGCTTTGTCAGCTTCCTTGCGCTGCTTGCGCACGTCGTCCTGCATCTTGCCGGCTTCCTTCTGGACCTTGCCGGCCACTTCCTTCATGCCGCCTTCGATCTGGTTCCCGGGGGACCCGACTGCTTTGCCGAATTCCTTCTGGGCCTTGCCCGCGGCTTCTTTCATGCCGCCCTTGATCTCGTTCTTGTTCATAACCTCTGTCCTCTGCTGGAGATGCGTCCCTTGCTGGTCAAAAACGCATGAAGGTATGGGGGCGTTCCGGCATCGCGCAGGCGTGAAGCCGTGAGCAAATGTTAGCTTTGCCGCGGCGTTAGCTGTCCAACTTGGTCAACAGCGCGGTTCCGCCTATGGTTCCATGAAATCTTATGGGGAACGGAGCAATCACATGCGCATCGCCATCGCCGCCGCACTGCTGGCGCTTTCTGCATGCGGGCCATCGCCTGCGGACAAGCAGGCCGCGGAGGCCAAGCAGCGCGAGGAGATGGGGCAGGATGATCCCAACATTCCCTTCGATCCGCAGCCGCCCGGGCCGCCGCGCACTTATGAAGCCATGTCGAAGACAGCGATGAGCTTTACGCCGGGCGCGCTGACACTCACGCCGACAGCGCAGAAATCCGAGAACCTGCCGCCGGGCGCGGTGTTCGCCTTCGGCAATGGCTACACGCTCGAGACCACGCTCAATCCTGGCGGCGCGATGATGGGACAGACCCCGCCGGACTGGTCGAAGATCTTCATCGACATGTCAGGCGCAAAGATTGATCCCGAGCAGGTCACGCTCTACGACGTGGACAACGAGACCATCCCGAAGGACGCGCCCAATGGCGGCTTCTGCAAGAAGGTCGGCTTCCTTGCGACCTACACGGTGAAGTCGCCCGGCGCGGAAGACATGACCATCGCCGCCTTCGAGGGCGATCAATGGCCGCCGAAGGACGAGACCGCCCTGTGCGGGACATTCACCTACTCGATCGTGCACTAGATGCGCATTGCTATCTGCCTTGCGGCTTTTGCGGTTGCCGCGTGCGCGCCCTCCTCCGAACCGGCCAAGCCGGTTGAGCAGGTGAAGGCCGAACCTGCAGCCGAGCCTCCCGTGTTCCAGCCCAACTCGATCACGTTCCAGCCGCTCTCGAAGTCGGCGGAGGCGACGGGAGCGGTGAGCTTCTCGGCCGGGCCGCGGCCTGATCCCAATGCCTTGCCGCGCATGAAGATCACAGGCGTGAAAGGCATGGCCTATGAAACGGAGCTGGCGCCTGGCACGGCGGATGAAGCCAAGCTTGACTGGAAAGCGATCTTCGGTGCGGAAGTGGTGACGACGCCTAACCCGCCGCCGTTTTCGCCGTCGGTGGAGATACATGCCGTTGTCTCGCAGGCTGGCGACGTGCTGTGCGGGGCGGACAAGACCAGCCACATCGCCATCGGCACGCGGCTGGTGGTGGATGGCAAGGATGTGATGAGCCTCGCGGCCTTCAAGGGCGGCGTGTGGCCGCCGAAGAACAATAGCGACCTGTGCGGGGTGTTCAGCTACACGCCCCCTCCTCCGCCTAGCTAGCGGCTTCGAGTTAGAGGCTTGATCGCGGCGCGGCTCCAGCCGATACGCGGGCGATGGATCGGTTCGACTACATCATCATCGGGGCGGGCTCGGCAGGGTGCGTGCTGGCCAACCGGCTGTCTGCCGATCCGAGGAACCGCGTGCTGCTGCTGGAGGCGGGCGGCAAGGATGACTGGATCTGGTTCCACATTCCAGTCGGCTATCTCTTCGCCATCGGCAACCCGCGCTCGGACTGGATGTTCAAGACGGAGCCGGAAGCCGGGCTGAACGGGCGGTCGATCGCCTATCCACGGGGAAAAGTGATCGGCGGATCGTCGGCGATCAACGCCATGATCTACATGCGCGGCCAGGCCGCCGACTATGACGGCTGGCGGCAGCTGGGATTGAAGGGGTGGGGATGGGAGGATGTGCGGCCACTGTTCCTGAAGCACCAGGACCACATCGAGCCGGGCGAACATCACGCGGCAGGCGGGGAATGGCGCGTGGAGCATCCGCGCATGCGCTGGGCCATTCTCGATGCGTTTGCGGATGCGGCGGAAGAGGCAGGCATTCCGAAGGTTGCCGACTTCAACACTGGGGATAATTCCGGCGTCGGCTATTTCCAGGTGAACCAGAAGATGGGGCGGCGCTGGTCGTCTGCCCGCGGATTTCTCAAGCCGGCCCTCAACCGGCCGAACCTGCATCTGGAGACGAATGCCGAGGTCTCGCGCGTGGTGATCGAGAATGGCCGCGCCATCGGCGTCGAGTGGACCAAGCGCGATGGAGATGATGTCGCGCAGAAGTCGGCACACGCCGACGGCGAGATAATCCTGTCGGCCGGCGCGGTAGCGACGCCGAAGCTGCTGGAGCTATCCGGCATCGGACAAGGAGAGCGGCTGAAGGCGCTGGGCCTACTCCTCGTGCGCGATGCGCGCGGGGTTGGCGAGAACCTGCAGGACCACCTGCAGCTGCGTGCGATCTACAAGGTGAAGGGCGCGCCGACGTTGAACGAACTCTATGCGCAAATCTGGCGCAGGCCGCTGATGGCGGCGGAGTATGCGCTGTTCCGCAAAGGACCGATGACGATGGCGCCGTCGCACATGGGCGCGTTTGCGAAATCCAATCCGCGGATGGCGACGCCCAACCTGCAATTCCACATCCAACCGCTGTCGCTGCCCAAGTTCGGCGATCCGCTGCATGACTTCCCGGCGATGACGATCAGCGTGTGCAACCTGCGTCCCGACAGCCGCGGCTCGATCCACGCAGCCTCGCCCGATCCTGCAGCCGCGCCGAAGATCGCGCCACACTATCTCACCGAGGCGAGCGACCGCGAGGTGGCGGTAGAGGGGATCAAGCTGGTGCGGAAGATCGCGGCCCAGCCTGCCCTCGCGAAATACATCACCGAAGAGTTGCTGCCTGGACCGCAGGTTCATTCGGATGCCGACCTGGAAAAAGCGGCGGGGGATATCGCGACGACGATCTTCCATCCCGTCGGCACGGCGAAAATGGGGACGGCGTCCGACCCCACGGCGGTTGTGGACGAACGACTTCGCGTGATCGGCATCGACGGCCTGCGAATCGCAGACGCCTCCGTGATGCCGCGGATCACGTCGGGGAACACGAACTCGCCGACCATCATGATCGCGGAGAAGGCAGCGCAGATGCTGCTGGAGGATGCGCGCAGCTGACGCGCGCGGAACGTTTACCGAAGCCTTGCGCCAGTGCAGCGTCGTCTTCCCGGGAGCGATCCAGCTCCCGCACCGGAGGACCACCTATGGCTGAGTCCGTCTACAAGATCATCGAGCTTGTCGGCACGAGCACCGATAGCTGGGAGAAGGCCGCCAAGGCCGCCGTCGAGCGAGCCTCGAAAAGCCTGCGCGACCTGCGCGTCGCCGAAGTGGCCGAACAGGATCTCGTGATCGAGAACGGCAAAGTCACGGCCTATCGCTGCCGCATCAAGGTGTCGTTCAAGTACGAGGACGATACGCCGAAGCCCAAGTCCAAGCGCTAGCCTCTCTCCTCCAGGTCCCCGCTACCTCGCGCCTCGTTACTTCACGAGGCCGAGGCTGCGCGCCATCACGTGGAAGATCTCGTTCTGCTCGACGGCGCCGGAGAAGAGATTAGCGCCGGGCCCGCCGGCGAAGATGGCGACATCTTCCCCGCCATGGGTTTCCGAGCCCAGGGGCGTCAGCGACTGCTGCAGGAAATCCTTGGCGCCGGTGTCGACATTGGTGAGGTCGGCGCGGTCGCAGAGGTATTTGTTGTCGGGCTGCTTCTTGCAGACCGAGCCGGGACCGTTGGCGAAGCTCAGCGTCGTGTAGGGCTTGCCGTCCTGGCCGAGCGTTAGTTTGCCGCCCTCCTTCACGAGACCGAGGATCGGGTTGCCGCGGTCGGGATAGCCCTGGATCATCAGCGTGTGCGAGTGGTCCGCCGTGACGATGATCAGTGTGTCCTTGCCGGCCATGGCGACGGCTGCGGCGACGGCTTCATCCAGCGCCTTGGCATCGCCCAGCGCACGGGCAGCGTTGCCGGCGTGCAGGCCATGATCGACGCGGCCGCCTTCGACCATGAGAATGTAGCCTTTCGGATTCTTCGACAGCCGCCGGATCGCATGCGTGGTCATGTCGGCCAGCGAGGGCTCTTTCTGCGCATTGCGGTCGAGATCGTATTGCATATGGCTGGGCTCGAAGAGGCCGAGGATCTGGCCTGAGCCATTCCAGTCGAACGCCTCGAACCCGGCCTTGTCCGTCACCGTCACGCGGTCCGGGCGCTTGGACTTCCACTCGTCCATCATGTTGCGGCCGTCGGAGCGGTCGCCTTTCTGATTGGCGTATTCGGGATCGGTCATCGTGTTGGGCAGGAACTGCGCGCGCCCGCCGCCGAGCGCGACTTCCATGCCGTCGCCATGGGGCCAGTTGAGGAATGACGTGGCGATGTCGGTGCAGCCCTTGGCTTTGCCTTCGGGGGAGATGTTGGTGTCGTCTTCCCAATCGCGCTCAGTCGTCTTCGTGTAAGTGGCGGCGGGGGTGGCGTGAGTGAAGCGGGCGGTGGTGACGACGCCCGTCGCCAATCCCGCGTCTTCGGCGATCTCCCACAGCGTGTCGGTGGCGTTGGCCTTGGCCGAGGCGCAGTCCTTGATGTTGGCGTGCTGCGTGATGCCGAGGGTGCCGTTGTACGATTTGACGCCGGTCGTCATGGCCGTCGCGGTGGGCGCCGAGTCAGCCACTTGTGAGTCATGCGTATAGGTCTTGGAGAACGCCGAATACGGCAGCTGCTCCATGGCGAGCTTGTAGCTCTCGCCATCCACGCCCTTGGCCTGGCCGGAATAGATGCGCGCGGCGGTGACGGTAGCGATCCCCATCCCGTCGCCAATGAAGAGGATGACGTTCTTCGCGTGCTCACTGCCCCGCTCTGCCGCGCGCTTGGCGACCGCGGCGTGGGCGGAGACGTAATAGCTGTCGCTTGCCTGGACGGGGGCTACGGCGTTGGGGAGCGGCCCGGCCATGGTCGTGCAGCTGGTTGCAAACGCGGCGGCGCTGGCGAGCAGCAGGGTACGGAACATGGAGGTCTCCCACGGATGAGTCGCGGGACCCTAGTTCAGGGACGTGACAGTTGGGAGTCGGAGTTTGTATCAGGCCGCGACCGGCTTTGCGCGCTGAATACGCTTGCGTTCCGCAGGATCGTTCATGGCTTCCCACAGATCATTCCGGCGCTGGATATTGAGCCAGAATTCGGGGCTGTTGCCAAAGGCGCGCGCCAGAATGAGGGCGGTCGCAGCGGTGACCGCCCGCCGGTTGTTGCAGAGTTCGTTGACGTGCTTGCGCGGCACTCCCATGGCCTCTGCCAGAGCCTCCTGAGTGAGGCCCATGGGGACCATGAACTCTTCCCGGAGGATTTCGCCGACGCTTACGGGCTTGCGCTTGGTCATCAGCATGTGGGCCTCACCGATAGTCGTGGTTGTCGAGATATAGATCGTCCGCCTCGCCGGTCGCGCCGTTCCAGGTAAACACGAGCCGCCATTTCCTGTTCACCCAGATCGAACGGTAGGCCTTAAGCTTGCCTGCCAGCTTCTCGAAATGGTTGCTCGGCGGCACCCTCAAGTCCTGATCTTTCGTCGCATCGTCGATCATCTGCAGCTTGCGGAAGAGCTGATCCCTGATGCTGGCAGGAAGCTGCTTGCCGGCGACGTCGTCGACAAAGAAATCCTTCAACCAGTCATCCCGGAACCCAACGATCAATCGACGCCCCCCAAACGCGATGAACCCGTGTACCACTCTATGGTACACGGGTCAAGCTTGGTGAATGTGATGAGGACGCCTAAGCCGCCAGCTTCTGAGCAACTTGCTGCTGCGCCGCCGGGACGTCCAGGATCGCGAGCAGCGCGCGGACTTCCGAGCGGCCGGCGAGTTCGGACATCGTAAGCTTGCCATCGGACGGATCGTCGAACACCGAGCGGCCTTCGAGGGCGAGCGAGCGGTGGGAGACGCGGTCGCGCAGGCGCCAGACCTGTTCGAAACCGGCTTCGCGCGAGAGAGCCTCGACGCGGTCATTGATGGTGTTGCCGACCTTGGTCGGCAGCGCGGAGAGGCGGTTCATGACGACGTGCCAGCGCTGGACCGGCAGGCCGGCGCGGCGGCGATCGAAACGGACGGTCTCGATCATTTCGCGGTAGTTGATCTTGGGCGCAGCCAGCGAGCCGTGCGGGGCGAAGAGGCCGTGCATGTCAGCCGGGCTCTCGTTCATCGGCGTGAGGATCACGTCGGCGAGCAGGTGGGCTTCGTAGACGTCGACCAGGTTTCCCGACGAGGTGTCGATGACGAGAAGGTCGTAGCCGTCCATGCGGGCCATGCGGATCAGGGGCTCGAGGCGGCCGGAGTGCTTGGGCTTGGAGCGGGGGTCCGTGTCCAGGTCCATCAGCATGATGTGGTCGGGCGAGGCGAGCTTGGCGGCCCGGCGCGAGGTCAGGAATGAGGAGAAGTTCCGCGTGTTGCGGTCGAGGTCGAGGCCGGCCACTCGCATGCCGTTTTTCACGGCGGCGACGCCGAGAAGGGATGCAACGGTGGTTTTGCCCGTTCCACCCTTGAACCCTGAGATCGTGACGACCTGCATTGGGACTGCTCCTTAACCCTTGGCGCCAGACGGCCTTAACGAAGCCGTACAGAAGCCCTTCGCTTGTGGAGTGGTCCGCAATTCACGTGCCACGCGAGGAAAAAGGGGT
>DASYKO010000184.1:0-10524 GCA_035995285.1 Hyphomonadaceae bacterium | reverse complement strand
CAACCCCGATGATCCATCCGGCTTCCCCGCCTTCGAGGGCATGCTGGACGACCTCGACACAGCCATCGACATCCTCATCTACCAGAAGGCGCGGGCCCTCCTTTGCCTGCCGCAGGCCAGCTGGAAGCGGCCGCGCAAGCTCCCGCTGCAGCCCCGCCGCTCACGCTCCTTCGCCGAGTTCTTCGCCCGGCTCGAAGCCTGCGCGCTCCGGTTCGCGGATATCGAGCGGCTGGCCCAGCGCCGCGCCGAGAAGCTGAAGCCGCTGCTGGAGCCATCAGAGGTTCAGCTCGACGAGCCCGCGCACACCGCGCTCATCAGCGAGGCCACATGGCGCAGCGAGCACAACGCCGGCCCATCCCCCATCATCCTTTCCTGCTTTACCGCCCCGTCACGCCTGCTCGCGCAACGCGCCGGCTTGCGCGTTCGCGCGCCGCCGTAGGGTGCATGGAGCGCAGCGCAATGCACCATGCCGCGTGCGCTGGTGCAACTTGCGCCAAGGTGCATTCCGGCCTTCGGCCTGCATGCACCCTACGCTCCACCCCACAATCAGAGCCCGCCCCAACCCGCTTGTCCTCACCAGCGAGACCACACCCTCATGCCTCAACCGCAACCAGCATCGCCAAGAAAACCCACCAGTCGCGTGCAGCAGACACCATGTCCTCTATACTTGACATGGCGCCATGTCCGCTATACATGATATTACGTCCGGTGGAAGAGACACCGGTTCCAAGAGGTTCGGCCATGGAATTCGGCTTCATCATACCGGCGGCGATCTGGCTGGCGGCGTTCCTGGCGCTGGCGGTCGTGCTGTTTCAGGCGTCGCGCAAGGCGGAGAAAGAGGGACGCAAGTCGCGGCACCTCATGTGGATGGCCGCAGCATCGCTGGCGCTGGGAGGGGCGGCGATCCCCGCGGCGATCCAGTTCATCGCAACCGAAGGAAAGATGTGGTGGGCGGGCGCGCCGCTGGCCTTCATCGCCTTGGCGCTCGGCTTCCAGTCCATCCGCGTCGAGCGGCCGAAGGGACCGGCGCTGGCGACGTTCCGGGAAAAGAGTGCGGCGGTGAGCGTGGCGGCCATCCTGCTCATCTACGGCTGGGCGACGGTGGGCGTGCTGCAGGCGCCGCTGGAGCTGGAGGGCGCGTTCGGTTTCCTGGTGGGCACGAGCGTGATGATGATCATCGTGATGGCGCTGTCCCACACCGTGCTCGCCATCCTGCGCGAGCCGGAGAAGCAGGACGAGCGCGACAAACTCGTAGGCTGGCGCTCGACCCGCAACGGTTATGTGGTGATGACGGTCGGCGTCTGGGCCGTGCTCGCCCTGGTGTTCGCGCAGGCGCCGCTGGGAGTACTAGCCTATGCCCTGCTCGGGCTCTTCGTTCTTGCCGAACTCGTCAGGCTGGCGTCCGAACTCGTCTATTACCGGCTTGCCGTATGACGCAGGCGTCCTCCAACCGCATCAGCAACACGATCCGCACACTGCGCTTCATGCATGGCGAGATGACGCAGCAGGAGCTGGCCGACCTTGTCGACGTGACGCGCCAGACCGTGGTGGCGATCGAGCAGGGCCGCTATGCGCCCTCGCTTGAGATCGCCTTCCGCATCGCCGAGGTGTTCCAGTGCAAGATGGAAGAGGTGTTCCAGTACCAGGCCCCGGAGAAGGGCAAGAAGGCGAAGAAATAGGCCAAGGTTGTGAGTGTCCGAATCATTCCCTACGGTCCGCGCGACCAGAAGAGGTGGAGCAGGAATTTGCTGAGGCGGCGCGACATGCTGGCGGCTGGAGGCGGGCTGATGCTCGCCGCCTGCGGCTCGACGCCAAAAGGCGCCTCGGGAAACGCGACTGCGGCAGCGCAAGACGCCAGCTCGTTCGTTTATTCGCGCCAGCTCGACAAGCTCTACGAAGCGCGCGGGCTCGCCGTGACCAAGCGCGATGTGACGATGAAATGGCCGAGCGCGCCGAAGGGCTCGCTCCGCATCCGCGTGACCGAGACGGGCTCGGGCCCGCCGATCCTGCTGCTGCATGGCGGCAGCGGGACAAGCGCGCACTGGCTGCCGCTGATGACGCGCCTTCCGGGCTATCGCCTGATCACGCCGGACCTGCCGGGGTGCGGGCTGTCGGATCCCTTCCTCTATGACGGCGTCGACATGCACGCCTTTGGAGCCACGTTCGTCGCGGCGGTAATGGACGGGGTGCAGGTCAAGCGCGCGAGCATCGTCGGCAACTGGCTCGGCGGCTACTGGGCGATGTGCGCGGCGATCGACCGGCCGGCCTCGGCCGAGCGTGTGATCCTCGCCGGCGGGCCCGCAGGCGGCACGGAATTCCCGGTGATGTCGGCGGAGGACATCCAGGCGCGCATGCGCGAGACGCGCCAGCCCGGCCGCCCGGGCTTCGTGCGCACAATGGCGAACACGCAGCGCATGCCGGATGACCTGCTCAGTCTCCTGGATACCGCGCTTCAATTGCCGGGGGCTGAGGAGACATGGCGCTCGGTGTGGCGCTCGACGGCCACGAACAAGATGACCTTCGCCCTGCGGCCCGAGATGCCGAAGCTGACCGCGCCTGTACTTCTGCTCTGGGGCGACCAGGACCGCGTCGATCCTCCCGGAGGCGGCACGGCCCGCGCCATGCTCGCCGCCCTGCCCGATGCGCGCGCCTCCGTGGTGCCGGATGCGGGCCACCTCGTCTGGATCGACAAGCCCGACGAATGCGCACGGCAGATCGTGCAGTTTCTCGGATAGCGGCAGGAATAATCGTTAACGCCCGATCGCTGGTCAGAGCCGGTCAGGCCGCAGGCGCGTGATTGTGCCGGCGATTAAATCTCGGACACAAACGCCTTCCGATGAGGCTGTGCTCACGAAGCAGGCTACATGAAGTGATCGCGACGCGAGTGACGATGATCATGCGCGCGGACTTTGGGACGTAACGCACGAGGGCAGCCTGGACTGCCGGACCGGATTGGCCGGGACGGCGCAAGGGGTGCGTGAATGCTGGTCGACCATGAGGCGAGCGCAAGAGCCGGCGCCGCCACGCTTGCCGGCGATGTTCTCGTATCAGAGAAGCCGTTCGCCCAAATTGCTTCGGAGCCGGCGCCGGACCTGGATCTCGTTCCACCCGAAGAGCGGCTGGCGATGCCGCAACAGCCCTTGTCGAGACAACGCGTGACGCCATTGCGGGAGCGCGATGGGCGCTGGCGGATATTCGTGCTGGCCGCACCTGCCCTCGGCGTGACGGTGCTCGCAGCGTTTCTCTACTGGCGGCTCTTAACGGCGGATGGCGTGAGCCTTCTGGAATGGCTGGGCCTCGGCCTGTTCACCGCAAACCTCGCCTGGATTTCGACGGCGGCCGCGACGGCGTTTGCAGGCGCCGTCCTTCTTCTGGCGCGCAAGCCCAAGGCGGCAGCGGTGCAGGCATTCCATACAAGCTCGCGCACGGCAATCGTGTTTCCGGTGCGCAATGAACATCCGGGCCGCGTGATGGCTGGGGCGCAGGCTGTGCACGACGCCCTCGCGCGCGCCGGGGCCGATGCGGCCTTCGAGATCTTCCTGCTCAGCGACACGAATGATGCAGAGCTTGCCCGCGATGAAGAGGCGGCGTTCCGCCGTCTGCGCGCATCGCGTCCACGGGCGCAGATGTTCTACCGGCGGCGCACCGCCAATCATGGGCGCAAGGCAGGCAACATCGCAGACTTCGTCAGCCGTTGGGGCGGCCGGTATGACTACATGGTGGTGTTCGACGCAGACAGCCTGATGTCGGCCGAGGCTCTCATGGAACTTGTGAGGCGGATGGATGCTTCCCCACGTACCGCCCTGGTCCAGACGCTGCCGGCCATCGTGAATGCGCAGACGCTGTTTGCGCGCAGCCAGCAATTCGCCATGCGCGCCTATGGCCAGATCTTCGGCGCCGGCCTTGCCTGGTGGTCGGGCGGCGCCGGGAATTTCTGGGGACACAACGCCATTGTCCGCGTGAGGGCGTTTGCCGATCATGCCGGGCTGCCGGTGCTACCAGGTGTTGCGCCGCTGGGCGGGCCGATCATGAGCCACGACTTCGTCGAAGCCGCCTTGCTCCGCCGTGCAGGCTGGCGCGTCGAGATCGCTCCGGAGATTACCGGAAGCTATGAGGAATGCCCGCCGACGCTGGCCGACATGGAACAGCGCGATCGCCGCTGGGCGCAGGGTAATCTGCAGCATCTCTCGCTGCTGGGCGCGCGTGGGTTCGATCCGGTGAGCCGCGTGCACATCGTGGCGGGCGTGATGGGATACCTGTCGGCGCCGCTGTGGTTTGCGCTGGTGGCGGCGAGCGTGGCGTTTGCCTGGGCCAGCGGCCCTGCAGTGGAGGATGCGCCCCATATCGAAGGCGGGACCGTGCTGCTGGCGATCACGGGGCTGGTCGTGTTCTCGCCGAAGCTATTGGCGCTGGCCGTGTGGGCGGCAGGCAGGCTGCCGGGCTGGCCGCGTCATCCGCGGTTCGTCCTCGGCGTGCTGATCGAGGCGGCGATCTCTGCGGCGACGGCGCCGGTGATGATGGTGAGCCAGAGCGTGGCTGTTGTCGCGACGCTGCTCGGCCGCGACGCAGGCTGGGCTGCGCAGAGGCGTGCGGCGGAGGGCGCTACGGATGCGGTGCGATATGCGTTGCACGTTGCGGTCGGCCTCGTGCTGGGCCTTGCCGTGCTGGCGCACGACGCAGGCCACGCCGCCTGGAGCGCACCTGTGGCGCTGAGCCTCGCGCTCGCCGGCCCGCTGTCGGCGGCGCTCTCACGCGCGCCAAGGCGGCGCAGCCTGCTATGGCGCGCGATGGCGACGCCGGAGGATATGGCGCCTCCGGCAGTGGTGCGCGCGGCGATGCGGGCGGGAATGGCGATGGGCGAGACAAAGCACGCCTCGGTTGCGCCGCGCCGGACCGCGCCTGTAACCGCGAGCTAGGACTGGAAGAAATCGAGCAGCGCCCGCGCCGTTTCTTCCGGCGCTTCCTCGGTCACGAAATGTCCGCAGTCGATGGGCCTCGCCTGAATGTCTGTGGCAATCTCGCGCCAGGCGCCCAGCATCTCTTCGCGGTCGGGGTATTCGGCCAGGCCCCACGTGACCAGCGTTGGGCAGGTTATCCTGCGGCCTGCAGCGATGTCGGCCTCATCCATCTTGCGGTCGGTTGTCCAGCCGGCGCGATAGTCCCCGCAGACGCCGGCGATCACGTCGGGCCGTGCGAACGCGGCTTCGTAGACGGCGAGCTCTTCAGGCGCGAAGGCGTTGCAGGCGAAAGGCCGCCGGCGATCTTCTCATCGCTGAGAACAAGCCGTTCCCCGTTCCCCGCATCGTTATCGGGAGTGATGCGGACATCGGGGCGCTTTCCAAATGCCCTGATGAAATCGGTGACCGAACTCAACGTGGCAGATAAGTAGATGCGGCGCTGCGCTGCCTCTAGGATGGGTAGCGCCTGTGAAGGCAGAAAAGGTAGCGTGATTTCGCAGTGCCCTCGCCCAAACAGAACAGCGCAACGATCTAGCCGGTCGCGAAGGTAGTCCTTCGCGAACGGCACAGGGCAACTGCCTACTACATGCACAATGTAGAGGAGCGCGATGCATACGAGGCAAGGTTCAAGAGCTTTAAAGGCGTTGATGGCGATTGGGCCAAGAAGCCAGAAGTCTCGGAACACGATTGGAAGCAGCTTCAAAAAGAACACGCGGCCCATCGCGCAAAGTATCGCCGGATAGCTGCACAGCATGCCGAATGGCAAGTCGCTGTGAAGCTTGCCGACGCGGCACGGTTTGACGGGGCTGTCGCTAGCCAGAAGCGGCAGCAGTTGAGGGATCGGTATGTCTCACCGCGCCGGCCCAACGTAAGCGCTTCCGATCCGTTCGATGATGCTGAGGATTAGATGTGATTTGCCGGGAACGATTGGCTAAAGCGGCCTGAGGCTCTTGACCGCTTTCGCGCTCGCTCGTTTTCTTGTCGCGTTAGCGAGCAAGAACGGTTCTGGCTCGCCGCCTCGGCGGAAGAATGTCCTTATCCAGCGCGAACTCATTTGGCTACGTCGATCACAGCGCCTTCGGCGCGCTGGGCGTGAACCTCGCGTTCGGGCGCAAGCTAGACGGGACGGTCGTCCACATTTCTGAAGTTGAACGCGGGCTTGCCTGTGGGTGTGTCTGCCCGGCCTGCGGCGTGGAACTTGTTGCGCATAAGCGCATACGGCAACACCACTTCAAACATCATCGTAGCGCCGCCAACTGCAAGTATGGCCCCGAAACCAACGCGCACTACTTCGCCAAGCAGCTACTGGAAAAGGTCAAGTGGATCACGCTTCCAGAGCGCACGGCCACCGTGGATGGCGTCAGCTATTTGATGCAACCGGCAACGCGATTTGAGTTTGACGAAGTGCTCGTGGAGCCGCGGCTTGGTCAAATCATTCCCGATCTGCTCGCCGTTGCGAAAGGCCGCACACTGCTTGTCGAAGTCTACGTCACGAACAGATGCGATGATGAGAAAATTGCGCGCATACGCAATACTGGCTTTTCGGCCATCGAAGTGGATCTTAGCGCCTACCGTACATCGGCAGATGATGACGCCATTGCAGAAGGCTTTCTCACCAAAGGTCCAAGAGCGTGGCTTCACAACGCACTCGCTGATGCCGACACGCAAAAGGTGCAAGATGACATCGCCGCCCGGAAGCGCGCAGAAGCGTGGGAATCCCAGCCCTCTTGCAGCGCGGACTTCGTGATGATCGCGCGCACGCGATTGGTAGGGGAAAGCAAGTCCTGATTTTCCGGCTGGCTTAGATCGTTCTGCTCCGCCGTCTTGATCGCGATTTCGGCCTCATCGAACCCGGCGGTAAGAAGCCATTCCTTCACATCGTCCGCGTGGATAAAACCCGATGCCCTTTGATCTGCGCCGGTGCGCTCCACCTGCACAAGCATAATTGGCCGCACGTATCGGTCGGTGTCAGCGCGCAACGCAGCGGCGTGGCCGTCTAGTGTCTTGAGGCTAGCACGCGATCCTGATAATCAAGCTGCCGCCACATGCTCAGGTCCGCTCGATGCGATAGAGCGCGAATGGCAGGGGCACGAACTCGACGGGGATATTCTGCTCCGTCAGCAGTTTCTGGCTTACGTAGCGCGATGGCGCGAATACGAGATTGGACTTGCCCGGCTTTGCCGCTGCGATGCTCTTTGCACCCGCCAGCGTAAGCGCCGCCTCAGGTGACTTGAGCCATTCAAGATCGGGCTTGTAGATCAGCCAGACGTGCTGGCTCTCCGTTTCGCCTCTAAGACGGCGTGCGCGGTGGTTGCAGAGCCAGCGAAGCTATCGAGTACGATTGAACTTCCCGTCGTCGCCAGATCGAGAACCTTGGAAACCAACCCCAATGGCTTTGGAGTAATGAACACGTCATCAGACGCTTCAAAGTCGAGGATCGCGAGCAGGAGTTTTTTGGCGTCCTGCGTATGTCCAACTTCGTCAAACTCCCACAGAGTTTGCGGCACGCGCCCGCCCTTCACATCGGTGAGGTAACGCTTTAGGCGCGGCTGATTATTTCCATCAGCGCCCCACCAAATCCGACCCTCGCGGTCAAATTGTTTGAACCTCTCTTCCGACACTCGCCAGTACATGCCTTTCGGCGGGCCTTCGATTTTCCTGCCCGTCTTTGTGATGATCGGGTACGTGCCCTCGCTGTAGTAGTTGCGAGCCGAAAGATCGCCCGATGTCCAAGGCCCTCGCGGATCGTTGTCGGTGTTGGTGTACCGCGCCTCCATCTCCTCGGTGCGAGCAAGCAAGTTGGGGCGCCAAACCTCTTTGCGTTTTGCGTAGACAAGCAGGTAGTCGTGGTCTTCCGAAAAGTACTGCGCGGTGTTCTTGGGCGAAAACACCTTGTGCCAAATGCAGGTGGCTACGAAGTTCTCTTCACCGAAAATCTCATCAAGCATCGCCCGCGCACGGTGGAGTTCATTGTCATCCAGCGTGACCCAGAGGCTGCCCTCATTGGAAAGCAACTCGTGGAGCAGCCGTAGGCGGGGCCACATCATGGCGCACCACTTATCGTGCCGCAGTCCGTCTTCGACGCCGATTGGGTTCGTGGAAAGCCACTCGCGGATCATGGGCGAGTTGACGTTGTCGTTGTAGCTCCAGCCCTCGTTCCCGGTGTTGTATGGCGGGTCGATAAACACGCAGTCCACGCGACCGGCGTAGAGAGGCAGCAAGGCTTTCAGAGCATGAAGGTTGTCGCCTTGGATGATCAGGTTGCCGTCCAGCGCAACCGGGCCAACGCCCTTCTTGGGATGCGGCACAAGCGGGCGGAAGGGAACCGCCAGATGGTGGTTGTAGACGAACTCTTTGCCCTTGAAGGTCAGTTCCGTCACAGCGCCGCCGCCCATCCCAAACAGTATCCGGTGCTACCGCATCCGCCCGCTAAGCGGTCCCGCGTTGTCACTGGATTTCGACCCATCGGTCCCGAGTTGAGGCATCAAGCATGTGCCTCGCGATCCGGCAAACCATTCACGCGAACGCCCGCCCAGCCAACCCGCGCGTGTACCGGGGTACAAAAACTATGTGGATTTGTGCGGCAACAGTTGGCAACAACGGCACGTTCAAGGAGACGGGCTGAAGACTAGCGCCGGTCTAAAAGTCCTTGCGGTATAAGGGAAATCAGGCTGGTGGGCGGTACAGGGATCGAACCTGTGACCCCTACCATGTCAAGGTAGTGCTCTACCGCTGAGCTAACCGCCCAATTCCAGCCTTTCGGAACCCGCTGACAAGGCGAGGGGGCAGGTAATGCCTCGCAGGGCGGGGCTCGTCAATGCCAGCTAGGGGCGCGGCGGGCGAGCCGGCGTTTTCGGATGAAAGTTATTGGAAAAATGGGAGGGCCGGCGGGGTGTTGGGCCCCGCCGGCGCTCAAGACCCGTCAGGCGTTCTGGCGCGCCTTTGCGGGATTAGGCTGGCGAAATCCGATCAGGCCGGAACTTTCTGGGCCGGATCAGGACGAACCACGACGGTGGCCTCGACGGGGTAGAATTCCTGGCCCGGCATGCCGACGCGGCGGGCGTGTTCGCGGATCGCTTCGCCGTCGACGGCTTCGTAGATGCAGAACGAGCCGATGCGGCCGTCCGGCTCGTTGACGATGTAGCTGCGGATCCAGCGGACCTTGTCGGACATCTGGTTGTCGCCGATGTCGGCCGACCTGGCGCCGACGGTCTGGAGTTCAGCCATCGACTTCCAGGCGGAAGGGCGGCGGATGACGTACATTTTCATTTGCGGTTGCATGGTCGTTTTCCTTTTCGTCGCGGCCTCTGGGAGGGAATCTCGTCCGGGTTCTTTGGTTTGGGGGAGGACGTCCGGATCGAGATTTTGGGCCGCTTTTTCTACGATGCGTGATTGCATCGATGATCCAGGCTTAGCGGGGGCCCGCGGCGGGGTCCTTACCGCGGACTGATCTCTGCCTTATCTTTGCGCCTCCAGGGTTTGGGGTTCGGACGCGGCGATGATCCAGCGGCTTGGCGATTTTCAGCTTGATGAGGCGGGGCGGTCCCTTTCGCTGAAAGGCGAGGCCATCGAGCTGCAGCCAAAGGTGTTCGACCTGCTGGCGCATCTCGTGCGCAATGCCGGGCGTGTCGTGCCCAAAGCTGAGCTGATGGACACGATCTGGCCGGACGTCCACGTTACCGAGGCCTCGCTGCAGCGCGCGGTGAGCTTGGCTCGGACAGCGCTGCGCAAGGGCGGGATGGAAGAGTCGCTGAAGAGCTATGTGCGGCTCGGCTATCGCCTCGCCATCGACCAGCCGGATCTGACGGCGTTCATTCCGAAGCCGGCGGAGGCGGCGCCCGTTGGCGCTCCGGCAGATGAGGCCCGGACAGCAGCAGCCGCGCGGGACTGGTCCAAGGTGATCGCCCTGCTCTCGCCGCGCGAGGCGACACTCGCAGCAGATGACTTCGAGCTCTGGGCGTTTGCGATCGAATGCCAGGGGCGTCCGATCGATGCGACACCGCACCTGCAGACAGCGATCGAGCGCTACGCGGCCGATGGGCGGGCGCTGAAGGCTGCGCACTGTTCGGTGACGCTGGCCAAGATCCATCTCGAACAGGGCGGCACGGCGGCGGCGCGCGGTTGGCTGGCGCGGGCGTCTTCGCTGTTGAAGGGGCAACAATCGAACGAGACGGAAGCCTATTACCTCTGGATGCAGGCGAGGTTTGCGGCATTCGAGGGCCGGCCGGACGAGGCGCTCGCGATTGCGCGCGAGGCGTATGCTGCGGCGGAGGCGAGCGGATCGGTGCGCTTGCAGGCGCTGACGCTGGTCTATCTCGGCTTCTTCCACATCTCGCTGGGCAACACGAAGGAAGGCCTCGAGAAGCAGGACCATGCGGCGGCGATGGCGCTGTCGAGCCAGGTCGATCCGATCACGGGCAGCCTCATCTATTGCAACATCCTGTGGTCGTGCCGGTCGAGCGCGGACTGGTCGCGGGCGAGCCAGTGGACGGTGGGGTTCGAGGCGTGGTGCGAGGCGAACTTCGCCAAGATCAGCCCGTCATGCCAACTGCACCGCGCCGAGGTG
>DASYKO010000183.1:0-4909 GCA_035995285.1 Hyphomonadaceae bacterium | reverse complement strand
CGCGCCTGTGGATGAGGCGACGCTGGTGGCCAATGAGCGGGTGGCGCAGCTGGGGTTGGATCTGGGCGGGGCTCAGGCTGTGGCGTTTGCCTTGGGGGCGGCCGAGGCCAAGGCGCCCAATAGCGAGGCGGCGCTGAAGGCGATTATCCTGGCGCATGCCGACGCCGACATTGCCAAGGCCCGGGCTGATATCGAGCGGCTGACCCGCAAGCGGGAGCGGGATACGCAGCTGGCCAATAATGTGCTCGCGCTGATCGGAACGGCAGGGGCGGCGATCACGCCGGATGAATTCTCGCCCTCGCTGCTGGTCGAGATCAATGGCGGGGTGGTGAAGGCCAAGCGCATCGCCCCTGACGAGATTGCCGGCGAAGTTCTCATTCCTGTAACGGACGGCCCCGCCCAGTCCGGCCAGTGGAAAGTGCGCGAGCTGAAAGTCGCCGAAGCCGACCGCCTGGTTACAGATCGGCAAGCCGCCTGGGCCAACGCCCTCAAGGCCTCGGGCGAGATCCGGAGCGTGCTCAACACCGACCTCTTGACCAAGTCGGACTCGACCTACCCGGAACTGGCGGGACTTGCCGCTGCCCTCGCGGGTTCGTTCTGGATCATGGCGGTCACGCTGCTGCTCTCCTTGCCGGTGGGTGTCGCCGCCGCCATCTACCTCGAGGAATTCGCGCCCCGGAACCGGATCACAGACTTCATTGAAGTGAACATCAACAACCTCGCCGCCGTGCCCTCCATCGTCTACGGCCTGCTCGGCGCCGCGGTGTTCATCAACTTCTTCGACCTGCCGCGCTCTGCGCCTCTTGTCGGCGGCCTCGTGCTCTCGCTGATCACCCTGCCGACCATCATCATCGCGACCCGGGCAGCATTGGGAGCAGTGCCGCCTTCGATCCGCGAAGGCGCCCTCGCGATCGGCGCATCGCTCCCGCAGACGGTGTTCCACCATGTCCTGCCGCTCGCTTCGCCGGGGATCATGACCGGGGCGATCATCGGCCTTGCCCGCGCGCTGGGCGAAACGGCGCCGCTTCTGCTGATCGGGATGGTGGCTTTCGTGGCCGAACCGCCCGATGGCCCCTTGGACAGCGCGACAGCGCTGCCCGTCCTGGTCTATAAATGGTCGAGTTCGGCGGAGCGGGCCTGGCAGCCCATGACGTCGGCGTCGATCATCGTGCTGCTGGTCTTCATGTTTGCGATGAATGCTCTTGCCGTGTACTTGCGGCGCAGGCTGGAGCGGAGATGGTGATGAGCTTCATGGATCCGATTGCGCCTTCCAGATCCGTCGAGCCGGCGGCCGCGGCAAAACCGGCCAAGATCGCCATCAAGGTGAAGGCGAAAACCGTTTCCGTCTTCTATGGCGAGAAGCAGGCGCTGTTCGATGTCTCGCTCGACATCCAGGAAAAATCGGTCACCGCGCTGATCGGCCCGTCGGGCTGCGGCAAGTCCACCTTCCTGCGCTCGATCAACCGGATGAACGATACGATCGAGGGTTGCCGCGTGACCGGGCAGATCGAGATCGACGGCGAAGACGTCAACACCAAGTCGATCGATCCCGTGCTGCTTCGTGCGCGCGTCGGCATGGTGTTCCAGAAGCCGAACCCGTTCCCCAAATCCATCTTCGACAACGTCGCCTACGGCGCCCGCCTGCACGGCCTCGCGTCGTCCAAGAAAGAGATGGAAGACATCGTCGAGAAATCGCTGGAGCGCGCAGGCCTCTGGAACGAGGTGAAGGACCGGCTGCATTCGCCCGGCACGGGCTTGTCCGGCGGCCAGCAGCAGCGCCTCGTCATCGCGCGCGCCATCGCGGTGTCGCCTGAGATCATCCTGATGGACGAGCCGTGTTCGGCGCTCGATCCCATCGCCACGGCCAAGATCGAAGAGCTGATCGACGAGCTTCGCCACAACTACTGCATCGTGATCGTCACCCACTCGATGGCGCAGGCCGCGCGCGTGTCGCAGCACACGGCCTTCTTCCACCTCGGCAAGCTGGTCGAGACGGGCGTCACCGAGACGATCTTCACCAATCCGCGCGATCCGCGCACGCAGGACTACATTACAGGCCGGTTTGGATAAGAGGGCAGCGGAGCAGGGGCGATTCTGGTAGAGTAGCCGCAAGGGCAGGCAAAAGGCCCAGGGATTAGACTAAGGACAAGAACATGACCGAACATACAGTCAGGTCATTCTCTCAGGACCTCGAAGACCTCACGGGCGATATCGCCCGCATGGGAGGCCTTGCCGAGGACATGCTGTCGGACGCCATCCAGGCCATCGCGACGCGCGACATGGCGCTGGCCGAAACGGTGGTCGCCCGCGACCCGCAGGTCGACAATCTGCAGATCGAGGCCGAGAAGAAGATCCTTCGCCTGCTCGCCCTGCGCCAGCCTCTCGCCCGCGACCTTCGCCAGACCATCTCCGCCCTCAAGATCGCCGCCGAGCTCGAAAGAGTAGCCGATCTCGCAAAAAGCATCGCCAAGCGGGTGAAAGTGCTCGACCCCATCGACCCGGCGGCAGCCCTCAAGGGCGTTGCCCGCATGGGCCGCCTGGTGACGGCGCAGCTCAAGCGCGTGCTGGACGCCTATTCCGCGCTGGAGACCGAGGCGGCCGGCAAGGTGTGGAACCGCGACGAGGAAGTGGACGAGCATTACCAGTCGCTCTTCCGCGAAGTCGTCACCTACATGATCGAAGATCCGCGCACGATCTCCGCCTGCGCGCACTTGCTCTTTGTCGCCAAGAATCTGGAACGGATCGGCGACCACTGCACCAACATCGCCGAAGAGATCCACTTCCTGGTGACCGGCGAAAAGCTCCCCACGGAAAGGCCGAAAGTCGATGCCCTCAACAGCAACTGAGATGGCCCGTCCGCCCGTACGGGCCACGGCAACCCAACCCTACGCCCTGGTGGTGGAGGATGAATCTGCGGTGGCGGAACTGATCCGCTACAATCTCGAGAGGGAAGGCTACGAAGTCGAAGTCGCCACTGACGGCGAGGAGGCCCTCCTGATGACCGAGGAGCGCCAGCCCGACATCATGGTGCTGGACTGGATGCTGCCGAAGCTGGCGGGCATCGAAGTCTGCCGCCGCCTGCGCTCCAAGCCGACGACGCGCAATCTGCCGGTGATCATGCTGACGGCGAAGAGCGAAGAGGGCGACCGGGTTCGCGGCCTCGATGTCGGCGCCGACGACTACATGGTGAAGCCGTTCTCGATTTTCGAACTCGTCGCGCGCATGCGCGCCGTGCTGCGCCGTATCCGCCCGGCGCTGGCCGAGGATATCGTGGTGATCGGCGACATCACGGTCGACCGTTCGGCCCACCGCGTCACGCGCAACGAGGTTGAGGTGCATCTGGGGCCGACGGAATTCCGCCTGCTGGATTATTTCATCCAGCATCCGGGGCGCGTGTTCTCGCGTGAGCAGCTGCTGGATGCGGTGTGGGGCTCGGACGTCTATGTCGAGACGCGGACGGTGGATGTGCATATCGGGCGGTTGCGCAAGGCGCTGTCGCGTGGGGGCGGGGATGATCCGATCCGCACGGTGAGGTCGGCGGGGTATGCGCTGAACGTTTGAGGGCGGGGCTGCTCCCATTCCTCCTCTCCGCTGTCATTCCGGAAACGCCGCAGGCGTTATCCGGAACCCAGGGGCCACAAGCACTCTTGTCGCAACAGGCTTGTTGCAACATCCACGTATGCGGCCCTGGGTTCCGGGTCTTCGCTTCGCTACGCCCGGAATGACATTTGTGGGTGAGTTGCCCCCGCAGGATGACAACCGCGCTCTGGCGGCTTAAAGGGGCCCGAACGGAGCCCACCATGATCCCACGCTATGCCCGCCCCGAGATGACGGCCATCTGGTCGGCGGAGGAGCGCTATCGCATCTGGCTCGAGATCGAGACCCTGGCCGCCGAGGCCATGGCCGAACTCGGCATGATCCCGAAAGACGTGCCCAAGGCCGTGCGCGAGCGCGGCGGCTTCGATATCGCACGCATCGACGAGATCGAGCGCGAAGTGAAACACGACGTCATCGCCTTCCTGACATCTGTCTCCGAACATGTCGGCCCGGAAGCCCGCTTCCTCCACCTCGGCATGACGTCGTCGGACGTGCTGGACACCTGCCTTGCCGTTCAGATGCAGCGCGCCTCGGACCTGCTCATCAAGGGCGTGGACCGCGTGCTGGCGGCTCTGAAGAAGCGTGCGTTCGAGCACAAGCTGACGCCAACCATCGGCCGCAGCCACGGCATCCATGCCGAGCCCACCACATTCGGGATCAAGCTCGCAGGCTTCCACGCCGAGATGGCGCGCAACAGGGCCCGGCTTCTTATGGCGCGGGACGAGATTTCCACCTGCGCCATCTCCGGCGCTATCGGCACCTTCGCCAACATCGACCCGCGGATCGAGGAAATGGTCGCCGCCAAGCTGGGACTGAAACCGGAGCCGGTCTCCACGCAGGTGATCCCGCGCGATCGCCACGCCGCTTTCTTCGCAGCGCTCGGGCTGACTGCCTCCTCAATCGAGCGCATCGCCACCGAGATCCGCCACCTGCAGCGCACCGAAGTGCTCGAAGCCGAGGAATACTTCTCCGAAGGGCAGAAGGGCTCATCCGCCATGCCCCACAAGCGCAATCCGGTGCTGACGGAGAATCTCACGGGGCTGGCGCGGCTGGTGCGCTCGGCGGTGATCCCGGCGATGGAGAATGTGGCGCTGTGGCATGAGCGGGATATCTCGCATTCATCGGTGGAGCGCGGGATCGGGCCGGATGCGACGATCCATCTGGATTTTGCGCTCAACCGGTTGGGGCAGGTGATCGAACAGCTGCTGGTCTATCCGGAGAACATGAAGGCCAATCTCGACAAGCTCGGCGGCCTGCATAATTCGCAGCGCGTGCTGCTGGCGCTGGTGGAGAAGGGCGCGAGCCGCGAGGA
>DASYKO010000182.1:0-8282 GCA_035995285.1 Hyphomonadaceae bacterium | reverse complement strand
GCCGTGCTCGTTGGCCGTCTTGGTGAGCGCCAACGTGTCCTTCGGGAAGCATGAGCCGCCATAGCCGGGACCTGCGTGCAGGAACTTCTTGCCGATGCGGTTGTCGAGGCCGATGCCCTTGGAGACGTCCTGCACATTGGCGCCGACCTTCTCGCACAGGTCCGCCATCTCGTTGATGAAGGTGATCTTGACCGCGAGGAACGCATTGGCCGCGTACTTGATCAGCTCGGACGAGCGCCTTGTCGTGAACAGCATCGGCGTCTCGTTCAGGAAGAGAGGCCGGTAGAGATTGCGCATCACTTCGCGCGCCTCTTCGCTGTCGGTGCCGACCACCACGCGGTCGGGCCGCTTGAAGTCGTTGATGGCCGCGCCCTCGCGCAGGAATTCCGGGTTGGAGACCACGGCGAACTTGGCGTTCGGGTTGGTCTTGGCGATGATGTCTTCGACCTCATCCCCGGTGCCGACCGGCACGGTCGACTTGGTGATCACGACGGTAAAGCCGTCCATGTGCTCGGCGATCTCTTTGGCGGCCGCATAGACATAGGAGAGGTCGGCATGGCCATCGCCCCGGCGGGAGGGCGTGCCCACGGCGATGAAGATGGCGTCGGCCGAGCGGATGGCCTCGCGCGCATCGAGGGTAAACGACAGCCGGCCTTCCTTCACGTTGGAGGCGACAATTTCGGCGAGGCCAGGCTCGAAGATCGGCATCTCGCCCTTCTCCAGGCGGGTGATCTTGGCCGGATCCTTGTCAACGCAGACGACGTTGTGTCCGAAATCGGCAAAGCACGCACCGGACACCAGACCGACATAACCGGCCCCTATCATCGTCACCCGCATGGCATACCTCTAGGAATCCTGCACCGATCCGGCTGGTTTAGGGGAGGCCGGGGCGCACAAGTCAAGTTGCTTCTATGCGTGGCTATGCATTGCCCGCACCGCGCCTAATCTCGGGCGGACCCCGGCTTTTTCCCGGCGCGGGTATCCCCGGCAGGCGAAAATGAACTAGAAAAATCGGGCGGACGGTCTTTCACGCGCTGTCGCGCGTTAACGACCCGTACGGCGCATCCAGGAGCCTTTTATTTGGCGAAGACCAAGATCTTTCCCGTGATCATGTCCGGCGGCTCGGGCACAAGGCTGTGGCCGCTGTCGACCGAGGAGAACCCGAAACAGTTCCACCGGCTGGGCGCGCCAAAGTCGATGATCGAGGAAACGGCGCTGCGCCTGTCAGGCGTGCACACGCTTAGCTTGGGAGGAGCGGGGCCGGGGGGAGAGGTCGAATTCCTCAACCCCATCGTCATCGCGGGCGAGCGCCATCGTGGCCTTGTCAGCAAGCTCCTCGCCGCCTCCCACATCAGCCCCGCCGCCGTGGTGCTCGAGCCCGAAGGCCGAAACACTGCTGCCACGGCCGTCCTTGCCGCCCTGATCGCTCAGGAGATCGACCCTGAAGCCATGGTCGTGCTGGCCCCGGCCGACCATCTGGTCGAAGATCCAGGCGCATTGATCGCCGCCATCCAGGCCGCTACGCCCTTCGTGCGCGAGCGGATCGTCACCTTCGGCATCCGTCCCACCGGGCCGGCCACGGGCTATGGCTATATCCGTCAGGGCAAGGTGCTCGCCGAGGGCGTCCACGAAATCGCGGAGTTCAAGGAGAAGCCCGACCGCTTCACGGCCGAGAGCTACCTGAAGGAAGGCGGCTATAGCTGGAACGCCGGCATCTTCTATTTTTCGCCCAAGGTGATGCTCGAGGAATTCGCCGCCAGCGCGCCTGACATCCGGGACGGGACAGCCATCGCACTGAAGAAAGCTGCGAGGGTGGAAGACGAAATCCTCCTGGACGCCGAGACGTTCGCCAAGGTCCGTGCAGAGGCGATCGACCGGGCGGTGATGGAAAAGACCAAGCGCGGCGCCGTTGCGCCCTGCGATCCGGGCTGGGCGGATGTGGGCTCATGGTCGGAACTCTGGCGGTTGTCCCAGAAGGACGAGAACGGCAATGCGGTGACGGGCTCGGTCACCATGGTGGATGCCTCCGACAACCTCGTCAGGGGCGAGGGCGTCCACGTCTCGGCTGTCGGCGTCTCGGGGCTGGTGATCGTGGCGACGAAACACTCCGTCCTCATCATCCCGCGCGTAAGAGCGCAGCAGGTGAAGGACGTGATCCCGAAGAAGCTGGAAGAATAGGCCTTAGAGCTTCGTCTTGTGGAAGACGAAGGCCGGGACGGTGCGGATCACCAGCATGATCATGCGCCACAGGCCCGGCGCATACTGGATCGGCCCACCCTTGTCGGCTGCTTTGCGCAGAACAGTCGCGATCTGCTCGGGCTTGGCCCACAGCGCGCCCGCCTTGTTCATGCCGTCCGTCATCGGCGTGTCGACAAAGCCCGGTTTAACGGCGACAGCCCGCGCGCCGTACTGGCTTAGCGAGTGGGCGAGGCCCTGCACATAGAGCGCAATCGCGCCCTTCGCGGCGCCATAGGCGTAGTTGGACTGCCGTCCACGGTCACCGGCGACGGACGAGACCGCCACGATCGAGCCGTGCTTCTGGCGGCGCATGATGTCGGCGGCGGCTTCGCACCACTGCACGGCGCTGGTGAAGTTGGACGAGACGATGCGGGCAAGTTCAGTCGGATCGCTCGAAGCTTTGTCCTGGGAGCCGAGATAGCCGTAGATCACATGCACATGGTCGATGCCGCCCAGCGCGCCGGACCAGAAGGCCAGAAGAGCCCGCGCATTCGCCGCGCCGGCTTCAAGATCGAGCGCCGCAATTTCAACCCGCGCCGCGCCGCGCGCACGCAGGTCGGCGGCCAGGCCATTGAGGCGGTCTTCGTTGCGGGCCGCCAGCAGGATGCTCGCGCCTTCGGCCGCGTAGATGCGCGCCGTAGCGATGGCGATCGCCGACAGCGCGCCAAGGATGACGACGCGGTTGGACGGTACGACCTGTGTCGCCGTCTCCGCCTTTGACGCCGTAGCGCCCAGCGATCCGTCCATCATTGCGACACCCGTTTCCAGAAGGCTGAGGACAGCCCTGGATCGATATGCGCAGAAAACTCCTGAAATTTGGGAAACCCTGACCGAAACATTTCACCAGAGATACGTCCGTCCTTCGCCGGGTAAAGACGCCCGCCCGCTTCGCTAACGATTGCGTCCAGATCGGACATGAGACGCAGCGTCTCCTCGCCTTTGTTCTGGAAATCCAGCGCCAGCGTGGTCCCTTCCATCGGGAAGGACATCAGCCCCTGTGCCGGAATGGCGCCGAAATCCTTGAGCACGGCGAGGAAGGATCCCTGTCCCGACGCCGAGATGGTTTTCAAAAGCTGAATCGTGGCGTCCTTCGCCACCGCCGGCGGCACCACGCACTGGTACTGATAGAAGCCCTTCGATCCATAGAGCCGGTTCCAGTCCGTAATCGCATCGAGCGGATAGAGGAACGGCTCGTAATGCGCCTTGTAGGGCCCCTGCCTCATCGTCTTGAGATCGTGCCGCACCGAGTTGAATGCGCGGATCGACAGCGGGTTGAGCGCAAACCCCGGCGCATCGAGCGGCATCTTCTTCTTCGGCAGTTCCTTGTGTGCGCGAAGATCGCCATGCGCGTACCAGTTGGCCGACGACAGGATCCCGCGCCCCAGCTGAGCGCCGGATGTCATGCAGTCGATCCACGCCATTGTGTGCTCGAACGTCTCCTTCTTCTCCGCCGCGATGGCGAAATAGTCGGAGACGTGCTCGAACGCCGTGTCCTCAGCATCGAGCGTAGAGGAGGGGATGCGGACGGCCTGGAACTCCGCCCACACGATCACACCGGTAAGGCCAAGGCCCCCGATGATGGCGTGGAACATGGGGTCGCCCGGCCCGACATCGTAGCCCGATCCATCAGTGCGCAGCAGCGCAAGCCGCGTGACCGCGTTGCCGAAATTCCCCGCGCTGTGATGGTTCTTGCCATGCACGTCGTTGGCAATGGCCCCGCCCAAGGTCACGAACCGCGTGCCCGGCGTGGTCGGCAGGAAGAAGCCGGCCGGCACCAGCACGCGCAACAACTGCGACAGCGAGATGCCCGCCTCGGCACGTACGATCCCTGTCGTCCGGTCAAACGAAATGAGCCGGTCCAGCCCGCTCATGTCGATCACGCGCCCGTCCGGATTGAGATTCGAATCTCCGTAAGAGCGGCGCAGCCCCACCGCGAGTCCCGGCCCACCCTCGGCCAGGCCCCTCACCAGCTCCGGCAGCTCGTCAGGAAAATACGGTTTCGCCACCTGATGCGGCGCGCGCAGGACACGGCCCCAGGAGGTGAACTTCTCGTTGCGGTAGTAGGGCGTCGCCATGGCCCGGAAGCTAGGTCACACGTCTTAGGGAAGGCTATACGCCGCCCGTGACCTCAGCCCCGCTTCGATTTCTCGATGATTTTGGTGGTCGACTGGCCATCCACCAGCGTCACGCGCACGATCCGCCCGCCGCGGGCGCGTACAATGTCGGCCCCCACGATCTGGTCCTCGGCGTAATCCGCGCCCTTCACCAGCACGTCCGGTTGCAGCTCCCGGATAATCGCCTCCGGCGTCTGCTCGCCGAAGATGATCACGGCATCCACGCCCTTTACCGCAGCTATCACCGCCGCGCGCACCGCCTCGGACTGAACAGGCCTCTCCGGCCCCTTCAGCTTCGAGACCGAAGCATCCGAGTTCAGCGCCACGATCAGCCTGTCGCATGCCGACGCCGCTTGGCGCAGCAGCGAGACATGCCCCGCATGCAGGATGTCGAAACAGCCATTGGTGAAGCCGACAGTGCGCCCTTCTCGCGCCCACTGCTCGCGCAGCGCCTTGGTCTCGGACAACGACAGCGCGCCCGGCGCCCCGCCCACGCCGCGGCCGACGCCGATCTCCGCCAGCAGTTCGGCAGGGGAGGCCGTCGCCGTCCCGCGCTTGGCGACAACGACGCCCGCTGCGACGTTTGCAATCTGCATCGCCGCTTCCAGCGGCTGGCCCGAGCCGATCCCTGCCGCGACAGCCGCCGCCACGGTGTCGCCGGCGCCCGACACATCGAACACTTCGCGCGCCTTGGCCGAGAGGTGCACCGGCGCATCCCCCGCCCGGAAGAGAGACATCCCCGCCTCCGACCGAGTCAGCAGGATCGCCGCCCCCGTTGCCTTGATCGCGATCTCCGCTGCTGCCTGGCACTCAGTGTCCGTGCCGCACGGCGCCTGTGTCGCCAGCTGGAGCTCCTTGCGGTTGGGCGTGATCACGGTTGCGCCCTTGTAGGCCGACCAGTCCGCCCGCTTGGGATCGACGATGACGGGAATGCCGGCCTTTTTCCCCGCTGCAATTGCCGCCGCGAGGACACGATCCGTCAGCGCGCCCTTGGCGTAGTCCGAGATCATGACCGCGCCGCAATTCGGGGCGTGTTCTTCCACTGCCGCGATCAGGGTTTTCTCGCTGGCTGCCGAGATCGGCGCGGGCTGCTCGCGGTCCACCCGCACGATCTGGTGCTGCCCGCCCATGTAGCGCGTCTTGATGGTGGTGGGCCGGCCGGGCTCTTTCACCAGCTTTACCGTCACCTTGTCGGACAGCGGCGCGAGCAGGTCGCCCAGCGTCACCGCCGCTGCATCCTCGCCGACAACGCCGATGACCACGCACCCGGCCCCGAACGCTGCAACGTTGGCCGCCACGTTGGCCGCGCCGCCTGCCGTCCAGCGCTCGTCCGAGACATGGATGATGGGCACCGGCGCCTCGTCCGACACCCGGCTCACCCTGCCGGTGACGTAATGGTCGACCATCACGTCGCCCACGACGAGCACGCGCGCCTGCGCCAGCTTCGCGATCTGATCCTGGGTCGGGCTCACGCGTGTCCTTCTGGTTTTGTCACGTCCGGCTTTGTCTCTCTTTAGCGCCAGCTCTGCCCCTCTTTAGCGAAGCGCTTCGCTGGCGTCACATGCTCTGGCGGACGCCATTCGACAGTCAGCAGTTTGTACTCGGACTATTTGCCGCTTACCCAGCATAGTTTGGTGTGGACTGCGCACAATTATGCTTGTCTTGGAACTTGGGGGGCCTAGACAGGTCCACCGAAAATAAAAGCGGAAATCAAACCGCTCGACTGTGGGCCGCGTACTTGGGGGCCAGGTACTTGGGGACGGCATCAAAATAGACATCGCTGAACCTGCCAGGAAGGCAGGCGAGGCGGCCGCGTCGGGGCGGCACGGGACGATTAAATGGCGCTCGAGGGCGTTTCGGCTCTGATTCTGGACGACAACGCGCACATGCGCGGCCTCGTGCGCGTGATCCTCGCGAGCTTCGGCATGCGCAAGATCGAAGAGGCGAACGACGTCGCCGAAGCCCACCGCATCGCCATGACTGGCGCGATCGACCTTGCCTTTGTCGACTTCAAGCTCGGCGGGATAGACGGCCTCGATTTCTGCCGCCGCATCCGCAACGGGCCCGACAGCCCCGACATATACATGCCCATCATCATGATCACCGCTTATTCAGAGCGCGGCCGGGTGCTGCAAGCGATCAATGCAGGCGTCGATGAGTTCCTAGTGAAGCCCGTCCGGGCGGTCGACGTCGCCAACCGCGTCAACGCCGTGATCGAGCGCCGCCGGCCCTTCGTAACCTGCGGCGACTATTTCGGACCCGACCGCCGCCGCCGAGACGACCCGCGCCACATCGGCCCCTGGCGCCGCTTCGGCGATGCGGGGACGGTCGATATCTGACGGGGCGACTTAGCCGTTATTCTGGTCGCGCTCCGCCGAGTTCCTGGGCGAGGCCGATGAGAAGCCCTTCCGGCCCGCGGATGTAGCAGAGCTTGTACACGTCCTGATAATTGACAACTTCGCCCACGAGCTGCGCGCCGCGCTTGCGAAGCCGTTTTAGCGTGTCGTCGATGTCGTCCACGGCGAACATGACACGCAGATAGCCCAAGGCGTTGACCGGGGCGTCGCGGTGATCCGAGACGACGGGCGGCCTGAGGAAGCGGGATAGTTCGAGCCGGCTGTGACCGTCCGGCGTGCGCATCATGGCAATCTCGACTTTCTGGTCGCCGAGGCCAGTGACACGTCCGGCCCATTCTCCTTCGACCGTGGATCGGCCTTCGAGTTCGAGGCCGAGCTCGCGGAAGAAATCGATCGTCCCGCCAAGGTCTTCGACAACGATTCCCATGTTGTCCATTCGTTTGACTGTCATGTTTCCATCTCCTGGGTTCGTACGGTCGCCACGGACCACTTGTTGAGCTTGCGCGCGGGTGGATGTCGCTGTCGGCTCCACATGCCCCATATATTTCCGGCGGCGCGGTATTCGATGGACAGGCATGTCCGGGCCGCGATGGGCACGAACCAGATGGACCTGGCGACCCGCATCCCGTCCGCCCGCGCCGGCTTCGCTCAGGGCAAGCGGGAGGGGGTTGACGTGACGTCGCTTGGGCGCGCCGGTCTCGGATAGACTTCCAAGCCCGATATCTGAGCAAGAACCGCCCTGTTCCGCCTCTGCGCAGGCGCGAAGCGTGCCTCCCGCGCCGTTAATCAGGGGCAGGTTGCCGCCGGGCGCGGGGCTGGCTAACGTCCGCTTCAGAAATTGCGGGCTCCTTCAGGGGCATACGCGGCGGAGGGTCTTCATGGCAGGACGTGGGATCGGGCAGCTTTTTGCCCGGAAGTCGGTCGAACAGATGCATGCCGAGCATGCGCAGAGCGAGCTCAAGAAGTCGCTCGGCGCGCTCAACCTCGTGCTGCTGGGCATCGGGTGCATCATCGGCACCGGCATCTTCGTGCTGACGGGCAGGGCGGCGGCTGAATTCGCCGGCCCCGGCATCATGATCTCGTTCGTCATCACGGGTCTCCTCTGCGCCTTCGTTGCGCTCTGCTACTCCGAACTTGCCGCCGCCATTCCTGTATCCGGCTCGGCCTACTCATACTCCTATGCCTCGCTCGGCGAGTTCGTCGCCTGGATCATGGGTGTGCTGCTGCTGCTGGAATACGGCGTCGCGGCTTCGACCGTCGCCGTCGGCTGGTCGGGGTATGTCTCCAGTCTTCTCCACGATTTCGGCCTCACCATTCCCGCCGCGCTGACAGCGGCGCCGGGCGTGGAGGTGAAGGATCTCGTCACGGGCGAGATGGTCACTGGCGTCGTCAACCTGCCGGCGCTCCTCGGCATCCTCGCCGTCACCGCGCTGCTGACGCTCGGCGTGTCGGAATCGGCAACCGTCAACAACATCGTGGTGGCCATCAAGGTGACGGTCGTCATCGCCTTCATCGCCATCGGCGCCTTCTATGTGAAGCCTGAACTGTGGTCCCCGCTGATCCCGGACCAGGT
>DASYKO010000181.1:0-16813 GCA_035995285.1 Hyphomonadaceae bacterium | reverse complement strand
TCGATGAATTGCTGGACGGGCTGATGGCCGCCGATCAGGCGGAGCGCCTGGCGGAGCTGGATTCGACGGCCTGACCTAGCTGGTCATCGCTATCACGACATGCCCGCCGGCCGTCGGCCGCCTGGCGCCGCGCGCCTTTGCGGCGGCAAGGACCTCGGGGTTGGCGAAGCGCTCGATCATGTCGCCGGCGTCCATATCGTCGATCCGGGAGTAACCTGCCGCACTCAGCATTCCATGCAGGTCGTCAGGCGCGAACATCGACAGGAAGGGTTCGCCCAGGTCGGCGAGGTATTTCGCGCGGCGCTCGTGCATCTCGCGCATTTCGAGCGGGAGACGGTCAGGCGGTTCGCCATAGTCGAAGGCGATCTCGGCGCCGCCGGGCAGGGAGGCTGTGGCCTTGAGCGTTGTCTCGATCGCCTGCCGCGTCAGGTAGGGCACGACACCAAGCCAGAGGAAGAAGGTGCGCAGTTTGGGATCAAGGCCCGCCGCGGCGAGGCGCTCCATCAGATCGTCGTGCTCGAAATCTACGGCGACGTAGGTAAGACCTTCCGGCGCTGCGATACCGGCCTCTGTCAGGCGCTGGCGCTTCCAGGCCTGTGTGCCGGCGTGATCGATCTCGAAAATCCGGAGAGACTTGTGTGGATTGCGATAGGCGAACGTATCGAGCCCGGCGCCGAGCACGACGAGCTGCGTCAGTCCGCGGTTCGCTACGCCCTCCGCGATCACGTCCTCTGCGATGCGCGATCTGGCCGAAACGAAGAAGCGCATGCCTGCGCGTGTTGGATCGGCCCGGGCCTGCTCGCCGATCTCTTCAGCGCTGCGACCGAGAATCTTCACGGCCAGAGGGTCGGAGAAGATGCGCCCGTGCTCCACCACTTGGTGAGCGGCGCGATGAGCCGCGGCCGCGAACGCGGTCCGGCTCGGAGGACGAATGGTCATGCATGCCTTTCCCTCGTCCCCGGAAGCATTTTGAACTGGGCAGCGCGAGGGTCAAGATGCGCTATTGCGGCGTGTTGGCCACGCATTCGCCGGCTGCGCCGTTGAGGTCGTTGGGCGTAAGGTCGTCATACACGGCGACGCTCGAAGCATAGTATTGCGCCAGCTCGTCCGGCTTGAGCAGGCCCTCGGCCTTCTTGCGCCACGCGGCCGAGGCGGCTTCCAGCTTTGTCGCATCCTGCGGCGGCTTGGCCGCTTTCGCTCCAGCCGCGGCAAGATCGAGATAGGCGAGGCATTCGACGGCGTCGTCTATCTCGCTCGACAATCCGTTGTCGATCGCCTCTTGCGAGATCTTCCGGAGGTCGATGCCCTCCGAGAGGATGTTGTCGACGCGCCAGCCGTCGGGCGTCTCGATCATGTCCCACGTCACCGACTTGGGTTCTTTCTGAAAGAGCTTGAACGTGGCGTCCACGCCTGCGCGCCCGGCGGCCAGCCCCGTGTCTTTCCTCAGCGTGAGTTTCAGGTCCGAGAATTCGGTGCAGTCCTGACAGTTGCCGGCGAAGTCGCCGTCGAACACCGGCTCGCCCTTGCTGGCCTCTTCGGCCTTTGCGACGAGCGCTTTCAGCTCATCGCTCAGCGGCATCTCCGCAAGCGGCATTCCCTTCTCGCCTTTGGAGTCGACGAGCGGCTTGTAGATGGCCTGCACCACCGCTTCCGGGCCGGAGGCAGGGGCCGCCGGCGTGCACGCGGCGAGCATCAGCAGGATAAGTCCGAGCGCGCGGTTCATAAGCGATCCCCTAGGTGCTGGCGCCAAAGGGCCTGCATTGGCCCAGCTTGTCCAGAGGCATTGCGCTGCGCGTCGTCCGCCGTACAATAGCGCATGGCCGAGATCGCATCCCTCTTTCGCCATCCCGTGAAGGGACTGACGCCCGAGCAGCTTTCTGAAGCGCGGCTTGAGACGGGCAAGTATTTTCCCAACGACCGGCGCTGGGCCGTAGAGGCGGGGCCGTCGGGCTTCGACCCGGAAAAGCCGGGCCACATCTCGAAGCAGAAATTCACCGTGCTCGCCCGCTTCCCCAGCCTCGCGAAGCTGAAGACGCGATACGAGGACGCAAGCCACACGCTGCACATCGGAGATGCTTCCGGCTTCGGCGTGGAGACACGGCTCGATACCGAAGACGGCCGCGCTTCGCTCTCGCGTTTCCTGCAGGCCTATCTGTCCGGCGAGGCCACAGGCGAATTCCGCGTGTTCGACGGGAATGAATCGAGCGGCCATCGCTTCACCGATCATCCGCAGGGCTATGTCTCGCTGATCAATCTCGCCAGCGTGCGGGCGCTGGGATGGGCCATCGGCGCCGAGGTCGATCCGCTGCGCTTCCGCGCCAACATCTATGTCGACGGCCTACCGGCGTGGGCGGAGGATGGCTGGGCCGTGGGCTCGAAGGTCACCGCGGGCGAAGCTGAACTTACGCTGTTCAAACCCATCGTCCGCTGTGTCGCCACCCATGTGAATCTGGAAACCGGCGAGCGGGATATCGATACGGTCGGCATGCTGCGCCAGCATTTTGGCCGCGATACGCTGGGCAACTATTTCTCGGTCACCCGCGGCGGAAAGCTGGCTGCGGGCGCCGAAATCGTGGTTCCGGCCTGAAATCAGCGCCAGCCGACAGCTTCACACTGCTGACACCCCGTATCCCCACGGCTACTCTGTCGGGCAGTAGGGGATGTCTCCCATGAAGCGTTTTGTCATTTGTTTCGACGGCACCTGGCAGTCCGTGCGCCAGTCCAAGCCGACCAACATCGCGATCATCGCGCGCTCGGTCTCGCACACCCACACGCTTGAGGACGGAACGAAGATTCCGCAGATCGTGCTCTACAGCCAGGGCGTGGGCACGAACACCGATGCGTTGGGCACAGACGGGTTCATGGACGGCTTTTCCGAGTGGCTCAACAAGATGATGGGCGGCGTCTTCGGCGCGGGGCTGGAGGACGCCATCGTCGACACCTATCTGCGCCTCGCCTTCAACTATGAAGAGGGCGACGAGATCTACATCTTCGGCTTTTCGCGCGGCGCTTTCTGCGCCCGCTCTTTCGCGGGCCTGCTGGGGTGCTCCGGCATCGTCTCGCGCACGCATGCCGAACGCGCGTGGGATGCCTTCAGACTCTATCGCAATCGCCCCGGTCCCAGGGCGAAGCAGTCTGAAAAGGACGCCTATGCAGGCGCACGCCGCGATTTTCTCTTGATGTACGGCAAGGGCACGCGCGCGGCGGATGGCACGCGTGTCAAATCCGAGGAGGTTCCGAAGGTCAACTATCTTGGCATCTTCGACACGGTGGGCCAGCGCGGCATGCCATCGGCGCTCGGCGGTTTTGCGCGCTCGGTGAACAAGCGCTTCGGCTTCCACGACATGCTGGTCGGCTCGAACGTGCTCGCGGCGCGCCACGCGGTTGCGATCGACGAGCGCCGCATCGGCTTCCCGCCGACGCTGTGGGAGGGCGTCGAGGATGCGAACAAGCGGCCGCACTGCACACCAGGCCGCATCAACTACCAGCAGCGCTGGTTCGTCGGCACGCATGGCGACATCGGCGGCGGAGAGGGCTCGCCGCTTTCTGCCGCTCCGCTGAAATGGGTGGCGGAAGGCGCCGCCGAAGCGGGCCTGCGCTTCTATGGCACCTATGGCGAGGACGAGAGCCCACTGGCCAAGGCGGTGCGTGAGGCGGGGCTGGTGTTCAACGGGCGCATCTCGCGCCCGAAATTCTGGGATTCGCTCTCGCCGATGAACTATCCTTTTGCTTCGCGCCGCATCTGGGCGGCCAAGGCCAAGAAGGAGCGGCCGAGCGAGGCTTTTGCGGCCGACGTGCTCGATCCCACCGTGCTGCAGCGCTTCCGCGCCAAGGACATCCGTCCACGCTACCAGCCCGGGCCGCTGAAGCCGTTCAGGTCTGTCCTGATCGAGCCGGCCGCAGGGAAAAAGGCGCGCAAGCCGGAAGCATCCAAGGTAGGTCCGCCCAAGGTCTAGTCGTGCGGGGCCTAGTAGTGTGGAGGCGGCGGCTCGCTCGCCGGATTGCCGCCGAACTGGTCCGTGTTCCGCACGCTTTCCCGCATCACCGTCAATTCGCGCGTCAGCCTGTCGATCTGCGCCCACTGCTCGGTGACGATGCGGTTGAGGTCGGCGATCACCTCGTCCTGGTGGGCAATGCGCATTTCCAGCGCGTCGAGACGGTCTGCATCTGTCATGGGTAAATCCTAGACCCACCGGGCTGGGTTGGCGACTCTGGACCGGGGCCTGGCCGTGGCGCATATGCCTCCCATGACCCTCAACTGCACCTGGCAGGACATGATGCGCGAGGCGATCCCGCGCCTTGCCGGGGCGGGCGTCGAGCATCCGGCGCGGGAGGCGCGGATGCTGCTGGCGCATGCGCTGGGGATCGCGCCGGTGAACGTCATCATCCGGGAGATGGACGCGGTCGATCCGGCGGGCCTCACCGCCTTCGAGCAGGCGATCCAGAGACGGCTGAACCATGAGCCGGTCTCGCGCATCCGCGGATCCCGCGAATTCTATGGCCGCAGTTTTATCGTAACGCCCGACGTGCTCGATCCTAGGCCAGAGACAGAGCTGCTGGTCGAAGAGGGCCTGAAGCGCCTTCCCCCGAATGGCCGCGTGCTCGATCTCGGAACAGGCTCGGGCTGCATCCTTCTCTCCATCCTCGGCGAGCGCAGCGATGCTTCCGGCGTTGGCGTCGATATCTCACCGGCGGCTCTAACCGTGGCGAAGCGGAACGCCGAGGCGCTTCAGATCGGACGTGCAACCTTCATTGAGGGCTCGTGGGAGGCGGGTCTGGCGCAGGCGCCGTTCGATCTCGTGCTGTCCAATCCGCCCTACATTCCCGACGCTGATATCCCCGGTCTTGCGCCCGATGTCCGCAACTACGATCCGGGCCTGGCGCTGGCAGGTGGAACGGATGGTCTTGATCCGTATCGCGTCATTCTCGGTCTCGCCGAGCGCCTCCTCAAACCCGGCGCATCCATCGGGGTCGAGTTCGGACTTGGACAGGGCGAGACGGTTGCGAGCCTCATGGCAAAGGCGGGATTAACCGACGTCATGCTGCTGAAGGATCTTGCAGGTCACGAGCGCGCTGCATTCAGTCGCAGGCCTTGATAGGCGTGTGGATCGCCACCAATTCCCGTGAAATCACCTCACGAAAGCGCTTGGCGGCTGCATACAGTTACGCTAGCGTCGTTTTGACGGATCGCAGGCGATTCCGGGGCGTTTAGTTCCTGGAGCTGGTTTGCCAGCGTCCGGTTGGGTCTCGAAAGAAGAGACCCCAAACCCGTCCAATTGGGGCGAATATTCTGAAGATCAGGATGGCTACATGAAGCGTCAGCGGGGGCGCGGGCGCAAGCCCGGCGGCGGTGGCGGTGGTGGAAATCACAGCAACCACGGCAATCACGGCAATCGCCCGTTTGAGAGCAACGGTCCCGAGGTCAAGATCCGGGGCACGGCTGCTCAGATTTATGAAAAGTACGCGCAGTACGCCCGCGACGCTCAGTCGGGTGGCGACCGCGTACGGTATGAGAGCTATCTCCAGCACGCCGAGCACTATTACCGCGTGATGGCTGCGAGCATGCCGCGCGAGCGCCTACTGGCGCAGCAGGAAGCCGGCTTCGGGCAAGCGCAGGGCGAAGGCGAAAGCCAGGGCCAGGGCAATTTCGGACAGCAGCCGCAGGGTGGAAACCCGCAGGGCCAGACCGAGGGCGGCGAACAGGCCGACCCGATGAAGGTCGTGGACGCTGAAGGCGGCTCGGACGACGAAGGCGACTTCGACGGCGAAGGCTCCGAGGGCGGCGAAGATAACGAAGGCGGCGGGGAGGAATTCCGCGCCGACACCAATGCCCAGCAGAACAACCAGGGCGGCAATGACAACCGCGGCGACCGTGGTGACCGCGGCCCGCGCCGGCGGCGTGGGCGCCGTGGACGTCCGCAGGATGGTCCGGGCGGCGGCGGTGGCGAAGGCCCCGGCGGCGGTAACGGCAATGGCGGCGGAAACGGCGGCGGTGGCGGGGGCGGGGGCAGTGCTCTCGATAGCCTTGCCCGGCGTCAGGGCGCTCTTGCCGGGAGCTGATCTGTTTTCGATTGACTGAAATTCAGCGGGCCGCTCCCTCGGGGGCGGCCTGTTTGTTTTCGCTCAACGGCTTTCCGGCGTGTTGTTGGCCTTGAGCTGGTCGATCTCTTCCTGCATCCGCTCCATCGCAAGTTCGCGGGCGATTGAGTCTTCTGCCGAGAGATATTTGCGGAATTTGAGCAGCACCCAGGCGGTGTAGACCGCACAGGCGGCGAGGGCGGCCATGAACGCGGCCATGCCCATCTCGTTCGCGCTCAAGCCTTGCCCGGCCGCGATCAGGAAGATCAGGGCAAAGAAGCAATTCCCGCCTATGCAGGCGATCTGGGCGTGAAGCGGCATCGGTTCCTCTTTCAGGCGGCTGGACGTTTGCGCGTAGGCCGAGTCTCGAAGTGCAAAAGACTTCGTGTCTTTGTGTAGCCTTCGTGTCTTCGTGTTGGAATCTTTTCCTTCCGCGCTCTGGGCGCCGTCGGCCTAAACACAAAGGCACGAAGGATTCACAAAGACACGAAGGGGCCGGGTACGCGCCTCGTAGTTTGACGAATGCATCTGACAGAAGGAGACTGGCTTCATGCGCGAGGCCAGACCTAGAAAAGCAAGAGCCATTGCAGGCTCGATCGTGTTCTTCTTTCTGGCGCCTGGGATCGTGGCGTTCCTGATCCCGTGGGCAATTTCCGGCTGGCCGACAGTTCCTCTCCCGCGTGAGCTTGGGCCGATGCAGATCGCGGGCGGGGCGCTGGGGCTCGTGGGGCTTGCCGCGCTGATCGAATGCTTTGCGCGGTTCGCGTTGGATGGGCTGGGCACGCCTGCGCCGGTTGCGCCGACGAAGACGCTGGTGGTCACCGGGCTCTACCGGCATGTGCGCAACCCGATGTATGTGGCGGTGGTGGCGATCATCCTGGCCCACGCACTGTGGTTCGAAAGCTGGGCGGTGCTCGGCTATGCGGGACTGGTCTGGCTCGCCTTCACGACGTTTGTCGCCGTCTACGAGGAACCGACCCTGCGGGCGTCGTTCGGCGCGGAATATGACAGGTACTGCAAACATGTCGGGCGCTGGATACCGCGGCTTAACGCCTGGAAGCCTGAATAATCGCGTACGGTTTGACGGCAAATCTGGCCGCGCTAGGCTGGGCATTCGGACGCGTCTCATTTGGGGGAGCCATGCCGATCATCGGACTTATCCTTGCCGTCCTCGGCGGCGCCGCCTTCTGGTGGTGGCGCATCCAGACGATGCGGAACGCCGCCGACTCGGTGCTCGATGTCGCCGGCAAGGCGAGGGGCATGGTCAGCCGGGCGCGCTTCAAGCACCGCGCGGGAACCTCGGTGCTGGCGGGCGTCGACAGCCCGGGCATGGCGGCGGCGACGCTGCTCTACTCCCTCATGCAGCTGAAGCAGCCGGTGAGCCTGTCGGACGAAGACAAGATCGACGGGATGCTGGAGGCGGTCTGCCGCATGGACAGACGAGATCGTGAAGACGCGATTGCCTTCGCCGGCTGGGCCTCAAAGCAGGTCGCCGACACCAACGAGATCGTCCGCCGCTTCATGCCGCTGTGGGACAGGTCGCTCCAGGGCGAACACCGCAAGGAGCTGGTCGACATGGCCCTTTCGGCAGCCGAGCTGGGCGGCGCGCCAACGGATGCGCAGTCGAACGTGATCCGCAGGTTGAGCGAGGGGCTGCTGGCGCGAGGCTGACCCGCCATTTGTCGTGGTTCCTGGACAAGATTGGCCCTTCGTCCGGCCGACGTTTTTTCGCGATACGCCGGCCACAGGTCTGGTCAGATGGAAAGTCCGGCGTCGCCCTCGACGACCTCGGGCCGCATCTGCGGCCGCTGCCCTTTCGCCCAGCGCGCGACGCGGTGGACGACGCGGTAGCGCAGCGGTCCTCCGTCTTCGCGGTCGCTGAGCATCGCCGGCGGCGGAATGCATACGAACTCGGTTTCCAGCTCGTTGGGCGAGGCGCGCACGGTGGTGTAGCCGTAGCCGCTCATGTCGACGAAGGTGAGGTGCGGCGCGTTGTCGGGATTGCGCGCAGCGCGCGCCTTCGCCGGATCGTCGGTGTCGCGAAGCGCCAGGGCGGCGCGCACGCCGTGAAGGATGGTCGTGCTCCACGCGTGTTGTTTGGAGCCATCCGGCCGGTCGTGCACGTAGAACGGCCGCAGCGGGTCATCTTTCGGGTATGTCAGTAATTGCACCTCACCCGATCCCTGCTGCGAGATTGAGCCGGTGATGAATTCGATCGCCACGGGTTCGAACGCTTGCGGCGGCAGCGTCTCGCTTGGATAGCCCGCCCAGAACGAATGCTTGTCGCCGGCGACGATGGTAAGGCCCGTGATGCCCTCATCGCGCACCATGCCGAAGATCTCGGCATGCTCGACCACGTAGGAGCGATTGAAAACGCCGTACTCGGTGCTCGGCCACGTCTTCGCGAACTCGGGCGGAAGATTTTGCGGATCGGTGCGCCAGGTGAGCGTGCCGAAGGAATGGCCCCATATTTTCCACGGTGCCTTCGCCGCGCGCAGGCGTTCCTTGAACCACTTCATCTGCTCGACGCCCAGATAGGCTTGCGCCGGCTCCTTGAGTTGCGGGTTGGGGATTTCGGTTGGGCCGATACGCAGCGTGGCGGGCGCACCGCCCGGGTACTCGCGCCCTGCTTCGAGGATGTCGTTGGCGGCTTCAGGGAACGCGCCGAAATCGAGGAACGGCAGATTTGCGCCATCTATGGGCGCTGACTGGAACGAGCGATTGTCGGTCAGGATCATGTCGATGTTCTTGCCGAACCGGAACGCACGCTCGATGCGCAGGGCGTGAATGGCGGTGAGGTTGTTCGCCTCCTGGCCGACGCCGCGTGAGTCGATGTTGGACAGCGGCTTGTTCTCGACGTGGGGCGCTTCGAACGCATCGCCCGCGCCTTGCTTGATCACGCGCGCCGGCTGGTACTCGTACCACGCCTGGCTCGCTGCCACCTTCAGGGTCTGCGCCGGGCGCGGCGGATCGCCGGAGATGACCTGCTGGCTCTGATAGCCGTTCCACGAGAATTCGTGGTTGTCCCACACGGGCACGAAGGGCCAACGCGCGCGCGCATCCTGCAGGGCGGGGTCGAGGAGATAGCTCTTGTACGCGGTGCGGTAGTCGTCGACATCGACGGGGAAGTGGAAGTTGTGCACCTTCTCGCCCTTCGGATAGCGCACGGCGCCGGTCAGTTTGCGGCCGCGGTCCATGCCGTCAGGCATATCCTCGGGATAGCGGACGATCTCGTAGATGAAATCGCCGAGGTGCAGCACGAAGCTGAGCTGTTCGGCGCGCGGGCGGCGCACGTCTTCGTAGATCATGCGCCGGTAGGCGTTGAGGTAGCCGTTGGTCACGTCCTGGCAGCTGACGAAGGCGAAGCGCACCGGGCGATCGTCGCTTGAAGCGGGCGCGGTCAGCGTGCGGCCGACGCGGCTCATGTTCCCCGCCTCATCGACGAAGCGATACCAGTACTCCCGCGCAGGCTTGAGGCCTGCCGCAAGAAAGCGGCACGTCCAGTCGGTCGCCGCGCTTACCTGCACATCGCCGCGCGCGACGATGTTCGCGAAGGCCTCGTCGGCGGCGACCTCCACCATCAAGCGATGAACGCTCGCGCCGGCATCCGGCGCGCGGCGCGTCCACAGGATGACGCTGTCCGCCGAGGGATCGCCGGACGCCACGCCCTGCGGGTAGAGGTCGCGCCTTTCCGTGCGCGGCCCGGTGGGCGCGTGCGCGCAGCTCTGACCGAAGGCGAGCGCCGCGCCGAGGCTCGCTGCCTGCGCCAGCAACAATCTGCGCGTGGTCTGTCCGCTCATCGATGTCCCTCCGCATAGCAATCCGGCGCCTCAGGAGGCGCCTCCCGCATTGGATAAGGGGCGAGGTTGTGGGCCTCCCGGCCAGCTGTGCGGAAGCAAGTATATATCGATTATCGATATAGCGCAAAAAGAGCGAGACGAAGGGCAGCTTGGCAATCGATGCGGGCCCGGTTTCTCGCCGATGACAACAAAATCAATGACGTGGCTGCCCCCTGCGGCTTGCGGACCGGGCTGGCGAGACCGTAGCACTAGGGTCGATGGACCTCTCCAGCGAACCAAAACTGCGTCTGGGCCGCATCGACGTGTCGCCGGCCACCCGGGAAGTGACCTTTCCGGGCGGCCGCGACGTGATCGAACCGCGCGTGATGGAGGTGCTGATCACTCTCGCCCGGGCCAGGGGTGAGGTGCTCTCCCGGGACGCCTTGATCGAGGCCTGCTGGGACGGGCGGGCGGTCTCGGATGACGCCATCAACCGGGTGATCTCCCGGGTCCGGAAGGTCTCCGAGCTGACCCATGGCGAGGATTTCATCCTCGAGACGATCGCCAAGGTCGGTTACCGGCTGGTGGTGAAAGAGGTGTCGCCGGCGGCGGCGACCGAGGCGGCGGCGAGTGTGGCGGGGCCGGTGGCTGCTCCGGCGGGGACAGTGGCCGGGGCGGTGGCGGGGGTAGTGGCGGGGGGGTGGCTGAAGGGGCGGATGGCGTGGCTGGCGGCGGGTGCGGTGGCGCTGGTCGTGGCCATGCTGGTGGGCGCCTTCCTGCTTCCGAAGAGCGGGACTGCGCCGGCGGCGGCGATGGCGAGGACGGCCGATGCGGACGATGCGCTGACGCTGGCGGTGATGCCGTTCGACACGCTGAGCGCCAACAGCGGGGACGACCTGCTGGCGAAGGGCATGTCGCGCGAGATCCGCAACACACTGTCGCGGGTGCGCGGGCTGAGGGTCATGGCGGATGCCTCCTCGCTCGCGGCAGCCGTGGGGAAGATGAGCGCGACGGACCTCGGCGAGAAGCAGTGGGCGGACCTCGTGATCAACGGCAGCTTCACCCGCACGGGCGAGACGGTGAAGCTCACGGCGGAGCTGGTGGACGCCAAGACCGGGCTCAATGTATGGGCGGGGAACAAGTCGGGGCCGGTGGCGGACCTCGACCGGCTCAGGGAACTGATGTCGGGGGCGCTGTTCCAGGAGATCGTGGCGCGGGTCGGGCCAAACCGCCTCGAGCAACTTGCGCCGCCACAGCCGACCGACCCCCGCGCGTACCGGCTGACGCTGGAGGCGTACCAGATATCCAGCAGCCTGAATTCCATCGGGCAGCGCGGCGCGCAGGAGGAAATGCTCGACGCCGGCGACCGGGCGGACGCGCTGCTGGACCAGGCGCTTGCGATCGAGCCGGACAATGCAGAAGCGCTGATGCTGAAGGGGATATTGCAGCAGGGCGGCCGGACGCATGCTGTCTTGAAGAATGGCGCAACGCTGCAAGACAGGATGGCGCGGGCGGCGGACTTCTTCCGCAGGTCGCTGGCCGTCGATCCCGACAACGCCGAGGCGTTGGTGAACCTGGCCGAACACTACCGGCGCAACGAGTGGCGCTGGGCGGAAGCGCGCCCGCTGTTCGAGCGCGCGCTGGCGGTGGACCCGAACAATGTCTACGCGCTCGGCTATTGGTCGAACTACCTGTCCGGGGCCGGGCGCTGCATCGAGGCGCTGGAGCAGGTGCGCCTCCTCAAACAGCTCAACCCCGTGGACTGGTCCGGCCTCAACGAAGCGCGCATCCTGAAGTGCCTCGGGCGGCATGAGGCGTCGGACAAGGTCTACCTGCGCACGATCGAGGCGGACCGCGCGAACCTGTTCGTGCTGTCGGAGTATTATCTCGCCCTGCTGGCGCGCCGGGATGTGAAGGGGCTGCGAGACCTGGCGCGCCACGATCGAGACGATTTGTGGGGCGGCCAACCTTCGGCGCCGGTGACGGAGTGGCTGGCGCGGATCTCCGAGGCCGCCGATGCGCTGGAGGGCCGGCCGGATACATTCGTGCGCCGTCTCGACGGGGATCTGCGCGCCTTCGAGAGCAGGACGCCGGATCAGAACGGGCGGCGCGGCTCGGATCGCTATTGGACGTTCGCGCTGGAGTACGCGCATGCGGGCGAGACAAGCCGCGCCATCGACCTGCTGGGCCGGGCGCTGAAGGAAGGCTCGCTCTACATTCCCGACAACATGCCTTACGGCGAATGGGAGTTCACGCCCGAGATGCGCAAGGACCCGCGCTACCAGGCGCTGTGGAAGAGCGACCCGCGGCTCGTGGAGCTGATGCGCCTGCGGCTGGAAGCGCTGAAGGCGCGGCAGTTCACGGGCGTGATGCCGGACGGGACGCACGTAGAGGCGTTGCCGGTGAAGGAGGCAGAGACGGGCGGGGGATGAAACTGGCCCGTTCCGGACTTTGACCGCTGCGCCGATCAGAAGTCCGCTTGCAGGAACGGGAGGCTCACGAATTCATACAAGGGCGCGCCGTGCCCCTCCGTGAGCGCCTCCTCATTCAGGCGGTCGAGGTGCTCTTGAACGATACGAGCAAGAGCTGGGTTTCGTTTAGAGAACGCCCTGAAGCCGAAGACACCGATGCGCAGGGTTTCGCCCTGCGAAAGCCGCGCATTCTTATGGTAGCCCAAATTGATGTCACGCATTCGATCGTGAAACGCATCGCGACTATAGCAACCACAGTCGAAGCCTAGTTGATCGGCCAACTGGCGGCAAAAATCGCGAAAAGATTCTATCTTCGAGAAATCGATCCTGATCTTAGCATTGGCCATCCGGGCGCTCTCACAAGACGTTGGTCGATGGTAGCGCGACGGGTCGAGAAAGTCGCCTATCGGCGAGTTTCAGGCGGTCAGGTAGGGCGGGCGGACGAAACCAGACTGGAGCGGTGCTTCACAAAATCAGCAGGCTGCGGGAGCGGGGCTGCGCGCCGGAAGGTGACATGCGAGACTCGGCGCCGCCCTTGGGCTAACGTCCCGGGAAAGGAGCGGATCGGAAAGCGGGGCTGGCGTTTTTCAATCCGTTTCGAAATATTCGCCTTTAGGACTGGGGACCTCGGGGGTTTGGACCGTCATGGCTATCGATCTCGTCCGCGGGCCAGTCCGGATCGCGATGGCAGGCAGCAGATGACAGGCGACTCTCAAAGCGAGCGGGTCGACCTGGCGAAGGAAGCCGACTTTCAGCTGGGCGAGAGTCTGGTCCGGCCTTCGACGCGCCAGATCGAGGTGAACGGGTCGCCCGAGACGCTCGAGCCGCGGATCATGCAGGTGCTGGTGGTCCTCGCCCGGAAGCGCGGGCAGGTGATCTCCCGCGACGAGCTGATCGAGACCTGCTGGGAGGGCCGCGTCGTTGGGGACGATGCCTTGCAGCGCTGCATCTCGAAGGTGCGGAAACTGGGAGAAGCCGCCGGCGACTTCCGGGTCGAGACCATTACGCGCGTGGGCTATCGCCTCCACGCTCCCGATCAGGTGGAGACGCCCGCGGCGCCGGCCTCCAATGCTTCCGCTGCCGGGCCTGCGAGCGAGCCTGCAACCGGGCCTGCAAAAGCGCCGGCGGGCATCTTCCCGATACCGCGCAAGATTCTCCTCTCCGCAGTGATCGCACTGGCGGCCATCGTCGCGGTGCTGGCCAGCTGGGGGCTGTGGGGCCGCGGCCGGCCTGCGCTTGAACCCTCGATCGCCGTGATGCAGTTCCAGAACCTCACCGGAGATCCGGAGAAGGACTACTTCGCGCGCAGCATAGCCTCCGAGATCATCGAGAACCTGTCGCAGCTCAACGGCTTGAAGGTGATCGCGCGCAATTCCTCTTTCACGTTCAAGGGAGATACGGCTGAAACCAAGGTGGGCGAGGAGCTCCACGTCGCGAATGTGCTCAGCGGCACCGTGAGCGAGGAGGGCGGGCGCATCCGCATCTCCGCCAACCTGGTCGATGTCCGCACGGGCCAGGCGATCTGGGCCCGCCCGTTCGAGCGCGACCTTGCGCCTGAAGACCCCTACGCCGTGCAGCGCCTGATCGCGGAACAGGTTTCCGGCGCCATGAGCATCGCCTTCGACGTGAATGCGCGGGCCCGCCTTGCGGGATCAGGAACACACAGCCTGGAGGCTTACGATTTCTATCTCCAGGGACTCGACCAATGGTGGTACCAGGGCGACAGCGCGCGGGCTGAGCAGGCGTTCGCCCGGGCAATCGAACTCGACCCCAATTATGCAGACGCGTGGGCCGGTCGTGCGATCACGACGGCGTCGAGGTGGGGCGTGCTGCCGCCTGACGAGGCGCGGGCGCAGACGGCTGTGGCCTACACCATGGCAAAACGCGCAGTGGAGCTGGACCCGGATCTCAGTTTCGCCCAGGCCATCTTCGGGGCCGTATCGACCACGCAGAAGAAATGGGGCGACGCCGAGACAGCTACGCGCCGGGCGCTGGAAATCTCTCCAACCAACATGGCGCTGAACAACAGGGAGATGCTCCTGCTGAGGACCGGGCGTATTGCCGATGCATATTCGGTCTTGCTGGAACTCAGGGAGGCCGACCCGTTGCGCGGGCCCGACGACCTGGCTCTGGCCGGTGTTCTCTCGGCGATGGGACGGCATGCCGAACTCGGTGAGATCATCGCCGCCCGGCGCTGGCTTGAAACCGGCAGCCTGAAACAACTCCACTTCGTCCTGATGGCCCGGATCAACGCCAGCGCCCTGCCCGAACAAGTCCGTCAGGCCCTCGAGGCCATTTCGCAGCGCCCCGAAAAGGCGCCGGCGGAATTCGCGGCCGCCGTGCTTGCAGTGTTCGACAAGCCGGAGAAGGCGCGGGCGGTCCTGAAATCCTGGTACGAGGACAAGAGCTTCGATCATTACGCCAAGTGGGATCTGATCCCCATTCTCGCCGCCTGGTATGGCGACACCGATCTTGTCCTGCGTGTGTGGCAGGATGAGCTGCCGACCAACACGCCGAGGACGGCTTACATCTGGAGCCCCGCCTTTGCTCCCGCCCGGGCGCGGCCGGAGTTCAAGACGATCGTGAAGGACATCGGCTTCGTCGACTTCTGGCGCGCCCAGGGCTGGGCCGACAAGTGCCGGGCCCGCGGCGAAGCGGACTTCGAGTGCAGCTGACGATCCGGCCTCAACGCGCGATGCGAAGCAACGCCGCCAGCTGAGCGAGGGGCTGCTGGCGCGGGTTGACGTGGATGCGGCTCCGGAAGCTGGGCTTCGGAGCGATGTCAAACATCGGGCGGCTGGCGCTTAGTTAGGTGCGCTGGCCTGAGTTGTTTCCCAACTGAACCGACCACGAGTCATTCTCGGCCTTGTGCCGAGAATCTCTGTTGGACGGACGTGGGGATTCGTTGGAGTTCCTCCGCTGCGAGAACCGAGATCCTCGGGACACTTCGTAACGACCCCGCAGGGGGCGATTTGGTCCGGGGGACCAAATCGAGTGGAGAAGGCCACGGCAGTGGCCCGAGGATGACTCGCGGAGAGGCCTGTGAGCCCGCCCTCGTGGTTCGACGGTCGCCAGCTTTGCTGGCTGCTCACCATGAGGGCTTGGAGAGGCTGGCTGCTTGCGGCAGCCGGTTGGGTTTCCTGATGTTGGTCGAGGACGAAGTTTGCTTCGGGCGCAAACGCCTGATCGCCGTCACACTCGGCGGTCTGGGCCTTTCGCTTCGGAGCAAGCCGTCTCGCGACGTAGGACGCGAGCATCGCAAAGGCGTGCAGCAGCGCGTTGATCAAACGATCAAGAGGCGAAGGGCTTGCGAGGCCAGTGTGCAGGGCTTTGTGCCGTGTCATGGGCAGCATTATCACTCAGGTTTTTCGACACACAGTTTGAAAGCCGGAAGATTCTTCATTTTGTGGAATTTGCTGAGGAAACGGTGGGAGTGGACTCGCCATAACCGTCTGATGTTTTCGGAAAGTCACCACCAGTATGGGCCTCAACCGATGTCATTCCGGGCGGAGCAGCGCAGCTGCGCAGACCCGGAAGCCAGGGCGGCGTTGGTGGTGTTGCAACAAGCGCGTTGAGACGGGCGCGCTCTTGCTCCTGGGTTCCGGATAAGCGCTACGCGCTTTCCGGAATGACAGGATTAGGTGTCGCGTCGGATAGGCCGAGAACGGCTACTGCCCGCCCATCGTGAAGGCGCAGAGCTTGTTGCCGTCGGGGTCGCGGAAATAGGCGGCGTAGAAGCCGCCGCCGCGGTCTCCGGGTTTGCCTTCGTCAGAGCCGCCCAGCGACATGGCCTTGGCGTAGAACTGGTCGACCTTTTCCGAGGAGGGGCAGCGCAGGGCGATCATGTTGCCGTTGCCGCAATTCTGGTTGGCGCCGTCGAAGGGCTTGGTGATGCCGAAGAGGGGGCCCTGGGCAAAGCCGTAGAGCTGGCCGGCCTTGGTCTCCATCACCCGCTTGCCGCCGAGTTCCGCCAGCAGCGTGTCGTAGAAGGCCAGGGCCCTGGGCAGGTCCTTCGTTCCGATGGTGGTGTAGCCGATCATGCAGGGTCCTCCGACTTGAGGCAGACAAGGATCATAGGGCGCAAGGCCGGGCAAGAGCGGGGTAGAGAGGGGCCCGACTTGCCGCAAGTTAGCGAAAAACCGAGCGGTACCAGTGCTCTGGCCGGCCCGGGTGGAACACTCTTTTCATTTCCATGGCGTTTCATTGCGGCCGAATCGGAGGCCAAAGCAGCCACCCGGTCGTGAGGGAAACGCCACTTGATCTTCGGATCAGTTGGGGGAGCACCATGGCGCGCAAATGGGCCGACGCCGGCCTCGTCAATTTCGAAGACATCGTCGAGGCGGTGGAAGCCCTCAGTGATGGCGTCACCATCTATGACGCCGACAACAAGCCGCTGTTCATCAACCAGGCGCACCAGCGGCGCTTTCCGACCATGTGCGATGGCCTCGCCAATGGCATGACGGTGCGCGAGGCGTTCACGGCGGC
>DASYKO010000180.1:0-7785 GCA_035995285.1 Hyphomonadaceae bacterium | reverse complement strand
ACGCATTTCTGGGAAGTGGCCGCACGCGGGGCGAAAGGCTTTTCGACCCCCGTGAAGATGTTCTTGAACTGCACCATGCCGGCATTGACGAACAGGAGGGAGTTATCGCCCTGCGGCGGCACGAGTGGTGAGGACGGCTTCACGGTATGGCCGGCCTTGGCGAAATAATCGAGGAAGTTCGAACGGATGGCGTTGACGCTCGAAGCCGCAAGCGAGCTGGAGGACTGACCGGGAGGACGCGACGTCGGCATAGTTCAGGCTCCGCAGGGCAAATCGGCGGCCGCGATGCCGGTTTCGGGGTCCGAAATTCGGGGCGACGCGCATCGGCCCCGGAAAAACGCGAACCGCGGCGGACAGGGCGATATAAGCCCCACCCGCCGCGGCGCCAAGTTGGACGATCCTGCCAGGCGCCAGGCTACAAGAGACCGGGGCGGACAGGCGGCGGAGGCTTAAGCCTCGGCGGCTTCGTCCCCTTCTCCTTCCGCGACCAGTAGGGTCTCGGAAATCAGGCCGGCGTTCTTGCGGATGGCGTCTTCGATCTCGTTTGCGATCGCCGGGTTCTCTTTCAGGAATTTCTTCGCGTTCTCGCGGCCCTGCCCGATGCGCTGCGAGCCATAGGAGAACCACGAGCCTGACTTGTCGACGACGTTGGCCTTGACCCCGAGATCGACCAATTCGCCCATCTTGGAGATGCCTTCGCCGTAGATCACGTCGAATTCGACCTGCCGGAAGGGCGGGGCGACCTTGTTCTTGACCACTTTCACGCGCGTCTGGTTGCCGATTACTTCCTCGCGGTCCTTGATCTGACCGATGCGGCGGATGTCGAGGCGCACCGAGGCGTAGAATTTCAGGGCGTTGCCGCCCGTGGTGGTTTCCGGCGAGCCATACATCACGCCGATCTTCATGCGGATCTGGTTGATGAAGATCACCATGGTCTTGGACTTCGAGACCGAAGCCGTGATCTTGCGCAGGGCCTGGCTCATCAGGCGGGCCTGCAGGCCGGGGAGCGAATCCCCCATCTCGCCTTCGAGTTCGGCGCGCGGCGTAAGCGCCGCAACCGAGTCGATCACCAGCACGTCGATCGCGCCCGAGCGAACCAGCGTGTCGGCAATCTCAAGAGCCTGTTCGCCCGTGTCGGGCTGCGAGACCAGCAGGTCGTCGAGGTCGACGCCGAGCTTGCCGGCATAGATCGGATCGAGCGCGTGTTCAGCGTCGATGAACGCGCCGACGCCGCCATTCTTCTGGGCTTCGGCGAGCACGTGCAGCGCCAGCGTGGTCTTGCCCGAGCTTTCCGGCCCGTATATTTCGATGATCCGGCCCCGCGGCAGGCCGCCGATGCCGAGCGCCACGTCGAGGCTGAGCGAGCCGGTCGACAGGGCTTCCACGTCCATGGCGGTATTCTTGCCAAGGCGCATGATCGAGCCCTTGCCGAAATTGGTCTCAATGTTCTTGAGAGCCGTTTCGAGGGCCTTCTGCTTGTCCATGCCCTTGTCTTCCACCAGCTTCAGAGCGGCGCCCGCCATGTTCTTTCTCCACATCTGCCATGCCGGGGAAGGGGGGGCAAACCACCCTGATTCCCAGCTCCATCTCTTCTCTATGTACTATAAATGTTCTCGTGAACAAAGAGTGAAAACCCTGTCGCTGCTAAATAGTTTTGAGGCCCAATTTGTGGGGGTTTTCGAGGCTTCCGGACCCTAGCTGTAGGGGGCGCCCGGTTGGCCGGATTACACGGGCTGTTCCGGGCGCTTCGCGGGACCCTTCGAACCAGAAGCCTGAGGATAAGACGGATCGCCGGCTCATAGGGCGCGTCGGAGAGCGGCATTGACGATGCCGCCCATCCCTAGAAGCGTGATCCGATGCTCAAGGGGCCATATGCTTAGGGACATCGGGGGGCCTCAGACGCGGATCTGGTGGATCGCGGCGGCGGTGTCGGTGATCACGACGCTGCTGGCGATGCTATTCCGGCCGTTGTGGCTGGACGAGTACTGGACGCTCTACATCTCCGGCTTCGACACGACTTGGGCGGACACGTTCAGCGTGCGGATGCAGAACGATATCCATCCGCCGCTGGCTTATTATCCGCTGCACGTCTGGATGGCGCTGTTCCAGTCCGACCTGGCGGGGCGGATGCTGAACTGGATCTACCTTGCCCTCGGCCTTGCGCTGGCGGCGTGGATCGGCCGCGATCGGCCAAGGGAGACCGCGCTCTATCTCTTCCTTTCCGTTACCGCCTTCTGGTTCACCTTCTACGGCGTCGAGATTCGCAACTACGCCCTGCTCTATGCCCTCAGCGTTGCCTCCGTCCCGGCGATGCGGCGGGCGATCGAGGGAGACAGGCTGGGCCCTGGCTGGCTGGCGTTGTGGACGGCGCTCTCGATGGCGACAGCGCTCACCCACTATTACGGCACGCTCTGGGTGGGATCGACCGGGCTGGTTGCCGGCATCCTGATGCTCGCCGCGCGGCGGCCTCTGGATTTCGTCATCATCGGCGCCGCAAGCATCATCGCCGTTGCGCCGACAATCGCCTTCGCGCTGGCGGTCGATTTTTCCGCCCGCGCCGAGTCCGGCCACATCACTGGATACGATATTTCCTGGGCCGAGCGGATGCGCAGCGCCTCCATGCAGGTGGTGCGGGCGATCGCGGGCAAGATCTTCCTTGGCAACATACCGGCATGGATCGCCGTATTCATGGCCGCCCCGCTCCTCTTCTCGCGCAAGGAGCGGAATGACTGGGCGCTGGTGATCGCGCCCGTGCTGGTGGTGGCGATCTCGCTCGGCGTGATGGCGGTGATGCTGTCGGACATGCGCGAGCGCTCCTTCACGCCTATCATCCCGCCTCTTCTCTATGTCTGCGCACGGGGCCTCATCGCAGCGATGGAAAAGGGCGGCCGCGCGGCGTGGTTTGCGAGGCTGGCGCCGTGGGCGGCGATGGCCGCGCCGATCCTCTTCATCCCTGAGCACTTCAAGGACAGGCAGCGCTATCCGGAAGTGCTGGCTCATCTCGAGGAAAGCTATTCCTGTTCGCGCGAGCCGATGCTTGCGGCCCTGATCTGGATTCCCCAGGCCGAGAATTTCCCGCCATGGTATGTGCGCCATGCGCTCGCGCCCATGATCGGCGGGCCACCGGCCTTGATCGATGCGCCCAAGGCGACGCCTGCAGACCTTGCCCGCATCGCCGCCTCGCCCTGCCCGGTGAAAGCCGTGGCGCTCGGCATGGCGCGCGGCGATGGCGAGGAGCATCAGCGGGCGCGGGACCAGCTGCGGGCCGCCGGACTGCCACTCGACCAGCTCATGGAAATCGACCTCGGCAGAGGCCAGAACCGCCTGTTCGTTACCAAAGACTGGCCTGCGAGCTAGATTGCCTTCGGCGTACCCACGCCGATCGCCTTGGCGAGCCCCTGGAACATCGGCGTCCAGCCGCTTTCGCTGGGGCCTTTGGCCTCTCGAGCAATACCCTCCTGGCGGAAGCGCATGATGCAGCCATCGCCATCGGCCTCGAACGTCACCGTGATGAGATCGAACTTCGGGGAAAATTGCGGCATGCCGAATGTCAGCGAGACTTTCCGCGGACGATCCGCTTCGAGGAATTCGCCGACGGCAGTGTAGAGCGTGCCGCCGCGCGTATCGGTGATGGTCCAGTGGCCGCCGGGCCGAACATCCATCTCGCAGGTGTGCTTTTCCGACGTAGGCCCCGTGAACAGCCAGAGCGAGGCAAACTGCGGGTCGGTCCAGGCGTCGTAGACACGCTCGGGGCTCGCCTCGAAGCGGCGCGTCATGGTGAGCACGCGATCCGGGTCCTCACGCATGCGGCGGTTGAAGTCGATGCGCCAATTCTGATCTGTCATTGGGCCTGATCCGTCATGACGCTACGCCAGATTGAGCTGCCAGGAGACGCCGAACCGGTCATTCACCCAGCCGAACTTCTTCGAGAAGCCATAGCTTCCGAGCGGCATCAGCGCCTTCTCATGCAGCGCCGCATATAGCCGGTCGATCTCCGCCTCGGTCTCGCACTCGACGAACAGCGACATGGACGGGGTGAAGGTGAAGGCATGTACCGGCGGGCTGTCGAGTGCGCGGTATTCCACGCCGTTGAGTTCGAAGCGGTAGAGCGTCGTTGCATTCGCTCCCTCGCCATTGCGCTTCACTTCGAGGACGCGCGAGTTGGGGAATAGCGAGACGTAGAGGTTCACTGCCTTTTCGGCCTCTCCGGTGAACATCAGGAAGGTGTGGATCTGGGTCATGATCAGCCTCTAAGGAATTGCGGGATCGCAGTTGATCATCCAGGGCGTGCCGAACCTGTCGGTCAGCATTCCGAACCTGGGCGTCCACGCCGTCTCGGCGATCGGCATGATCACCACACCGCCTTCGGACAGCGCAGCAAAGACCTTGTCGGCCTCGTCAGGCGTCTTGCTGTGCACTGAGACGGAAAACCCCTGCGGCTTCTGATGGCCCATGGGCGCATCCGACCCCATCAGGACCGTATCGCCGACCTGCAGGGTCACGTGCATCACGCGGTTCTTCATGTGCGGCGGAATGTGGTCGCTGCCGGGCATGCCGCCATAGGTGAACATGGCCGCGATCTTTCCGCCGAGGACCTTCTCGTAGAATTTGAAGGCCTCCTCGCACGTGCCGTCGAAGCTGAGATTGGCGTTCACGCGCATGGGCGCTCCCCGTCTGTCATTTCCTCTTTCCCTTGATCCCTGAGTTCCGTGCCGCCTCGTTCTGGGCGCGGAAAAGCTGGTCGAGTGCATCGAAGCTCTGTGACCAGAAGCTTTCATAGAAGCGCAACCAATCGTCGGCGGCCTTCAACGGCTGGGGCGCCAGAGAGCAGACATGCGCGCGGCCATCGATGCGCCGGAGGATCAGCCCTGCATCCTCCAGCACCTTCACATGCTTGGAGACGGCGTTGAAACTCATGTCGAAAGGTTCGGCGAGATCGCCGATCTTTCTTTCCCCTGCCGCCAGCCGGCGCAGCATGGCGCGGCGGGTGGCATCCGAAAGCGCATGAAAAACGGTATCGAGCCGCAGCTCGCGGGAGGTGTGTCCTTGAACCATATGGTTGAATAACCCCGGCCGACAGAAAGATCAACCAGATGGTTGAATAATCCTGCTCTGGCCTTCCGCCGTTCGCGACTGCGCCATTGATTACGCCGACGGAATATCCGAATGCTGCGGCATGGACCCAGAGCGCATTCCCGTCATTGCCGGCATCGGCGAGGTCATCGACCGGCCGAAGGACATCGCGGCCTCGCTCGAGCCGATCGACCTGATGGCGGAGGCTGCCTGGCGGGCGGATACGCACGGGCTGCTGAAGGCGGTCGACAGCGTCGACATCGTGGGGCTGGTGAGCTGGCGGTATGAGGACACGCCTGCCCTGCTCCATGCGCGGCTGGGGATTGCGCCCAAGCGCTCGATCTACGGCCCGGTCGGCGGCGAGAGCCCGGTGCGGTATCTGCATCAGGCTGCGCAGAGGATTGCGAGGGGTGAGAGCGAGATCGGCCTCGTGCTCGGTGGCGAGGCGCAGTACGCGGTGGGGCATGCCAAGCGTGCGGGGATCGACCTGCCGTGGACCCCCTATGCGGTGAACGCGCCGCGCTTCCAGAGGGCGGCTGACTATGTGCACCCGCTGGCGGTGAAGCTCGGCGTTTCCATGCCGATCAATGTGTATCCGTTCTATGATGCAGCGACGGCGCATGGGTGGGGACAGACGCCTCGTGAGGCGCAGGCGGAATCCGGAGAGCTGTGGTCGCTCTATTCTGAGGCCGCGGCGCGCAATCCGTTCGCGTGGTTGCCAAAGGCGCTGACGCCGGAGGAGATCACCACGCCGACCAAGGACAACCGGCTGATCGCGTGGCCCTATTCCAAACGTCAGGTCGCCAACCCCAATGTGAACCAGGGTGCAGCGGTGATCCTCACCTCGCTTGCGCGGGCGCGGGCTGCAGGGCTGCGTGATGATGAGCTTGTCTTCATCGGCGCGGGCGCATCGGCGATCGAGCCGCGCGACTGGCTGGCGCGGGATCACTACCGAGAGAGCCATGCACAGACGGCGGTGCTCGACGACATGCTGGCGCAGGTCGACGGCGATGGAAGCCGCATCGAAGCGCTGGAGCTTTATTCCTGCTTCCCTGTCGTGCCGAAGATGGCGCGGCGGACGTTGCAGCTGCCGCCGGATTTCCATCCCAGCGTGTCGGGCGGGCTGAGCTTTTTCGGCGGGCCGCTCAACAACCACATGACGCATGCCGCCTGCGCGATGATGCGCGCGATCCGCGAGGGCGCGGAGCTTGGGCTGCTCTATGGGCAGGGCGAGTTCGTGACCAAGCACCATGCCCTCCTGCTTGCGCGCGAGCCGCAAGGCGCCGCCTGTCTGCTGGACGAGGGAACGCAGCAGACGGCTGACCTCCGGCGCGGCCCCGTTCCGCCGACGGACGAGGCGCCGAGCGGCCAGGGAACGCTGGAGACCTTCACCGTTCTCCACGATGCGGCGGGCGAGCCGGCCTATGGCGTTGCAATTGCGATCATGGATTCCGGCGCCCGCACCATCGCCCGCGCGCCTCACGCAGACGACATGGCGTTTTTCGAGAATCTTGACCACTCCCCCATCGGTGCGCGTGGAGATGTGCGGCTGGGGGCGGATGGACTGCCGGAATGGCGTACTATTGGCTGATAGAGCCGAGTTGATCGGCTGTAACTGGCGCAAGCGCTCCACCGTGCTATGTCCTGCGCCAACCAAAACGATCACCACTTCAGGGACTAGAGGGAGAGACCTATGCGCCACGCCATTCTCGCCGCCGCCGCAGCACTCGCGCTAGGCACGCTTGCCGCCTGCAATCCTGCGCCGGCCGCCCCCGCCGGCCCCACGGCCGAGGAAGTGAACGCCACTGTGGCCAAGGCCGTCGCCGATGCTCGTGCGGAAGACGTGGCGGCCGCCACCGCTGCGCACGCCGATCCGGGCCCCGCGGTCTATTTCGTCAACATCAAGGATGGCGATACGGTCTCCTCGCCGATCCGCATTGTCTTCGGCGTCTATGGCAAGGGTGTTGCGCCCAAGGACATCAACGTTCCCGACACTGGCCACCATCACCTGCTGATCGACACGGAACTCTCGGCGGAGGAAATGAAGTTCGCGATTCCCAACGACGCCCAGCACATGCATTTCGGCGCCGGCCAGACGGAAGTGACGCTGCCGGGCCTTCCGGCGGGCCAGCACACACTGCAGCTCGTCTTCGGCAACATGAAGCATGAGCAGATGATGCCCCCGATGATGTCGCCGAAGATCACCATCACGGTGAAGTAGGCCGTTCGCGGTTCTTTAGGCTGATCTCTCAGAGGGCATTGTCGGCTCTGCTCCGCGCCGCGTCCTCCACCACGCAGTGGGGGAGGTGGATCGCTGACGAAGTCAGCGAGACCGAAGGGGCCGGCCGCGAAGCGGACGGATCGGGCCGAGAGAAGAATCCCCTTGTTGCCATCCGCCTGCCTTCGGCAGGCAGCCCCTTCCGTCTCGCTCGCAAGAGCGAGCGATCCACCTTCCCCACTTCGTGGGGCAGGACTCCGTGGGTGATTTCAAACATCAGGTCGCGATCTCGCATTCAGGCCGGTGCTCACCGCCTGGGATGCCTTCCGCTTTCCCCTTTCGGGCCGTGCGGATCGGGTGGCGCTCCGCAAAGGAGGGCCGGGGACGCAGGATGGCCCTGCGTGTGTTGGCGTCGCTGGGGTTAGCCAGCGCTACCGGTAGTTCGAAGAAACGCAGCATCCTGCGTCCCCGCGCATCGTCTGGTCGGCGGCCTC
>DASYKO010000179.1:0-6927 GCA_035995285.1 Hyphomonadaceae bacterium | reverse complement strand
TGTTCACCGGCGCCGGCTTCCAGATCCTCGGCTTCTTCCTGATGTCGCAGCTCCATCCCGGTTCGGGCAGCATGGAAGTGATCTGGCGGATGTTCATTCTCGGCATCGGCCTGGGGCCGGCGCAGAGTCTGTTCAACATGGTCTCGCAGAGTGCTGCGCCCGTTCACCAGATCGGCGTCGCGACATCGACCGGCATGTTCCTGCGCCAGACCGGCGGGATGGTGGGCGTTTCGGTGCTCGGCGCGATCCTGCAAACCAAGCTTTCGGAATCCGGCGCCCTGCCGGGCGGCGGCAAGTTCGACATGGCGGTGATGGAGAAGTTCGCCATGGCCGCCAAGGCAAGTGGCGGTGGCGGCCCGATCAAGATCCCGCCCGCGATCGCACAGGCGTTCACGGACGCGATGAGCTACATCTTCATCGGCGCCCTGTTCATCGTCGTGGTGGCCGTCGTGGCGATATACTTCATCCCGCAGATCACGTTGCGGGGGCGTGGTCCGGGCCAGAACCTGGAGAAGGCTGTCGAGGGCGTGGCGCCTGAGGGGCCGATCACCCGGAACGCGCCTGCAACAGGCGCCGCCGACTAGCTAGCGGACGATGCGGTAGAGCTTCATCGGGCCTTCGATCGCGACAGGCTCGAGCCAGTTGGGGTGAACACCCTCGGCCAGCTGCGAGGACAGCGTCTGCTCGGGCGCGACGCCCTCGGCCGCGTGGCTGGCGTAGAAGCGCGTTTCGGGGAGCCCGGGGCAGATCAGGACGTAGTCAGCGACCGAGCGCGTGACGATCTCGCGTGCGGCGTCCGGGCTCGTACGCATTGCCTGGATCATCGTCATCGTGCCGGCGACGTCGCGATGATAGGGGCCTGCGAGAACGGAGTGCTCTGTCCAGACCAGCACGCTCGCGCCGATCGTGAACTGGTTGAGCATCACGCCTTTGGGCGCCGCGTTGAGCGCTCGGAACGCTGCGGGGCTGGCGCAGTCTTCGGAGCTTTCGACCCGGGCCTGATAATCGGCCATCACGGCCTTGGGCGTGATGCGGGCCTGCAAGGCGCCGCCTGCGCTGGCCCACGCGGCGGCGGCTGACGAGGCGGCGATGCCGGCGAAAGCTAGGAGGCGGATGGCCGACGCTTTCGAGCGGTAGTCGCTCCGGGCCTTGGCGACGAACCAGGCGCCGAACGGCAGGGAGAAGGCGGTCGCGAACGTGGCGCCGCGGATCTGCCAGGCGAGGACTGCCCAGGAGAAGAGAAGGAAAGCCAGCACGATCCAGCCTTCATGATCGCGCCAGCGGCGGCGCAGGTAGAAGAACGCGGCGACGAGGCCCGCGAAGGCGGCGCCCGCCGTCGTCAGCAGCAAGCCGGGATTGTCGGTGAGAAGATCGGCAAGTGAGCGGGTCTCGGAGATCTGCGCCATCCAGAGCTGCTTCATGTCGGCGCCCATCGCCGCATAGCCCCCGCCGAGGCAGCCGGGGAACAGCACGATCAGGGCGATCGCGGAGGACAGGCCAAGGACGCCCGCCAGGATGAAACGGCGAACGAGGTTCGATGTGAGAGACGCCGGCGCCCCTCCGCCCAGCACCATGGCGACGGCGCCGCTGGCAAGGCCCAGCCCAAGGAAGGGCGTCGACATGGCGTCGCAGACAGGGGTGTTCCAGTCATGCGCCGGAACCGTCGTCGCAAAGAGGGCGAGGGTGGATGCGGCAAGGCCAAGGCCGAAAAGCAGGAGCCCGCGCCCGAACACCTGCGGCTGGAACAGCCAAGCAAGCCCGGCAGCGAGGATACCGGCTGCAACCATCGGCACCGCCTCGGCAGCTGTCGCCATCGCGAGGCCGAGGGCGAGGCCCGCCCACATGCCGCCGGAGGGCGTGCGGTCCATCCGGATGAGGCCGAGCACTGCGCCCATGCCGAGCACGAGTTCGACATTGTGATGGTCGAAGAACCCCGGCGAGAACTTCTCGATCGCGGGGAAGGCCAGCGCCGCGAGGATCGCGCCGCACCATTGCGCCTCTGCCCTGAGCTTGTCGCGCGAGCCGACTTCGCCGGCGACCTGCACGGTGAGGTACATGAACGCCGCGAGCAGGCCGAGCGGCCAGAGGAAGGCCGTTGCGATCTCTGCATTGTGCTGGCCGAGGATTGGCGTCAGCAGAAGGATCGGCAGCGCGAGCGCCGCATCGATCCAGCGCGCCCAGTGCATCGGCGTGCCGTCCGGCGGATTGAGGCGCAGCTGGGCGCTATCGAACCAGCCCTGCCCTGCGATCAGGTCGCGCACGCGCACGAGGCGCATGGCGTTGTCGGGGTCGGTGAAATCCTGGTTGAGGGCGGCAAGGCCAGAGCCGAATACGAGAATCGTCGCCGCGAGCGCCCAGCCGGCGATCCAGACGATATGCTCTTGTCTACGGATGCCGACTTCTTCGGCCATCGTACGCCCGCCAAACGCCCTAACTTCATATTCCCTAGCAATTCGGGCTTAAGTATTCGCAAAGCGTGAGATGGCTCTCAGCGAATTAACCCTGCCGCCGGGATCCCGCCATCATCGCCACAATGCGGTGGGCGCGCCGCCCTAACCCAGCCGCGGGCGGGGCTCACACCTGCACACACGCGGGATGACGAACCCGCGATATGGCCGCCTCCACCGACCGATCCCCGGCAGGCGCGCGGCCCGGAGGGACCAATGAGTATCCGTGTTCTTGCCCGTTCAGCTTTGCTGGCGGGCGTCGCCCTGGCTTCTGCAGCCGCGGCGAGCGCTGACGTGTTCATGAAGGTGGAAGGCACGCCCGGCGAAGCCCGCCAGCGCGGTTTTGAAGGCCAGGTCGTTCTGTCCGGCGCCACCATCAACATTTCGAGCTTCGTGACGCCCGACCCGGAAGGCATCGCCGACAACGTCCGCACCGTGAGCGCCGGCTCTCTCTTCCTCACAAAAATGCTCGATCGCTCCTCGCCCAAGCTGATGATGTCGGCCGTGGAAGGTGCGCCCCTGGGCACGATCGAGATCAGCTTCACCTCGCCCAACCCCAACGGCGTCGGCCAGACGGTGGATGCCAAGTGGATCATCGAAGGCGCGGAGGTCCGCTCGTACAACGCCTTCCCGGATGCCGCGAACGCCAACATGCAATCGGAGCAGATCGAGGTCGCCTACGCCTCGATGCGCTATCAGTACTTTACCAAGGACGCGAAGGGCCAGCGCACCGGCGGCATGGAAGAGGTTAAGTGGAAAGTGCCCGAAGGCCAGCTTTTCCCCTTCGATGAAGGCTGCCACTAGTTAAAACGCCAGTTGTTAATGCGTAATCGGGATCGGCCGGGTTTTGCCCGGCCGATTCATATGGGCCTAACTAGGCCATGTTAGCTTTCTCCAGAATTAGGGGAGATGCTCCATGGCCAAGGCTTCATTCCACAAGAACCAGAAAGTGTTCGTGAAGCCCGTCGGCACCTGGGCCCTCATCGAACGCGTCATCCCGCAGTGGGTGAAGGGTCTCGATGAACCGCTGAAGGTTCACTACGACGTGGGCCTCGGCCGCGAATTCTCGGCCAGCGAACTCACCGCAGACAAGGCCAACGGTCCGGTCGACGACGTGGCTGATCTCGACCAGTGGCGCGTCAACCGCGCGAAGAACCGCTGGCAGGAAACGGGCGATGCGCCCGCCAACCACCCCTACCCCGGCACCTATCCGATCGTGACGACGGACGACAAGAACTGGGGCGGCTGGCGCGTGCCTTCGGCCGAATACGACCGCGACCCGCAGAAGATCGAGTTCCAGGCCCGCATCATCGAAGCGGCGCCGCACCTGATGCGCATGGCCAAGCAGCTGGCCCTGTTCGGCGTCAACCACGCCGAAGATTGCCCGACCGAATTGCTCGACCTCGCCAAGAAGTCGACCATGCTGCTGCGCCGGGTCTACGACACCGCTGACTCGGTCAAGCTGCAGGCCGCGGAGTAATCCGCTAGCGTTTCAGCTTGAGAAGTGCGCGGCTGTCTCAGCCGCCGACTGCCTGGTTTGAACGAGCGAGCCCGGCGTCAGTGCTTCGCCAAACGTTTGGCGAAGTCATCGATTGTCTCGGCCAGCTCAGTCGGCCTCGTGAGGGGCAGCCTGTGCCCGGCGTCCAGCCATTTCAGGGGCGCCGATGGATGCATGGCGAGGAGTCGCTCGCCGCCCTCGCGCCATAACTTGTTGTTTCGCTGGGCGTGTTCGGTCGTGTTCTCGCCTGCTGACTTCGTCGCGAGAACCATCACGGCCGGGCAGTCGATCTTGGCGTAGAGGTTGGGCAGGCGCGCCCGGTGGGCGTCAACATCGACGACGATATCAGCGATGTCGTCGCCTGAAAGGCGATACCGCCAGGACGTCAACCCCAGGATGAACATGCTGACCTTCATGGAGAAGCTGTTCAACAGCCGGCGCATTCCGGGTTCGTCCTCAACCAGCTTGTCGGCGATCGGAACTGCCCCGTCGATGATGACAAGGCCTCCTACGGCGCCCGGGTGCGAGGCGGCATAGGACACGGCCAGATCAGCGCCGAGCGACCACCCAACAACAATCGGCTTCTCCGATCCAACGGCAGCCATGACGCACTCGGCGTCGGTTAGAAACGCTTCGTATGAGTGGTTGGGCGAAGCGGATGCCTTACCGTGATTGCGAAAGTCGAATGTGATGATCTCGTGCTGGCCCTTCAACCGCGCGATCACGCGTTTCCAGATCACCTGCGTCGAGCAGGCCCCGTTGAAGAAGACGACTTTCCTGCCTGAACCGGTCCTGGTTACCGCCAGGGTGACGTCGCCGTTCTTGATCCTGGATTCTGTTGTCACGCTTGCCTCGGTTACAACATTCTCAGTTTTGAGAATGTTCTCACATATGAAACAGGAGAGACGATGTAAAGGAGAACGTATGCCGACCGCCCGCCTGGAGCTGCTGCTGCACCCCGTCCGCCTGCGCCTGGTGCATGCGATGCGCGCGGGGGGAGCGCTCACGACGTCCGGACTCTGCGAGGCGTTGCCGGATGTCCCGAAGGCGACGGTGTACCGGCAGGTCGAGCGACTTGTGGACGGCGGAGTGTTCGAGGTCGAGAGCGTGCGACAGGTGCGGGGCGCGCTCGAGCGCCGGTTCAGGCTCGTCTCGGGCGGCACAATGGTCGGCGCGGAGGATGCGAGATCGATGACCCTCGAAGATCATCGAGGAGGGTTCACGGCGGCCATGGCCGCTCTGATCGCAGACTTCAACGTCTATCTTGACCGGCGCGGCGCGGATCCGATCGCGGATGAGGTCTCCTACCGGCAGTTCACCATCTGGCTCCGGCCGGCCGAACGATCACGACTCATCCGCGATTTTGGGCGAATGCTCAAGGATACTGCGAACAACAAGCCTGGCGACGGGCGCGATCCATACATGCTGAGCACCATCTTCTTTCCGAACCGCGCCGGACCGCCAAAGAAGAAGAGTGGGCCAAAAAAGGAGAGTGAGAGTGCCCGCAGAGGCGACTAGATTTTTCTCCTAGTGGGGACGCCTCGTCGTGTAGTTGCGCCATTTTCCCGTTGCTTCCAGATCCTTGCCTCGCGGCCATCGCGGCTCCTCCGCGCAGATCTCGGCAAGCGCGATGACGATCGCGGTGACGCCGATGAAGATCGCGATGCTGAAACCGACAATGAGTACGATGCCCATCCCGGAAAAGAGGGCCGACCCGCATTAGGATTCCAGATGGCAAGATCGATCCGGACATGAAGGCGGCGTAAAGACTGCACGCGGACGGGATCGAAGCTGTCTTGAGGCAAGACGCCAGGAGCACGGCCGGCCAGGTCGGCGCCCACGATCCATCGCTCTCATTGTGTACATTTTCGGCGATTTCCGGCCGATCGGGACGTCGTATTCAAAAGACCGGTCTGGACTCGAAGCAGACGTAGATGCCTTGCCTCGACGCACAGCCGCCTTGCACCGCCCCGCGCGTATCGTATGGCCAGTTTTGAAGCGGTTTCCTGAACTTGCGCCTTTATCCCGGCGCCAAATCCTGTAGGCATTGCGCGTGAAGCGCCGCGGCCGTTGCGGCGCCCTTCCCACGCGAGTTGTCTGCCGCCCATGCGCACTGAAACGCCTCCGCCCGTCAGGCTTACCGACTACCGGCCATACCCGTTCCGCATCGACGAAGTGCGGATGGTGTTCAAGCTCGAGCCGACCGCCACGCAGGTGCACACGCAGATGCAGATGCGGCGCACGGGCGAGGCGGATGCGCCGCTGCGGCTCGATGGCGAGAAGCTGCTGCTCAAGAGCATCCGCATCGATGACCGGACGCTGGGCGACCAAGACTTTGCGGTCGATGCCGAGGGGCTGGTGATCTTCAAGCCGGGCGATGCCTTCAAGCTGGAGATCGAGACCGAGATTTCGCCGGAGACGAATACGGAGCTGTCAGGCCTCTACATTTCCGGCGGGCGGTTCTGCACCCAGTGCGAGGCGGAGGGCTTTCGCCGCATCACCTATTATCCGGACCGGCCGGATGTCCTTGCTAAGTTCCATGTGAGGATTGAGGCGGAAAAGGCGCGCTGCCCTTACCTGCTCTCCAATGGCGACCCCAAGGAAACGGGCGAGCTCGACAACGGCTATCACTTCGCCAACTGGGAAGATCCGCACCCCAAGCCCTCCTATCTCTTTGCGCTCGTCGGCGGCGACTTTGACGTACTGGGCGATGACTTCACCACCAAGTCGGGCCGGCCGGTGAAACTCGCCATCTATGTCGAGAAGGGCGATGCGCAGCGGGCGGAATACGCCATGCGCTCGCTCAAGGCCGCGATGGCGTGGGACGAGGATGTGTTCGGGCGGGAGTATGATCTCGACATCTTCCAGATCGTTGCCGTGCGCGACTTCAACTTCGGCGCGATGGAGAACAAGGGCCTCAACATCTTCAACTCGGCCTATGTGCTGGCCGATGGCAAGGCCGCGACGGATGCCGACTATGAG
>DASYKO010000178.1:0-29909 GCA_035995285.1 Hyphomonadaceae bacterium | reverse complement strand
TCGCGTCCAAATCCGCGGACGGCAAACCGAGCTGGCTCTACTTCTTCTCCTACGTCGCCAGCGCGCGCCGCACGCCTGATAGCCCCGGCGCCTCGCACGCCTCCGAAATCTCCTACGTCTTCGGCGGCCAGAACCGCCCGGCTGGCGCCACTCCGCCTGCCGCCGCCGCGCCCGCAGCCGCAGCTTCGGCCAACCCGGCTACGCCTGCGGCCGGGCGTGAACCGCCTCCGCCGCCGTCGGAAGAAGACAAGGCGATGGCCGTGCTCATGCACTCCTGCTGGGTCGCCTTCGCCAAGACCGGAACACCGACCTGCGCCTCCGGCCCCGCTTGGCCGAAATACGACGCCAAGACCGATCAGCTGATGGAATTCGGCGCGCCCTCCGGCGTCCGCACCAATTTCCGCAAGGAAGCGCTCGACAAGTTCCAGGCTGCGGAACCGAACGCCAAGTAGCGGTTTAGAACGACAGACGGCGCAGTTTCGAGCAAATACCGTCGTAGGAGACGGTATGAGCGCGACCGAGGAAAACAGGGCGTTCATCGCCGGAATGCTGGGCGAGAAGAAGCGGTTGGAAGACTTTCCAGATCGCGTCGATCCAAACCTGGCGATGTACGAGCCGGTGTCGCTGCCGTTTGGAGGCGCCTATCGCGGGCTGGCTGAGTTCGCGCGTTTCTATCCCGAAGTACGCCGCTTCTACGACTTCGATCGATTCGAGCTGCTTGGCGTCTATGCGGATGGCGACACCGTCTTCGCTACTATCCGTGTCGGCATCTCCGGCTCGTCCAGCACAATGTTCATCGCCGAGCAGTTCACGTTTGCAGGCGCCATGCTGGTCGAGGTTCGCGTCCATATCTGCGAAGCGACGTAAGTTGCGATCCGCCAAGACTACGCCGCTGCACTGCTGGCCGGCACTGGTCCCACATAGACCGAAGCCGGCCGCACCAGCCTTTTCGTCGCCAGCTGCTCCTGCGCATGTGCGATCCAGCCGGTCACGCGGCCCGCCGCAAACATGCACGTGAACAGCCCGCGCGGTATGCCCAGCGCCTCGAGCAGGATCGCCGTGTAGTACTCCACATTGGTGTCCAGCTTCCTGTCCGGCTTCTCCGCCGCCAGCTTCTGCAGGATGCGCCCCTCCAGCTGCTGCGCCAGCGCCAGCCGCCCTGAACTCGCCGGCAGCCCCGCCACCACGCGCTTCAGCACATCCGCCCGCGGATCGCGCGTGCGATACACGCGATGCCCGAACCCCATCAGCCGCTCGCCGCGGTCAAGCGCATCGCGGATCCAACCCTCCGCCCGATCCGCCGAACCTATCCCGTCCAGCATGTCCAGCACCGGCCCCGGCGCCCCGCCATGCAGCGGGCCTTTCAGCGCAGACAGCGCCGCAATCACCGCCGATCCCAGCCCTGCCCGTGTCGACGCCACGCACCTCGCCACGAAGGTCGAGGCATTGAGCCCATGATCCGACACCGTCACCAGATACGCGCCCAGCGCCTGCGCCTCTTCCTCCGCCACCTCTGTCCCGCGGATCATCGCCAGCAGGTCCGCCGCGTGCCCCGCCTTGGCATCCGGCGCCACCGGCGCATGCCCCGCCTTGAGCCTCGCCACGGTCCCGCTCGCTACCGCCACCATCCCCGCCAGCTCGATCCCGCACGCCACCTCATGCCCATCCGGCACGAGCGCCAGCGCCGCGCGCAGCCCCTCCACCTCCGGCATCCCGCCGAGCCATCCGAAGTGCGGTTTCAGCCGCTCGAACGCCGCGACCCGTGCTTTCCCGAGAGCCGCAGCCGTGGGGGCATCGGAGAAGAACCCCGCCCAGAGATGCTGCGCCGTGGCCTCGAAATCGAACTCGCGCGCCAGGGTTTCGACGTCGACCCCGCGGATAATCAGCCGCCCGGCCTCACCCTGCACATCCGAGAGCACCGTCTCCGCCGCCACGACTTTTTCCAGGCCCGCGTCCATGTCCAACTCCGTTCTTGACGCATTTGAGATGGCGGTTCACGGTGGCATTGGTCAAGATTGATCAATCAAATCAACATATGGCCGGCCGGCAAGGTTAAGCTCATGGACTGGCTTCCCGTCGACGACGCGCTGAGCGAACTCAATGTCCGCCGCCAGACGCTTTACGCCTATGTCTCCCGCGGCCTCGTGCGGGCGAGGGCGGATGAGGGGGATCCGCGCCGCAGCCTGTATTCGGCAGGGGACATTCGGAAACTGCGCGGCCGCCGCCGCGGCGCGCGTCGCCGTTCGGAAGTGGCGGCCGGCGCCATCGCCTGGGGCGAGCCGGTCCTCGAAAGCGCCCTCTCCACCGTCCGCGACGGCCAGCTCATCCTGCGTGGAAAATCGATCGACGACCTCGCTGCGAAATCAACGCTCGAAGACATCGCTTGCCTGCTCTGGAAATCTGGCGGCCCGCCCGCCGATCTCGAAGCGCCGGCTAAAGTCTCCGGCCCAACAACAAAGGCTCGCGCCTTCGCCATGCTCTCCCAGCGCGCCGGCAGCGACGCCCCCAGCCTCGGCCGCAGCGGCCAGGCGCTGCAGCGCGACGCGTGGGCGATCCTGTTGTCATTCTCGAACGCACTGTTCGGCCCCGCCAAGGGCGATACGATCCATGAGCGCATTGCCTCGGCCTGGAAACTCGACAAGCGCGGCGCGAACCTCATCCGCCGCGCCCTCGTGCTGATGAGCGACCACGAACTCAACCCATCCACCTTCGCCGTGCGCATCGCCGCCTCCACCGGCGCGCCGCTCGCCGCCTGTGCGCTGGCAGGCCTTTCCACGCTCGCAGGTCCGCTGCACGGCGAGGCCGGCGCCCGCGCCCTGGCGCAACTTGATCGGCTGCTTGCCGCCGATGATGTGAAGGCCGAAGTCAAAGCCATGATCGCTCGCGGCGATCACATCGCCGGCTGGTCGCATCCGCTCTATCCAAATGGAGACGTCCGCGCGGTCAATCTGCTGACGGCTCTCAAGCCCCGCGCCGCTATCGCGAAAGCTCTCGCAGCCATCGAAAAGGAAACCGGGGAGAAGCCCAACTGCGACGCCGCCCTCGCTGCGATGACGCGAGACCTCGCCCTGCCGGACGAGGCGATCTTCTCCGTCTTCGCCATGGCCCGCATGACCGGCTGGCTCGCCCACGCCATCGAACAACGCGAGACGGGCCGCATCATCCGGCCTCGGGCAAGGTATGTCGGAGATTGAGCGCCGCGACTGGAAGCGGGCTTCAGCCCGCGTTCCCGGCGCCCTTCGACGCGCCTGCGCGGCGTGCTCAGGGTGAGGGGCCGGGATCCAGCGACCGTCTCGCACCCTGCCTTGCCGCTCTGGCTGCAGCTCCACGCCGGAACAAGCGTTGAGGTGATTGCTGGATCCCGGCCTTCGCCGGGAACGCGGATTTCATCCGCTTCCAGTTCTGAGTAGTCGCTTCGAGCTAGCCGAACCTAACGTTCCGGCTTCACCCGCTCGAACGCCTCGACCACGGCGGTGAATTTGTCCGGCACCGGCAAGGTCGAGCGCGTCTCGCCGGGCGTGGCGCAGACATAGGTCGTCCTCACATCCGCCAGCAGTTCCTCACCGCGGAACGCGGCAATGCGAAACCGGAAACTGGTGCGCCCGATCTTCTCCACCCGCGCGCCCACCTTCAGCTCGTCATCGAAACGAGCTGAGGCCTTGAAATCGATCTGCGAGCCCACCGCGAAAATGTCCGCCCCGAAGGGCAGGAGGGCCTGCGGGTAGGGGAAGCCCACGGCGCGCATGTACTCCGTCATCGCGTTGTCGGCATAGACCAGATAGTTCGGGTTGAAGACGATGCCCTGCATGTCGACGTCGGCCCAGCGCACGCGCATGGGCTCGAAGAACGCAAAGTCGGCGAGGGCGGATAAATCACGGTCAGGTGCGGTGTCGGCCATGCGTTTCTAATAGCGCCGTTCACCCGGAATTCATCGGACATTTTGTTACAACTTGGCCGAAGCCAGACACACTTTCCGCCCCGGCCGGGCGTACTATCCGGCCTAGATCCACAAGAGCCTGACCGCAGGCCGACCCGACCTCAGTCCGATATGGGAGGCTGACATGACCCAGCTTCAAGGCGCCATCGCCGCAATACGCTTCGGCATGGGCGCTCGGCCCGGCGAAATCGCTGCTGCATCGTCCGATGCCCGCGGCTGGCTGAAGGCGCAGATCAAGGCGAGCGCTGCTTCCATTCCCGACGATGGTCTTCTGTCGACCAAGCAGGTCTACGAAGCCCGCCAGGAAATCCAGATGGAAAACGGCATGGCCGGTCCGCCTGGCGCTCCCGGCGCCCAGAAAGGCAAGCCGCAGAAAGCCGACATGGTCCTGGCGCCGGGGGTCATGCCGCCCGGCGCCGCGCCTGGCCAGCCGGGCGACGCCAAGGAGATGCAGCGCACCGTCAACCAGATGATCCAGCGCGAATCCCGCGAAGGCCTGCAGAAAGAAGTCGCGGTGCGCGGCCGCCATGCCGCTTCAACCGACACGCCCTTCGCCGAGCGCTGGGCGCGCTTCTGGGCCAACCATTTCACCGTCGCCGCCCGCAACGCGCAGATCATCGGCCTCGTCGGGCCGTTCGAGCGCGAAGCGATCCGCCCCAACGTCTTCGCCAATTTCGGAACGCTGCTCGGCGCCTCCAGCTTCCATCCGGGCATGCTGGTCTATCTCGACGCCGCCCGCTCCATTGGCCCCTCCACCGAAGCGGCCAAGCGCCGCGACGCCGGGCTCAACGAGAATCTCGCGCGCGAGATCATGGAGCTGCACACGCTCGGCGTCGGCTCGGGTTACACGCAGGCCGACATCATCGAATTCGCCAAGGCGCTGACCGGCTGGACGCTCGGCGGCCCGCAGACGGCGCGTCTTGCCGGCATTCGTCCCAACGCGGCCGATGGAAAGCGCCAGCAGCGCGCCCTGCGCGAAGTGGCGCAGGAGATGCGAGATGAGGCGGGCGAAGCCGTCTTCGTCGAACAGCTTCACGAGCCCGGCTCGCGCACCGTCCTCGGCAAGACCTATGCGGGCGCCAAAGGCCAGGCATCGGCCATCCTCGACGATCTCGTGATGTCGCCGGCCACGGCTCGTCACATCGCCACCAAGCTCGCCCGGCACTTTGTTGCGGATCATCCGCCCGAGAGTGCTATCAAGAAGATCGAGGCAACGTGGATGAAATCGCAGGCCGACCTGTCGGTCATCGCCCGCGCGGTTGTCGACATGGATGAGGCGTGGGCTGACCAGCCGGTGAAGTTCAAGCAGCCCGAGGAACTCCTCATTTCCGTCGCCCGCGCGACCGGCGTGGACTCTGCATTCGGAAAAGACCAGCGCGCCGTCTACCAGTCGCTCGCCCAGCAGCCTTTCTCCGCGCCATCGCCTGCCGGCTGGCCGGACGATACGGCCTCATGGTCGGGCGCGGATGCGATCAAGAAACGCCTCGAATGGGCCAACTCCGTCTCGCGCCGCATGTCGCGCGCCATGACGCCCAACGAGTTCCTCGACCGCGCGCTCGGGCCGATCGCAGGCGCCAAGACGCGCCAGGCCGTCTCCCGCGCCGAAAGTGCAGAGCAGGGATTTACCCTTGCTCTGATGTCTCCTGAATTCCAGCGGAGGTAGGATCATGACCCTCGCCCTCAATCGCCGCCATCTGCTGTTCGCTGGCTTCACGGCCACGCTGATCTCCGCTGGCGCCGCCAACGCCGCCACGCCGGAGAGCAAAGGCCGCAAGCTCGTCGTCATCATCCTGCGCGGCGCGATGGATGGGATGGCCGCCCTTCCCAAGATCGACGATCCGGATATCCGCGCGCACCGCGCTTCGCTGATCGACCCCAAGGCGATCGCTTTGTCAGATGGATTTGCGCTGCACTCCGCCATGCCGAAGCTCGCTGCGATGTACCAGCTGAAGGAAGCCGCCTTCGTTCCCGCCATCGCCGGGCCTTACCGCGAACGTTCCCACTTCGAGGCGCAGGACCTGCTGGAATGCGGCGGCGTCAAATCCGTCAGCGACGATGGCTGGCTCAACCGCGCGCTGCAGAAGGCGCCGGCCGCCTATTCCGCCGTTTCCATCGGTCCCAGCCAGCCACTTATCCTGCGCGGCGCCTCGACCCGCACGTCTTCATGGTCGCCCCCCGTCCTGCCGGAAGCCAGCGACGACACGCTCAACCGGCTAATGGAACTCTATGACGGCGATCCTGTCCTCAAGGCTTCTCTCAGCGCCGCTGTCGGCGCAGAGGCTGTCGCCGGCGCCATGGCGGGCGACAAGAGCATGGGAGGCAATCGCGGCGGCGGGCCTGCGCAATACACGCCCCAGCTTCAGGCGGCAGGCAAATTCCTCGCCCAGCCGGAAGGGCCCGAGATCGCGGTGGTCAGCCTCGAAGGCTGGGATACGCACACCGGCCAGAACGGCGCGCTGCAACAAAGATTCACCGCGCTCGACAACGGACTGGACGCACTGCGCACGCAGCTTGGCGATACATGGAAAAACACCGCCGTCATGGCGATCTCCGAATTCGGCCGCACCGTCCGCGTGAACGGCGGGCAGGGCACGGACCATGGCACGGGCGGTCTCGCCATCCTCGCCGGCGGCGCCATCAAGGGCGGCCGCATCCTCGGCGACTGGCCGACGCTGAAGGCTGCGGCGCTCTACGAAAACCGCGACCTGACGCCCGCTGTCGACGCCCGCTCGGTGTTCAAGGGCCTGTTGCGAGACCAGCTCGGCTGGGCCGCCAACGATCTCGACGGGAAGATCTTCGCGGATAGCGCCGTAGCCAAGCCGATGGGCGGGCTGGTCTAGGCCGTCTGCAGGACGCCCTTTTCCTCGAGCATCTGCTTGAGCTCGCCGGACTGGAACATTTCCTTGGCGATGTCGCAGCCGCCGAGGAATTCGCCCTTCACGTAGAGCTGGGGAATGGTCGGCCAGTTGGAGAAGTCCTTCACGCCCTGGCGCAGGTCGGCGTCTTCCAGGATGTTCGCCGATCCATAGTCCACGCCCAGATGGTCGAGGATCGAGATCACGGTCGCCGAGAACCCGCATTGCGGGAATTCCGGCGTGCCTTTCATGAAGAGAAACACGGGGTTGGCGTCGATCAGGCCCTGGATGCGGGTCTCGATATCGCTCATGTCTCAGGTCTCCAGAGGCTGTCCCAGGCGGGACCGGCCGGAAGTGCTTCCGCCTGAGCTATGCCCGGTGGAGCTCCCAATCAAGCCCGACTGCGTCCGCTGTTCGACGATTCCCACATTGCCGCGCAGGTGGTCCATGCTGGTCGTGGTCATGACCACCCGGTGCGCCACGGCCTCGTAGAGCGCCCACCACAGGCATTCTTCCGGGGTCATGGGCGTCGGCGGGGCGGGCTTGCCCTTGCCGAGCAGGGCGCGCGCCAGCCGCCAGGTCGCGCCCATGCTGATCGGCGCCGGGAAGCGGCGATGGGCGGGCGACATCACCTCTATGCCCACCAGCTCGGATCCGCTCGCCTTGATGCGGTTGAGACGCTCGAGCGCGTCCTGCGGCAGGGCGGCGTGAACCGGCGCCATGTAGACGCTGAACTGCCCGGTCGACAGGGCCGCATCCAGCTCCGGCCCGCGCCCGGCCACACCCAAGGACGTAATGAGGCCCGAATATTTCAGGTCAACCAGAGTCTTGAGAAGTTCGTCGGTCAGCTCGTGCGGCGCCGGCCCGTGCAGCAGGAGCCAGTCGATATAGGTCACGCGCAGCCGTTTGAGCGACGCCTCGACCGACCGCTTGATCGCATCGGGAGAAAAATCGCGCGCGCGTCCCGTGAGGCCGGAGGAGTTCACCCCCGCCTTGGTCGACACGATGCACTCATATCGCGGCAAGCGCCTCAGCGCCTCGCCCAGCCGCCGCTCCGCCTCGCCATTGCCGTACATCGGTGCGGTGTCGAACAGCCTCACGCCGCTCTCGAAGGCGAAGTCGATCATGTGATGGGTTTGCGAGGGCGCCATCAGCGGCGTGCCGTGCGGACCGCTCACCCCGAAGCCGAGGCGGCGTACGCCGATGGATTTGTCGTTTCTACGCAGCGCCACTCTACTTATCCCGTCCTAGTCCGGCGCCCGCGTGGACAACGCGAGCGCATGCAAGGCCCCTCCCATGCGGCCCTTGAGGGCGGCATAGACAAGCTGGTGCTGCGCCACCCGCGACTTGCCCTGGAACGCAGTCGAAACGATTTCTGCGCTCCAATGGTCGTTGTCGCCGGCCAGATCGGTCAAGGTGATCTGCGCGTCGGGAAATGCCTCGCGCAGGTAACCCTCGAGCGCCGCCCGCTCCATAGCCATTGCTAACGTCCCTCCCACGAACCGCCACTACCAAATGCGTCCCACACCAGCGGCGCCTGTACTCTGTCCCGGGGGATGTATCTAGTCGCGGATTACCGCTTAGCAATGGCAGAACGCAGCGCTTCCCGAGGGTAGCGCTGCGTCCAATTGGTGCATCCAGCTAGGGTTTGCCCTGAGGCGGCCCCTGGTCCGAAGGCTTAGCTCGGGGCCTTGGCCTTGTCGGCCTTGGTCACAAGATCGCGAACTCGTTCCGCCTCGGCCTTGTGAGCCGTCAGGGTCGGCAGGGTTTCATCCGCGAACATCTTGAGTTGAGAGACCGCGTCCGTGTCTTTGGAATAGTCCTCGAACGTCTTGATCGCATCGTTGTGGGCGTCGACCTGCAGCGCCGCATAGTCGGCGTCGAAGTCTTCGTCTCCGTCCGTTTCAACAAGGTCGTTGATGCGGCGCATGTGGAAGTCGTCCAGCGTTTCCGGCGGCGCCATCAGGCCCGCTGCCGAGGCGGCGGCTTTCAGTTTCTCGGCCGCAGCCTTGTGATCGTCGATCATCGTCTGGGCGAAGGTCTTGAGGTCGGCGTTCTTGGCTTTCTCGAGCGCCATCTCGGATGTGCGGATCTCGACGAGCCCGGCCTGGCTGGCGGCGTTGATGAAGTCCTGTCCCTTGCGGGCGGAGGCTTCGGCGTTCGGCGTCGCCGTGTCGGTCGTGATGGGTTCGGTCGTGGCCGTGGTCAGGTCAGATTTCTCGCCGCAGGCGGCAAGAGAGAGCGCTGCAAGACCGGCAGCGGCGAGCAGGGTAAGGCGGGACATGAATTCCTCCAAGGATACGTCCCCGCTTCCCCCGTGTGGGTCAGAACGCTGGTTCCTTGACCCCGTTCCGGGTTCCACGATTGCCATTCAGACAGGTTGCCCGGCTCGCGGACGCAGTCCGCGAGAGAAAAGAAAATTCGGCGTGTGAAGTTCCGGAAAGGCCGGGCGCTCAGGCCATCAGGTGCTTATGGGATGGAAAAAGCGCGAACCTGCTTCTGGTCGCGATAGCCGACATAGAGCGCATCGAACCCGAAGATCCGCTTGAGCGAGGAAACGGCTCTCGTGGCGCCGAGTCCGATCTCGACATAGCGCGCATCGCTCAGCGGCAGGAATTCGAAGAACGCCTGGCCGGGGGGCGGCGGGCCCGACTCGAACACCACTGCCTGCGGCGATGTCGAGCAAATCACCGCCACTTCCAGATAGTCATCGTCATCGAGGTCTTCGGCGATGACGGCAGACGGCACGCCGACCGGCCAGGAATGCGTTTCCTGCACGATGTTGTGCTGGGGGTCGAAGCCGACAACCACCAGCCTGTGCGTGCCGCGATGCTGCCCATCGGTGAAGGCAAGCGCCAGGTCGTCTCCGCCCAGCCCAACCTTCGCGTCCGCGACAAGCTTCAACGGGACGGTGGAGTTCAGCTGGATCGGCACCGTTTCCTTCAGCTCGTAGATGGGCGGGGACGTGGCAGACTTGGCGTAGTGGTAGATGGTGTTGGCGTCGACATCGATGGCAATGACATCCGTCGAGAACGTGCCGCCGAAGGTGCGGCCGCCGCGAATGGGGCTGGTTGGCGCGCTCAGCACACAGAAGGATTTCCCCGCGTCGACCGAGATGTAGGTCGAGGTGAAGATCTGGTTCGGCGCGCCCTCGTTCAGCCTGATGGCCGAGAATCCCTTGCCGCGCTGGCCGACATACGCGCCAAAGCCGGAATCGACCGACCCCCAGGTGACCCCGCACGGCTTCTCGATCTGGGAGACGAACATGCTCGTGCCCGGCAGCGGCGTCCGGAAGAGGAACCAGGGGTTGACCGTCAGGTCTTCGCGCATGACCGAGAACTTCAGCCCGAACGGCTCACTCCCCAATCCGAACGGGGGCACTGAGAATACCGTCGTCGCCGGCGGACTGTTTCCGACAAAGATGCTGGTGTCGATCGTGATGTCGCCGCCCGGCCCGGCAGACGCTTTCACGAAGCCGATATTGCCGCCGGCAAACGGCAGGTACTGCCCGACCATCGCCTCGTTGGAGGCGGCGAGCAGGTCCGCCACCGGATAGGGGAAGGTGACCGTCGTGCTAAGCGGCAGCGTGGCGTGCACCGGCGTCTGCGCAATGTTGGAGACGTTGACATTGACGCTGGCCTGCCCGGCGCCGCTTGCGCCGGTGACGTTCACCTGGAATGTCGTCACCGCATTCCCCGTCACCTCCGGCGCATTCAAGGTCAGCACCGCGCTGGCCGGGGTGGCGATCGTCACGGCCGGTCCGGCGGTCTGCGTCCATGAATAGCTCAGCGCCCCGCCGGATAGGCTCGTGGAGGCCGACGCATCTAGGCGGAAGGGCTGGCCTTCATCGACCGTCGCGAAATTGACGCTCGCAACCGCAGTCACGCCAGACGGCGGCGGAGAGGGAGGAGGGGAAGATGGAGGAGACCCTGGCGGTGAAGCGGGCGGTGATCCTCCGCCGCCGCCGCCTCCGCAGGAGGCCGCAAGAATAGCAAGCAGGGCGGCGCCAACGCGCGCCGTCTTCAACACCTTGTCGTGGAACACTCGACACCCCCAACACTCAAACCACCCGCGCCAAATTTGCGAGCGGTCTGTAACAGTGTCAATAAACGCGAACGAAGCGTCGCGCTTTATGCTGCGACGCAGCTAAATCCTACGCCTCGCCCCGCATGTATTTCGGCAGCCAGCCCTCGTGCGCGGCGCGGAGGGTGGAGAGGGGAACATCCCAGCTGCCATCTTCGTCGAGGTCGATAATAAGCAAGTCGCCAACGAAATGGCTTGCATTCGCCGCTAGTGAAACCGGCACTCCGGCTTTTTCCGCGAGCTGGTTAATCGTCTGCGCATCTTCTTCCGTCGCCGCCAGAATGTAGCGGCCTTGTGCTTCGCCAAAGAGAAGCTCGGCCCACGAGGAAGAATTCGGCCGACCCGCCATGGTGAGCGAGCGGTCCATGTTGAGCTGGGCGCCAACGCCGCTGGACAGGCATATGTCTGCAAGAGCGCATGCAACGCCGCCGTCGCTGACGTCGTGGACTGCGTGCACCAATCCCTTTGCGATCAGTGTTCGGATGAAGCCTGCGTTCTTTTTTTCCACGCCAAGATCAATCGGCGCCAATGACCCCGCCGCTGCGCCGTCCAGCCCGAGAATGGAACGGGCATACGCTGACGCGCCAAGCGCGCCGGGCGCATTTCCAACAAACAGGAGAAGGTCTCCCTCTTTCGCCCCCTTCAGCGTCGCAATCTTCGACACATCCTCGATCAGCCCGATCCCGCCTACCACCGGCGTCGGCGGAATCCCCACGCCATCCGTCTCGTTGTAGAGCGACACATTCCCGCTCACGACCGGGAAGTCGAGCACGCGGCACGCCTCGGCCATGCCCTCGATCGCCTTGACGATCACGCCCATCGTGTCGGGCTTTTCCGGATTGCCGAAATTGAGGTTGTCGGTGATGGCGATCGGCGTTGCGCCGACTGCCGAGAGATTCCGGTACGCCTCCGCCACCGCCTGCTTGCCGCCCTCATAGGGATCGGCGGCGACATAGTGCGGGTTGCAGTCCGAACAGATCGCCAGCGCCTTGTTGGTGCCGTGGATGCGCACGATGGCGGCATCCCCGCCCGACTGCGATGAATCGACCGTGTCGCCCATCACGTGACGATCATACTGCTCCCAGATCCAGCGCTTCGACGCCATGTCGGGCGAGGACATGAGCTTCAGCAGCACCTCGCCATAATCGGCAGGCTCCGGGTATTTGGAAATATCCAGCGCCGGCGCGGGCTTCGGCGCGTTCCACGGCCGGTCATAGTTCGGCGCATCCTGCGACAGCGGCGGCACCGGGATGTCGCACACGACTTGCCCGTGCTGCTTCAGCACCAGCCGTCCGGTGTTCGTCGTATGCCCGATCACCTCGGCGTCGAGGTCCCACTTGTCGAAGATCTTCTTCGCATCCGCCTCGCGCCCCGGCTTCAGCACCATGAGCATGCGCTCTTGCGATTCCGACAGCATGATCTCGTAAGCCGTCATGCCCGTCTCGCGCTGGGGCACCTTGTCCATGTCCATCTCGACGCCGACGCCGCCCTTGTCCGCGATCTCGACGGATGAAGACGTGAGTCCCGCCGCGCCCATGTCCTGAATGGATTGAATCCAGTCCGTCGCCATCAGCTCGAGGCACGCCTCGATGAGCAGCTTTTCGGTGAAGGGGTCGCCGACCTGCACGGTCGGCCGCTTCTCCTCGTCGCCCTCAGAGAATTGAGCCGACGCCATCGTCGCGCCGTGGATGCCGTCGCGGCCGGTCTTGGAGCCGACATAGAAGATCGCATTCCCCGGCTCGGCCCCGCGCGAGTAGAAGATCTTGTCCTGGTCTGCGAGACCCACCGCCATCGCGTTGACGAGGATGTTGCCGTTATACCCTTTGTGGAACTGCGTCTCGCCCGCCACCGTCGGCACGCCAACGCAATTGCCATAGCCGCCGATCCCGCCGACGACGCCCGCAACAAGGCTGCGCGTCTTCGGATGGCTCGGGTCGCCAAACCGCAGCGCATTCACCAGAGCGATCGGCCGCGCCCCCATCGTGAACACATCGCGCAGGATCCCGCCGACTCCCGTGGCCGCGCCCTGATAGGGTTCGATGTAGGAGGGATGGTTATGGCTCTCCATCTTGAAGATGCAGGCCTGCCCATCGCCGATATCGACGACGCCCGCATTCTCGCCCGGCCCCTGGATCACCTTTGGGCCTTTAGTGGGAAACTTCCCCAGATGCCGGCGCGTGGATTTGTACGAGCAGTGCTCCGACCACATCACCGAGAAGATGCCCATCTCGACCAGGTTCGGCTTGCGGCCGAGCCGGTCGAGGATGATCTGGTACTCATTGGGCTTCAGCCCGTGACTCTTTCCGGACGCTTCGTCCTGCGGAGCAAGAAGGGCGGAAATGTCGGGCTTTGTGGCGCTCATGGCGGTCATTTACCCGCCCGCGCGGATTCTGCAATGTATCCCCCAGCAAAGGTTGGGGAGCGCCAGTTTGTTTGGATTGTTCAAGCGGAAACCCGCGCCACCGCCCGCATCCCCGCCATCCGAAGGCTACAAGGCCTACACCCGCCAATTCGACCGTGAAACAACCGCCCACGACCTGGTGAAAGAGATTCGCGCGCAGGGCCCGAACTTTGCCGCAGAGTCGAGCGATCTCCTGCGCCTGTTCAAATCCCCCAGCCTCATGCGGACAAAGGCGGACTTGCAGGCCGTGGCGTTCCAGGCGCGCTGGCGCAGCGGCCACGACCTTGGCGAGCGCCCCCTCGTCACGCTTCTCATCGATCACTCCGGATCAATGAAGGGGCCGAAGGCTCTGGCCGCCGCCACAGCGGCGGACGTTCTCGGCCGCATCCTCGAACATGAGCGAATTGACTTCGAGGTGCTGGGCTACACCACACAGTCCTGGAAAGGCGGGCGCTCGCGCCGCATGTGGATCAGGAACCGGCGGCCGCCCAATCCAGGCCGCCTCTGCGACCTGCTACATGTGGTCTATCACGCAGCATCCAACCCGGGCCAGCAAAGCTGGGCCCGCGACCTCATCGTCATGCTTGATCCTGAAGTTCCGAAGGAGAACGTAGACGGAGAAGCTTTGCAGTGGGCGCGCGCCCGGGCCGACGCGGTAAGGCCAACGGCATGGATCTGCCTGCTGCTCGGCGATGGCGTGTCGGTAGACGACTCGACGATCCTCGCCAATGGCGCCCCGGTGAGCAACTGGTATCTCGCGCGCCACGTTGAATCCGTCGCCGGCGATCTCAAGGCCGACGCGACGGTTCGCCTCGGCTGTCTCAGCCTGGAGCGCGAGCCGGTACGCGCATTTCAATCTCTCCGGATTGTCGATCTGCTCGAAGACGCGCCCGCCGGCCTATTCCACCTGCTGGAAGAGCTGATCTGGCCCCCGCAGGCGACCGAAGCCGCCACTCCCAAACTCGAGTGATCTAATGACGCAGACGCGCCGGATGCTCTGCATCTTCTACGGCCTCGCGGCGCTTTGCGCCCTGATCGCTACATGGTCAGGCGACATCCTCGGCCTTGCGCTGACCACGCTCGCCGTGCTCGGAATGTGCGCGTACATTCTCACCTAGTCAGATGCCAGGAATAATCACGGCAGAGCAGGGCGACATAACGCGGGCGAAGGCGGACGCCATCGTCAACGCCGCGAACTCGTCCCTGCTGGGCGGAGGCGGCGTCGACGGCGCCATCCACCGCGCAGCCGGCCCCGGCCTCCTCGAAGAGTGCCGCGAGATCGGCGGCTGCCCCACGGGCGAGGCGCGCATCACCGGCGCCTACAACCTGCCGCAGCGCTATGTGATCCACACCGTCGGCCCGATCTGGCAGGGCGGCGGGGCGAGCGAGGCCGACCTCCTCGCCAGCTGCTATCGCAACTCCATCGCCCTCGCGCTGGAGCACAATTGCGAGTCTATCGCCTTCCCCGCCATCTCGACGGGCGTCTACCGCTACCCGCTCGAAGCCGCCACGAAGATCGCCGTTACGACCGTGCGCGACATCCTCAACGCCGGCGCGGACATCGACGTCACCTTCGTCTGCTTCGATGCAAAGACCCTCGGCGTCTACAAGGCCGCACTCGTCCGCTGACCAAATGGAAATGGCCGCCCGGCTGCAGCGGGGCGGCCATGCATCTCGCGTGTGGCGCTTCTCAGGCGGCGCCCATCTCCGCGAGCTTCTTCTTCCATCCAGCAGCCGTGACGCGCTCCTTGTACTGGCGCGCCTGCGCGGGATCGAGGAACTCGATCAGGAAACAGCCATCGACCCACACTTCGACCAGGCTGAAAAACCCGCCGCCGCGAGCGCAATGCCGCGCCGGCCAGCCGGCCTTCTCCGCGATGGCGATGATCTCGGCTTCCGGCCGGTTCACGCAAACGGCGAGGTGAACCTCGGTGAGGCGCGAAGCCGCCCCGCCTGCACGCCAGCTGGCTTGCGTGCCCTCGTCATGGATCATCGCCCCGCGCGGCACGATTTCGAGATCGATGTCGCCATCGCCCGACCATACCTTCCATCCATTCGGCCCAGCCGGCGGAAAGGGCAGAGCCTCGCCCTGCATCATCTCGGCGAATACGGCAGCCGTCTTGCGCGTGTCGTCAGCGGGAATGGAGACGTGCTGAATCATCGTCATGGGACTATGTCCTTCTTTTCTTTTTGGGGCCAGAATCAGTAGTCGGGGAGGATGGGCCTGCCTCTTCGAGGTCCAGCCCGAGCAGTACGGCAATCGCCTCGGACGAGGCCCTGCCGGATTCGTGTCCGTCGAGATTCCAGAAATCCTTCATCACCGCCCATGCCGCCGCGCTGTTGAGCAGCTGCACGATGGCGGCGAGGCGCACGAGTTCCTTGCCCGACAGGTCCGGGCGCGCATCCTTCACCGCGGCGAGGATGTTCTTCTTGCGCGTTTCGTTGACGGACAGGCGCAGCTCCCGCCCCGCCTTCGAGAAGGCCGAGGCGCGCACCGCGCCGGCCATGGGATCGAACGATGGAAACACCTCCATCGGCTTCTGCACCGCCTCGCGCGCCGTCGAGGGAAAGCCGCGCGACCCGACACGCTTCTGCATGGCCGGCCATGTGGCGACCAAGAGGTCCTCGCGCGTTGCGAAATGGCGGTAGATCGTCCGCTTCGTTATGCCTGCGCGCGCCGCCACATCCTCGATGGTGATCGCCTCCAGCTCCTCGTCATTGAGGCAGTCGATCGCAGCCGCCAGGATGCGCTCGCGCGTCAGATCCTTGTGGGCGTCGCGAAGGGAATCGCGCTGTAATGTCTCGTCACGTGCCTTCATGTCACTACGAGTGACACGAGTGCCCGCGAGGTGTCAAGCAGCGTTTTCCAGCGTGTTTCAGGATTTCGCGCCGCTCGCCGCGATCAGGCCGTCACGCTCTGCCTTCGTCATATGCCGCCAGCTGCCTTCCGGCAAATCGCCCAGCAGCACAGGCCCCACGCGGACACGGATGAGGTCGACAACCTCCAGCTCCACCAGGTCGCACATGCGCCGGATCTGCCGGTTGCGGCCTTCCACCAGCACGAAGCGCAGCCGGTCGTCCGGCTCCATCGTCACCTTCGCCGGCTTCAACTTCCTGCCGTCCAGCTCCAGCCCGTGGCGCAGCTTGGTGATCTTCTCGCGGTTCACCTTGCCCTTCACAGTGACGAGGTATTCCTTGTCGACTTGGCTCTCCGGCCCGATGATGGCCTTCGCCAGCACGCCATCCTCGGACAGGATCAACAGCCCGTGGCTGTCCTGGTCCAACCGCCCCAGCGGCGGCAGGCTCGCGCGCGTGGAGGGCACGACGCCCTTGCCGGCCTGATTGTCCGCTTTCAGCAGCCGAGCCGCCGGAATCTGCTCCCCCTCCGGCTGCGCCGACACGATGCCCACCGGCTTGTTGATGACGACAGAGATGGCCGCGCCCAGCTCCGCCTCGCCGCGGTCGTTGAGCTGCAGCGTCTCCCCCGGCGCGATCTTGCGCCCCACGTCTTCCACGCGCTTGCCGTCGATCAGCACGGCCCCCGCCGCAATGAGAGCTTCCGCCTCCCGCCGCGAGCACACGCCCGTCTGCGCCAGCCACTTGTTCACGCGGACCGGCTCGGCCCCGTCATATGTCTTCGTCCATGCCATGCGCCCTCTTTAGCGCCTGACTTTGGAAAAGGGCAGGGCCAAATCAGGGCGAGACTAGCTCGTCTGCTCCCGCCCCCGCGCCATCACCGCCCCGCGCGACTTTTCGGCGAAGTCTGCCGAGATGGTCGAGTTGTGCTCGTTCCCGCGCACGATTTCCAGTTCGAGCGCCTTCTCCAGCGGCAGTTGCATCCCGTCATCGATCACCGACTTGATCCGGCGCAGCAGGGCCCCATCCACCTGCGCCATCTCATGCCCCAGCTTCTTTGCGGTGGACAGAAGCTCCTCCGGCGCCACCACGCGGTTGACCAGTCCCCAGCGCTCGGCGGTCGGCGCATCGAGGAAGTTGCCGGTGAGCGACAGCTCCTTCGCTCGCGCCGCTCCGATCAGCCGCGGCAGTTTCTGCGACAGCCCCCACACCGGCATCAGGCCCACGCGCCCATGCGTGTCGGCGAACTTCGCCTCGCTGGAGGCGATCAGCACGTCGCACATCAGCGCCACTTCGAACCCGCCGGTGATGGCAAAGCCGTTGATCGCCCCGATGATCGGCCATGGACACGCGCCGAACGCCCGCGCCAGGTCCATGTCGCCGCCATCCGAGAAGCCGCCCGCTCCCAGCACGAACCCGCTCTGTCCTGCTTCTTTGAGGTCGACCCCTGCCGAGAACGCCCGGCCCGATCCGGTGACGACCACCGCCCGCACATCCTCGGTCCGTCCCAGCTCGCGGATCGTCCGCACCATCTCCTTGCGCAGGGCTATGGACAGCGCATTTAGCTGTTTCGGCCGGTTCATGGTCATGACCGCAACCGGCCCGTCGCGCTCCACCAGCAGAAGTTGTTCGTCGCTCATCCCATCCTCCAAACGTCCCAGTGAGTAGTCTTCTCAAGTCTCAGTCCTTGTCCGGATCGATCTCAGGCTCGCCGCCCTGCGCCCGGATGATTTCCTCCAGCGCCGTCACCGCCGCCGCCACCATGTCCTCGTCCCGCGAGCGCGCCACCAGGCTCACGCCGAATTCAACTTTCGAGCCCCTGGGCCGCATGAAAGGGTAGGAGCCGAAATTCACGTCCGGCCGCGCCTTGGCCAGCTCCCCCAGCGGCGCGGCGATATCGCCCTCGCGCACGCCAGCCGCTCGCACAGTGTGAGAGTGCACCACCGCGCCGCCCTCCAGCCTGTGTCCGATATCCTCCAGCATGCCGCGCATGACGGACGGCACCCCCGCCATCACGAATACGTTGGCGATCCGGAAACCCGGCGCTGCCGATACGGGATTGAGGATCAGCTCGGCCCCATCCGGTATCCGCGCCATGCGCAGCCGGCCTTCGTTCATCTCCTGGCCGCGCCCGGCATACCAGTCCTCGAGGATCTTCCGGGCGTCCGCCCGCACATCGATCTTCCGCCCGAACGCTTCCGCCACGGCATCCGCCGTTATGTCGTCATGCGTCGGCCCGATGCCGCCGGTGGTAAACACATAGTTGTAGCACTCCGCCATGGTGCGGACGGTGGCGATGATCGTCTCGTGGATGTCGGGGATAACCCGGGCCTCGCGGACCTCGACGCCCAGCGGATTAAGGAATTGCGCGATCGTCTTCAGGTTTGAATCCTGCGTCCGACCGGAGAGGAGCTCATCCCCGATCATGATCACGGCGGCGGTGACGATGCGGACCATGCGCAGACTTAAGACTGTTCACGCCGCGGAAGTCCAGCGCCCGAAAGGCCGGCCAGGAAGCTGGCAAGTAAATCAGGCGTAAACGGCGGGGCGCCGATCTCCATCAAATTGGGCCGCCTGCGAAGCGGATAATTAAACACGCAAGCGCATAAGGGAGGGTGAGAACATAGGCGGGACAGCCATATGGCCAGGAAAAATTTCTCGAAAGAGAAAGGCGGGAGCACGCTCATCGAGTTTGCGATGCTCGCTCCTGTGTTCTTCCTCATGATCATGGGCCTCATCGAGTTCGTGCTCTACCAGTACAAGACCTACGCGCTGAACCACGTCGTCGCCGAAGCCGTGCGCAACCTGCAGACGGGCGAGATCTCCGTCGCCGGCAACACCACCCAGGCCTTCCTCGACGAGATGTGCGCCCACTCCGGCCTGATGATCGACTGCCACGAGATCGACTACGACGTGCGCCACTACGACGATCTCGACGACATCAAGTTCACCGAGCCGACCTTCGACGACGAAGGCCACGCCACCAATTTCGGCTTCGATCCGGGCGGGGCGAATGACTATTCGGTCGTGCGCGCCTCCATCCCGCACACCTTCATCACGCCCTTCATGAACCAGATGTTCGGCATCGGCCCGGACAAGCCGGCGCTCGTGAACTCGTTCAGCATCGTCCGTAACGAGCCGTGGGCCTGATCATGCGTCCTTTGAGCCGCCTTATCCGCATCCGCATGCTGCGTTTCTCCAGCGACCGCCGCGGCATCGCCGCGACCGAGTTCGCGCTCATCGCCCCGGCGCTGATCTTCCTCGTCATGGGCGTGCTCGAGATGTCGATGCGCTTCCGCGCCAGCGAGGAGGCGACACGCTATGTGCACCAGGTCGCCGACCTGATCTCCCGCGAGAACACGCTGACGACGGCCGATCTCGACAAGATCTACGATGCGTCGATCTACATGATGAAGCCGCTCGACACGACCGAGAACCTCGACCTCGACATCTCCTCGGTCATGTTCAAGACCCACGCCGCGACGCCCACGATCGTCTGGCGGCGCACGGCGGGCGCCGAAGTCCCCTTCAATGCGGCCGAAGCTGCGAACATGGGTGTCGAGGACGAGACGGTCATCCGCATCGGCATCAAGTACAAATACACGAGCGTCCTGACCAACCTGTTCGGCGGCGCACACCTGGATATCGTGCGCTCCGCATTCGCCCGCCCGCGGGAAGAGCGGACAATCAAGATTGACGGAAATTCCGAGGACAATGGCGGCACCGCCAGGACCTTCGGAAGCTGATCTGACGTTTCGGCCGGGCATTCTCCGGCAAGGGAAAGGCTTCACGCCATGTTCGGGCGGATCGAGAAATTCTTCGCTGACCGGAAGGGCGCTTTCGCCATCCAGTTCGCCCTGATGGTTGTGCCCCTCACGGTGTGCACCGGCCTTGCCATCGACGGCGGCCGCGCCTTCCTCGCGCGCTATGAACTTGAAGAAGCGCTCGACGCCGCGGCGCTCGCCGTCGGCTCCACCGTGGACGACAACGCAGACCTGGACGCCATCGCGACCGCCTGGGTCGCGAAGAACTTCAAGACGGCGCACACGGGCAGAATCGATCTTGATCTCAACGTCGACGGCGACGTCATCACGCTGGGCGGCACCGTCAACATCAACACCTTCTTCATGCCGCTGATGGGGCGTGACACCGTCACCGTCTCGGCCACGAGCCAGGCGCGCCGCGGCGGCGGAAACGTCGAAGTCGCGCTGGCGCTGGACATCACGCAATCGATGTCCGGCTCGAAGATCAACGCGCTGAAGGACGCCGCGAAGGATCTGGTCGCCGAAGTCGTGAACGACCAGCAGACGCCGTTCTTCTCGCGCGTCGCGATCGCGCCCTGGGGCACCAACCTGCACGCCGCCACCAAGGTCGGCAGCACGATAACGCCTTTCCCGGCCACTCTGCGAGGCCCGGCCACGGGCACGACGCCGATCACCGGCGCCCACTGGCGTAACGGCGCGTCCAAGAACATCTCGGGCGGAACCTGGAAAAACGGGGCGCAGATCTCGTCGGCCACCGCGAACTGGCACTCCAGCACGGCCACGGCATACACCGTCAGCGCCATCACCACGGCCTCGAGCCGCATTCGCATCACCGTGACGGGCACGCCGACCGCACTGACCAATGACAAGATAATCGGGCTCTACATTCCTTCTTCCGGTTCGCCGACGACGGGCAATTACGGCAGCTACAAGGACAAGGCCTACAAGCTGAAGACCCGAAGCCCGGCCACGGGCGGGGCGAGCGTCACGTTCGAACTGCAGGACCTCGACGGCAACTGGATCGGGGCGGGGAGCGGCACCGCCGGCGCCAACTGGCGCGCCATGGAGTGCCTCAACGCCAGGTGCCAGATGCGCCTGTCGGCCACCAACACCCTCGCCAACGGCGATTATGTCCACCTCACGGGCTTCACCACCGACTACACCAGCCTCAACAATACGTTTGGCTCCCCTTGGCAGGTGACCTCGACGCCGACCGCGACCACGTCCTCGGCCGTCTTCATCAACGTCGTCGGTCCGACGCTCGCCACCGCCAACGCCAACGCCGCCGACGGAACCGCCGGCGTGATCCAGAAGTGCTATACCTCAACCTGCCAGTACGCCATCACGGCCGCTGCGCACGGCTTCTCCAGCGGCGATCGCGTCACCATCCTCAACACGACCACGTCGGGCGGCGGCGCCACGGACATCGACAACACCTCCTCGACCATCGCCTGGACGATCGCCAACGTCACCACCAACACCTTCACGCTCCCCGGCCTCGGCAACTCCTACGCGACGTGGAGCGCCGGCGGCACGGCTTCGAAGTGTTACAACACGAACTGCCAGGTGAAGATCACATCCACCAGCCACGGTCTGGCCGCCAACGAATATGTCCAGATCCTGAACGTCGGCGGCTTCGACGGCATGAACAACACGGCCACGACGGCCACGCAGGTCGCTAGCGTTGTTGACACCAACAACTTCTACCTGACGGGCTGGGGCCCGGGCATGAACCACGCGGCCAACAACTATACCGCCAACACCGGCACGTCCCAGTGCCTCCGGACCGGCTGCCAGATCTACCGCTTCCTCGATGCCGGCGGCGGCTCGAGCTACCAGATCAGGGCGATCACCAACTGCGTCACCGAGCGCATCGGCGCCAACGCCACCACGGATGTCGCCCCGGCGACCGGGCTGCCCGCCACCTGGCTCGGCCGCGATTATCAGGGCAATGGAACCCTCGTGGGATGCGAGGCCGGCAACTACCTGACGCCGCTGACGCACAGCAAGACAAAGCTCGATAGCGCCATCGACGACCTGCACGTCTCGGGCTCGACTTCCGGCCAGATCGGGACCGCCTGGGGCTGGTATATGCTCTCCGAGCATTGGGACGGCTTCTTCGCCGGCGCCGACCACCAGCCTGTGGCGAAAACCACGCCTCTGCTCTCGAGGGTCCTGGTGCTGATGACCGACGGCGCGTTCAACACCGCCCACTGCAACGGCGTCACCACCGAAGCCTATGCCTACTCGTCCGTGGCGAACTCGGACAAGATCGACAGCAGCATCTGCACCGCCTCGAACACGCCCTTCCTCCAGGCGCAGGCGATCTGCACCGCGATCAAGGCCGACGACATTCTCGTCTACACGGTGGGCTTCCAGGTCGGCTCCGAACCGGGCGCCGAGGATTTCCTGCGGGCATGCGCCACAGACACCACCAAGGCCTATATCGCCGCCAACGCGACCCAGCTCCAGGATGCGTTCAAGGCCATCGGCAAGGAAATCGCCAAGCTGCGCCTCTCGCAGTAACGAGGCCTGCCTCACACAAGCCAAAAACCCGCGCTGGGTCTCCAGCGCGGGTTTTTCTTGTCTCTATCGGAAGGCGCCTACTGGAACCGCATCCCGTTCACGGCCTTCTCGCCGGCAAAGCAGTCGGTCTTCGCCGTCGGCAGCTTGAGCTGAGCCAGCACGACGCCGGGCTTTGCGGGTTCGGGCTGATCCGGCGCATCGGCGAACTGGATCGGCGCCATGTCGGGGGCCGTCTCCAGCCCCGCAATCTCCATCACCAGCTTCTTGCGGATCGTCGAGGCAAGATGCTTGAGGTCGAACACCGGCACGATGAACGAGGCCGGGCCGCCGATCACGCAATGCTTGTAGTACCGGTCGAGGTGATCGATGTCGTAATACTGCATCGGCTTGTTCAGCATGATGGGCAGGCCGTTGATGGTGATGTTCTTCTTCAGGACGGCGTCGCGCGCCTGCTCCACCGGCGGGCCGGCATTGTTGGCCCCATCGCCTGACACATCGATCGCCTGCCGGATCGACTGGATATTGTTGCGCTCGATCCGGTCCGCCGCGCTGTAGAGCGCATTCGAGATCGAGGTGCGCTGCTCGCCATTGACCGGCTCTTTCTCCAGCCTGTCGGCGAACGCCTTCACCGCCGCTTCGCTGTCGAGGATGGTCCACGGGATGATGTCGATCGGATCCCAGTCGCCCGCCCACTCCATCACCGTCACCGCGATGCGCCCGCGCGGACCGGAGAGAATGGCGTTGACCACGTCCTTGTGGCGGAAGGCGTCGACATAGCCCATCCGCTGGAGCGTGTGTTCGTCATAGTCCATCGACTGCGAGACATCGACCGCCAGCACGAGCTCGAGATCGACCTGCGCTCCAGGTCCCGCCTGTTGCTGCTGCTGGCCCGAAGCGCTTCCCATGACGAGCGCCGCCCCACCACCCAACAAAGCAAGAGCGCATGTGGCTGCGGTCAGGGCGCGCAGGATGTTCATGGTCGGCTCCGGCCCCCAACGCTGTGGAGGCAGGGCATCATGCTGGGCAAAGATTGGGGCGGCAAGCGGGCGGGCAGGGACCTGACAATTAGTTGTCTGCCGGTTGGCCCAGCGCCAAAACTAGTTGTCTGAAAGCCGGAGACGCTCGGAAACGGCCCTCGCAGCGGGGGAATTCATGGCGTTGCACTCGCCAAACCGCTTCAGCGCCAGCCTCCAGAGCCATTTGGCGTTGCTCTGACGGCCCGCCGCCGCTGCATGATCCCCGGCAAGTCCGGTCAACTCCGCCAGGGCCTCGCCCTCCGCCCGGTCCTTCTCGGTGGTCAGCATCCTGTCGGCTTCATCCAGCCGGCCTTCGCTGATGGCGGCTCGGATCGCATCGAACGCGCCGGGTGTAGCCGGCGCCGCTGCAGGCGCGACCCCAGCCGGCGCAGGCGGCGGATCGGATGATTTCGGAATCGGCGCCAGCGTGGCCGCGGACGGGAAGGGCGTTGCGGCGCCCTCCGGGGGAATGCTCGTCGCAGTCGGCTTGCCCGCAGATAAGCGCGCCGGCATCGGCGCGACGCCCGCGGGTTCCGGCGCGGCGTCCAACGTGGTCTCGAAAAGGACAGGCAGCGGCGGCGTCACAACCGGCGCCGAAACCGGAGCAGGCGGCTCTGGCGGCGGCGGCACGGGAGCCACTTCTGGAGAAGGTGGCGGGGGGACAGGTTCGAACAGGTCTTCGTTGGTGGCGACCGGCTTCAGCAGCGGGTCCTGGCTCGAAGCCAGCTCCGGCTTGACTGGATCTGCCTTGAACAGCTCTGGCGTGAACAGATCCATCTTGCCAAAATCAGGCTTCACCGGATCTGGCTTGACCGGATCTGGCTTGACCGGATCCGGCTTGACCGAATCCGGCTTGAAGAGCGGCTCGATCTTCGGCGCCGGTTCCGGTTTGGCCGGCTCGGCCTTCACAGGTTCCGGCTCCGGCTCACGCGATTGCGGCGTCGGCTCGGGCGGCAGGAGGCCGGAGCGCCAGTCGCGGTCCTGCGGCGCATCCTTGGTCCTGGCGTAGTAGTCGTCCGCCTGGGTCAGCTTCGACTCACGCCAGGCATTCGCGGCCGCCCTCTGCGCCGCCCGCTTCGGCCTCGGGATCACGGCGGTGAGGATGCACACCAGGCCCGCAATCACTCCCGCCAGGCCTGCAATCAGCAGCCACGGCAGGCCCTCTGGCCCGGGCGGGAACAGCGGCGCGTTCGCAGCCGCGCGATGCGTCCAGACGAGGAAACCCCCGCCTGCGCCCAGCGCGAGGCCGATCAGGAAGTGAACGAGCCGAACTAACATCCATACCCCAAACCCGGCCGCGCCTTGTCTTCGGGGCGCTGTGCTCGGGAACGCTTACGTAACCTCATCCCGCATCTACAGGAAACCTCAAACGCAGAACGCGCATGAGGCGAAGCCGAACATGAACAGCCGCCAGAAACCGTCGAATCTGACGTGGCCGTAAGCTCGATTTGACGCGGCTTTCCCGTCGTCCTACCGATTCACCAAACATATGTGGCCATAACTATCTGGCCCACCTTACCGGGGAAGGGACCTCCATGACTCGATTCATCATGCCGCAGAGCTTCAGCCGCCGCTCAGTGTTGCTCACCGGCATCGCCGGCGGGCTGGTCGCATGTTCGCCCAAGGCGCCGGCCGTCGTGACCGCCGCTGCGCCCGCCGGTCCTCCCGTCGCCGAAACGACCGCCGGCAAGGTCCAGGGACTCGTCGAAGGCGACATCAAGGTCTTCAAGGGCATCCCCTACGGCGCATCCACCGGCGGCCAGAACCGCTTCCGCGCCCCCAAACCTCTCGAGCCGTGGACGGGTGTGAAAGAAACCATCGCCTACGGCCGGCCGACGCCCCAGGGCAGGCCCTCCAACGCGCCGCCGCTTCCTCCGCGCGATCCCGCGCTTCCGCCACCGCTCATCAACAACGCCCCCACCGGCGCCCAGTCCGAAGACTGCCTCGTCCTCAATGTGTGGACGCCTGCGCTCGACGGCGCCAAGCGCCCGGTGATGTTCTGGATCCATGGCGGCGGTTTCTCCGCCGGCTCGGGCTCCTCCGCCTGGTATGACGGCGTGCGCATGGCGCAGAAGCAGGACGTGGTGGTCGTCACCATCAACCACCGCCTCAATGCCTTCGGCTATCTCTATCTCGGCGATCTCGGCGGCGGCGAGTTCAAGGACGCCGCCAACGTCGGGCTTCTTGATGTCGTCCTCGCCCTGCAGTGGACGAAAGACAACATCACCAATTTCGGCGGCGATCCCTCGCGCGTCATGATCTTCGGCGAGAGCGGTGGCGGCCGGAAGGTCTCGACGCTGCTCGCCATGCCCGCCGCCGTGCCCCTCTACCACGCCGCGGCGATCCACTCCGGCTCACAACTCCGCCTCGACACGCCCGAGATCGGCATGGAGCGCACCGACAAGTTCCTCAAACAGCTCGGCGTGCCGAAAACGGATCTCTCGAAACTCTGGACGCTCTCACAGGACGAAATCCTCGCCGCCGTGCCGAAATCCGTCGAAGGCTCCGGCCAGTTCCGCCCCGTGATCGGCTCGCCCTCCATCCCCAACCACCCCTTCGATCCCAAGGCGCCGGACATCTCGGCCAACATCCCCGTCATCGTCGGCTCCAACCGCACCGAAGCCTCCGTCTTCCTCGGCGGCGATCCCAAGATCGCGAACCTCACCGACGCTGATCTCTCCAAGCGCGTCGCCGCGCTCGTGCCGAAAGGCGAGGGCGCATCCACCATCGCGATGTACAAGAAGCTCTACCCGCAGGCCAAGAACGACGAGATCCTCTACATGACCTCGACCGACCGCGGCTATTTCCTCGACACCACCATCCTCGGCGGCCGCAAGGCTGACCAGGGCGCCGCCCCCGCCTATGTCTACCAGTTCTACCGCTCCACGCCCCTGGAGGGCGGCCGCTATCACACGCCCCACGCCTCAGAGATCGCCTTCGTCTTCGACACGCTCGGCAAGGCCAAGAGCATCGGCGGAGAACCCACCGATGCAGCCCAGGCCCTCTCCGACGTCATGAGCGTCGCCTGGACAAATTTCGCCCGCACAGGCGATCCCTCCGGCGGCAAGGCGCCCGCCTGGCCGAAATACGATTCAGCCACACGCCCGACCATGGTGTGGGACGAGGCCTCTGCCGGCCCGCACGTCGAAAACGATCCGCGCAAGGAGCAGCGCGAGCGCATGCTCAGCTACGGCTCGCAACAATACGGCGCCCGCGAAACCGCGCCCACTTGATCGGCATGGCGTAAGACGCCGATTCCCTGAGACCCGCTCGCGGCTCTAAGGCAAATCAAGGCGCAATCCCGGCGATCTCGCTCATGTCCACTGTACCAACGGTACAGTGCGCGCGCCTTCGCTCTGCAGCGATGCAGAACGTAATCGCGCCTACTCATCCAACATCCTGAATGCGCGACGGAAAACCTAACGTCAGTTTCCGCACCATGCGTCTGCTAGGTGTTCACCGCACCGCATCATAGATCGTTGTGCAGAGCGGGACATACCCGCCTCAAGAAGACTGATCCCAGAAGACTGATACAGAAACGAAAGACCTTCCCCATGCTGAAGCGCATTGCTCTTGTGGCGCTGATCGTCGAACTTTCCACCTTCGGCGCCGTCTCCGCCTTCATGATCGCCGGCCTCACCGGCTCCACGATCAACTTCGCCTGACACTGACGACGGCGCCCGGGACTGCACATCCCGCGGCGCCGCTCGCTCGCGCCAGCTAAAAGAACCGGCCAACCGGCAGGACCTCACATGACGACGCTCAACGACATCTACGGCAACCCCGTCTCCACCTCCTCGGACAAGGCGCTTGCCGCCTTCAACGAGGCCCTGCGCCTCATCCGCACCTATCACGGCGATCCCATCGCCGCACTCGACCGTGCGCTCGAACACGATCCAACCTTCGCCCTCGCCTGGACCACCCGCGCCGTGGTCCTCGCCCAGCTCACCGACCGCCTCTACACCGACGAAATCGCCGGCAGTCTCCGGGCGGCTTCCATCGCCCGCATGAACGACCGCGAGCGCTCCCACTTTGCCGGAGCAGTCGCCTGGCCGAAGGCCGCTTCCACGACGGCACAACCATCTTTGGCCGCATCTCTCAAGACAACCCGCGCGACGTGCTCGCCCTGCAGAACGGCCATGTCGGCTGCTTCTTCACCGGCCGACAGTTCGATCTGCGCGACTGGCCGATCCAGGCGATGCGCGCCCACCGCTTCGGCGATGAAGCCTGGCACGCCATCCTCGGCATGGCCGCTTTCGGGCTGGAGGAGTGCGGCGACTACGCCCGCGCCGAAACCTTCGGCGAGGAAGCCATCGGGGTCGAACCGGCGGATGCGTGGGCCGCCCACGCCGTCGCCCACGTCCATGAAATGCGCGGCGATGTCGAAACCGGCATCGGCTGGCTCGAAGGCACGAGCGATGGCTGGTCGACGGATTGCGGCTTTGCCTATCACAACTGGTGGCACCTCGCCCTCCTGCACCTCGACCGCCAGGATGCGCGCGCCGTCCTCAAGCTCTATGACGAGCGCGTGCGCCCGAACCAAGACGCGAACATCGTCCTCGAGATGCTCGACGCCTCCGCTCTCCTCTGGCGCCTCTATCTCGACGGCATCGACACCGGCGATCGCTTCGCGAAGCTGGCGAAAGCCTGGGAGCGCACGATCGACGATGGCGTCTATGCCTTCAACGATCTCCACGCCGTGATGGCCTTCATCGGGGCGGGGCGGATGGCAGATGCCGAAAAAATGCTCGAGTCCCTGCGCCGTTCGGCCCATGGGGCAGGCGATAATGCCGAAATGTCCCGCGCCGTCGGCCTTCCCGCAACGGAAGCGTTCATCGCCTACGCCTCCGGCCGCCATACCGAAGCCGTCGAAAAACTCGCAGCAATCAGAGGCATCGCCCAGCGTTTCGGCGGCAGCCACGCCCAGCGCGACGTCATTTCGCTCACGCTCCTCCAAGCTGCCATTCGCGGTGGCATGAAGCCGACAGCCGAAGCATTCTCCGCCGAGCGCCTCGCCATGAAGCCGCAAAGCCCCTGGGCCCAGCGTCTCTCGCGGCAGGCCCGAAACATCGGCGCCGGCCAGCCGGCCGCCGCGAAGTAGGCCAACGAAACAGGCCAACGAACTAGGGACGCACAGCGGACGGAATAAAGAGGCGAGCAGACGGGGCCCAACCCGCAAACGCCCGCTTCGGGGGTAGAGCCAACTGCCGGGCATGTGGTCCCTCCAGACCCACATCGCCCGGCATTTCCTTTTCTAGCTTCAGGCGCCGCATCTGCACCCGCAAAGCGGGGGAAGTGGATCGATGCGAAGCATCGAGACGTAGGGGGGCGAGTCGGATTCACGAAAGTGATCCACACCACCGCTCCATCCGTACTCACCAAATCCGCCAAGCGCGCCGCTTTCTCCTAAGCAAGCCGCCCGGAACGCCACCCCACCTCACGGGTTCATCGCACAACCCCGCAACGCCATCCCGCGAAGGAACGCTCATGTCCGACCTCTCCATCCACGACCTCGCCAAGAAAATGAAAGGCATCGACATCGCCTCGCTCTCCACTCACGCGGAGGGCGGCGAAATCGCCAGCCGCTTCATGAGCAACAATGGCGAAGTCGACTATGACGGCGACAACTGGTTCTTCACCGAAGAGAAGACCCGCACTATCGGCGAGATCGAACAGGACAAGCGCGTGTCGCTGTCCTTCGCCGGCAAGCATCACTTCTACGCCACGGTCGAAGGCGATGCCGAACTCATCCGCGACAAGGCGGCCTTCGAGGAGCATTGGACCAAGGGCCTCGACATGTGGTTCAAGCAAGGCGTCGATACCCCCGGCCTCGTCCTCATCAAGGTCCACGCCCGCCGCATCAAATACTGGGACGGTATGAAGGGCGAAGGCGAACTCCTGATGTAGCGAACGCCACTGCCCCTCACCAACCACGCCTCTCTCAACTGAGGGGAACTTGGTGACCTTGGTGCAATCCTTGGTGATCTTGGTATTCGAATCTTTTCGAACGCCAACCGCGCCTCACGAGCAGAGGGGAACTTGTGTCTTCGTGTCTTCCTTCGTGTCTTCGTGTTGAAAACTTTCCCACCACGCCCACCGGCCCAGGCGTTCTCACCACGCCCACCAAGGGTGGCGCCAAGGACACAAAGGGGTCCGTGCGCTGCATTTCTTTCCACCAGTATGAGCCGCCATTTCAGACGATCGACCGTATCCAACTCGTTGATTCTTTTCACTTCACAGAGTCGCATACTGGTGGTGAGAAAAATAATCTCCCCAGCATGCTCCAAACCTGAGGGATAATACCTCCATCGCCTCTGCATGGAGGGCAGTCGTACGCTGTTCAACGGCGCGGGGGCGATGCGTATCGAGCGTGGAGCACAGCGCCTCTCGGGTCAGCTTCGACCTTGGTCGGGGTCACCCTTGCAGGCCGAGCTCAGCCCTTCCGAATGCGGCCATGCAGGGCCAGCCAAG
>DASYKO010000177.1:0-7426 GCA_035995285.1 Hyphomonadaceae bacterium | reverse complement strand
TCGAAATACAAGGGCCGGCCGCGCCTGCCGGGCAGCATCGAGGGCGAGGGCGATCGGGAAGTCACCTTCGATCTCGGCGCCACGCGCTTTGCGAAGATCGAAGAGGGCAAGCTCGCAAACCGGATGATGGCCGATGGCCGGCCCTGGATCCCCAATGCATCCGGCGTCATCCATGATGGCGAATTCATGCGGCATGACGGGCGCACGATCACGACGAAGGAAATCGCCTTTGCCGGTTTCGTCCTGCGCGATGTGCCGACCGACATTGCGCCGAAGGATTCGGTGGCGCCCTCGGATGTCCTCCTCGGCGTCGAGGCGCTCTCGCGGTTCGACCTGATTTTCGATGTCGGTGGAAAGCGGATGTGGATGCGCCCCAACGCCGCCTATGACCAGCCCTTCCCGCACCGCGTGGTCGGCGTAGACGTGAAAATCAGCTCCGCTGCCGGGGCAGTCGAAGTGCTGAGCGTGGCGGTCAATTCGCCGGCAGAGAGAGCAGGGCTCAGGCAGGGCGACATCATCACCCGCATCGACGGCCACATCGCCATGCCCGACGCCCTCGCCCGCGTGAAGGAGGGTGACACGGTTGAACTCGAGCGGAAGGATGGCTCGAAGGTGAGGATCAACGCGGCGCGGTTCTACTAGACCGCACAGATCGGACGGGCGTCGTGCAGCAGGCAGCCACGCGTTTCGAGTCCTGGCGCTGCGAGTGGCGGCCTATTGCACGTTCCATCCAATCTCCAGCCGGGAATTCCAGATCTTCAATGGCGTTGAGCCGTCACCGGAAATGTCCCAGCCGAGGTGCCCGTAATTGTGCGCGAACAGGAAATTGTTGAAGCTCACCGTGACGTCCAGGGCGTCATTGCTGATGTTGTTGGCGCCCGGGTTGAGCATCGTGCTGGAAAGCACCCAGGCGATCGGGACTTTGGGGCCCGATGTATCCGGCGTCCGCGTAAAGAGGCGGACGATGCCGGTTTCGTATCCGGGCGCCGGAGACGGAGCGGACCAGATCACGCGCCACGTCGCATAGGCCGCGGTCTTGATCGGCAGGTTGGCGGGAATGGTGAAGGTGTGCGTCGTATACGGCGCTATGTCGAAGTAGACCCCGCCCGCCCAGACGCCCTGAACCATATCGAGGTTCATTTCAACGATGGTTGGAACTACATCGGCTCTGGCTAACTGAGGAATCACTAATCCGGAGGCTCCAACAGCCGCGCCGGCAACCAGTCTGCGTCTCGTAAGCATCGTTTCCCCTCCCAAAGGCACCTACGTATCGTCGGAGAATAACGCCGCGATCAGTGCTTGCCTATGCCGGCGCCGCAACGACGGATCAGAACGGCAGGCTTCCCTATCACCTTGAGAGATTACGCAGATTTGCATGGCTGCCTTTCGCCATTCCTGCTCTATTTCCGATACGAGCCCGGAACGGGCCGATCCAGTCGGGGCGAGGAGAGATGATGCTGAACAGACGCCAGGCGATCGCGGGCGGCTCCCTGCTGATGGCAGGGTGCGCAAGCACGGGGCTTGGCGGCGAGGCGCCGGTCTCGCGGCTGGTCTATCTCGGCCCCGCCAAGGTGTTCTCGCTTCCCGCAACAGGCGGCGCGCCAAAGATTCTGGTCGACCAGAGCCCGAAGGATGGCTCGCGCGGCAATGGCCTCAACGATGGCATCGCGCTCGATCTCAAGCGCGGCCACATCTACTGGACCAACATGGGCAAGGCCTCGGAGAACGATGGCTGGGTCCGCCGCGCCAATCTCGACGGTTCGAACATCATCGACATCGTGCCCACGGGCGGCACATTCACGCCCAAGCAGATCAAGATCGATGAGGCGAACGGCAAGCTCTACTGGTCCGACCGCGAAGGCATGCGCGTGCAGCGCTGCAATCTCGACGGCTCGAACATCGAGACCGTCGTCGTCACCGGCGATCCGGCGGCCAACAAGGGCGATCAGGCGCGCTGGTGCGTCGGCATCGCGATCGATGCCGCGCGCGGCCATGTCTACTGGACGCAGAAGGGCGGGGACAATGCCGGGCAAGGCATGATCCGCCGCGCCTCAATCAACATCCCGAAGGGCGCCTCGGCGGCGAACCGGCAGGACATCGAAACGCTGTTCTCGAAATTGCCCGAGCCGATCGACCTCGATCTCGATCTCTCGACCCGCACGATCTACTGGACCGACCGGGGCGACAACACCGTCTCGCGCGCCCGCATGGATCCGCCGAAAGGCGGCGAAGGCGGCTTCGATTCCGCGAACCGGCCTGACCGGCAAATCCTCGTCCGCGGCCTGAAAGAGGCAATCGGCATCGCGCTCGACCTGCCGCGCAACCGCATGGCGTTCACCTCGCTGGGCGGCGAGGTCGGAACGGCTGCTCTCGATGGTTCGGGAATGAAGCTGCTCGCGACCGAGCAGGGTACGCTTACGGGCGTCGAGTGGGCGTAGAGCCCGTGTGATCCAGCAGGCCCGCGACGATATCCGTCGCGTTCAGCAGCATCGACCAGACGAACAGCGCCGTCATGACGGCGATCACGGCTACCGATGCGACTGCATCACTGGGCCGGATGGTGGAGAGGCGGGTGAACGGGCTCATCTTCAGGCGCTCTTTGTCTACGCCTCATTGCAAGCAAGCAATCTGCCATCTCGCCACTGGCGTTAAGTGAACTGACGTTCGCCTTGCAGGCTACTCGCCTACCGCGCTAGGCATCGTGTCTCAGCACAGAGGTCCCCACATGCGCACGCCGTTTTCAGCAGCCTTGCTGGCGCTGCCATTGCTCGCCGCCTCGCCCGCCTTCGCCCAGCAGGATGCAGGGCGCGCCGCATTCCGTGCGCTCTACAAGGAAATGGTGGAGATCGATTCTTCGCCTACGACGGGTTCGTGCACCAAAGTGGTCACCGCGATGGAAGCCCGGCTGAAGGCCGCGGGCTACACCTCCGCCGACTATGAACGGGTGATCCCGCCCGGCAAGCCGGACGACGGCAACATCGTCGCAAGGCTGAAAGCGCCGAACGCCACCAAGAAGCCCGTGCTCATGCTCGGCCATATCGACGTGGTCGATGCGCGGCGCGAGGACTGGCAGCGCGAGCCGTTCAAGCTGTTCGAGGAGAACGGCTATTTCTACGGCCGCGGCACGGCCGACATGAAGGGCCAGGCGGCGGTCTGGGTCGACCTGATGGTGCGCTTCAAGCAGGAAAAGAATTTCAAGGCGTCACGCGATCTCATCATGGCGCTCACCTGCGGGGAGGAAACCTCCAACCGCGTCAACGGCGCGGACTACATCCTGCAGAACAAGCGCTCGCTGATCGACGCCGCCTTTGCACTGAACGAGGGAGGAGGCGGGCTCCTGTCGGAAGCCGGCAAGCCGCTCGCTCTGCAGGTGCAGGCAGGGGAGAAGATCCACCAGGTCTATTCGCTGGAGGTGACGAACCCCGGCGGCCATTCCTCCCGCCCCATTCCGGACAATGCGATCTACCGCCTGATGCAGGCGACGACCAAGGTCTCGCAGATCTCCTTCCCCGTGCAGGTGACGCCCGTCGTCCGCGAATATTTCCGCATCACCGGCCCCACGCTCGCCGGCCCGATCGGCGCGGCGATGACGGCGGTGGCGAAAGACCCCAACGACCAGGCGGCCCTCAAGACACTGATCGCCGATCCCACCTACAACGCTCAGGTCCACACGACCTGCGTCGCGACACAGCTCGAAGGCGGCCACGCGCCCAACGCGCTGCCGCAACGGGCGAGGGCCACGCTTTCCTGCCGCGTCATGCAGGGCACGACGCCGGAGCAGGTGAAGGAAACGCTGGAAAAAGCGATCGGCGATCCGGAAGTGAAAGTCGCCATCGAACGCCGCCGCGACGGCTCGCCCCCGCCGCAGCTCACCGACGAAATCATGGGCCCCGTTCGCGACGCTGCAAAGAAGCTGTGGCCCGGCGTTCCGGTTGCCCCGCTGATGACGGCCGGCGCCACCGACGGCCGCTTCCTCATGGTCGCCGGCATCCCCACCTACGGCATGAGCGGCATGTTCTCGACCAATGACGAGACGAACGCGCATGGGCTCAATGAGAAGATCCGGGTGAAGTCACTCTATGAGGGGCGGGATTTCCTCGAGGCAGTGGTGCGGGCGTATCTGAAGTAAGGCCGGTCGTTCAGCTCACTCGCCCGACGGTCCGGCCTTGCTCTTGACGCCCTTCGCGTCGTTGATTCGCGCGCCGCTCAATATGCCGTGCAGGGCGTAGTTGCCCTCGTGGCAGGCGTATTCGTATACCGGGCCGTTGGAGGGCGTGAACACCATCTCGCCTTTCCAGGGCTGCGAGTAGAAGCCCGGATCGTTCACCTCGAAGGCATAGGTGATCTCTTCCTTGCCCGTGCGCGTGAACCGCTCCGTCACCACGGCCTTCTCGGATAGATAGATCGGCTCGTAATCGCCATGCCAGCGGTTCCAGCCTGTGGTGGTCACAACCAGCGTGTCGCCCTCCCAGCGGCCGACGCTGTCGCCCAGCCATTGCTTGAGCGCGTCGGGCTTTGCATGTCCCCCGATGCGGATGATGCGGGCGTCGTGCATCATCTCGACATCGATCATCACGGCGCCGGGCGTCTGCACGATCTGGTAGGTGTTGTTGTAGAGGTTGTTCAACATGGGCGGCCCGCCCGACCCGCGAGACCCAACAAGGCAACGGTCGGCCGGGTTCATCCCCTCCGGCCCCTCCTCATTGCGCTTCGACATGATGACGGCGATGCGCTTCTTGCCTTCGTCCGACACCGGCATTTTCCCGTTCGCCGGTTCGGTAATCCAGGAGGAGCGTGCCTCGCCCTTGACCTTGCCGACGACCGTACCGCGGTCGAGCCAGAACTGATTATAGCCGCCCGGATCGCGCCCGGCTGGCGGGGCGGCCTGCGTCTTGGTCTGCGCGGCGTCGGCGGCGGATTGCTGTGCGCGCGTGTCTTCCATGCGCTTCACCTGCTCGGCGTTCAGCACGAGCGGCAAGGACGCATTGGTGCGCTCCAGCGTGGTGATGCTCGAATTGGTCCACATGCCCTGCAGGTCCGGCTTGCCGTCCGGCGTGCGGGGCGGGGAGTAGGTCTGTGCGAGAGCCCCAGACGCCGACATCGTCGCCGCCATTCCCAAAGCCGCGCAGACAAGAATCGCTCGAAGCATGCGTGGCCCTCCTCATCCTCTCCTACTCGCTAGCGCGCTGGAGCGGATGCCGCCAGTACCCGCCGCCGCATTCCCCGCAGGCCGATGACTGAAGCCAAGGCAAGCGCGATCACATTTTGTGCACGAGGGTAGAAGGAAAAGCCTCGGTACCCGGGGCGCCAAACGCCCCTACCGAATATGCGTCGTCCAGTAGTCCTTGCCGACCATGCCGATGAGCCTGTTGATGATGCGCGGCGCCCTTCCTTTGAGCTCCGCGATCGAATCGAGCAAGGCGTCTCGGGGCAACGAAACATTCTCGAACTCTTCTTCTTCCCCATCGCCCTGGCGTACATGAATGCGATCTGCGGCGCGCAGCGCGACCATTTCCCAGCCCTGGTCGATGTCGAACCACTCTACGCCGTCATTGGCTAACTCCGCCCAATTCAGGAATTTCTCCATCTCCTGCCAGGTGTCGTACCAGGGAAAGCCGAGGGTCACGTCCTCTGCAACGAGCACCAGACGCAGCCAGAAGTGGCTCGTGATCGACGTGTGCTTCTTTCCGAATTTCCGCGCGAGCTCGAGGACGGTCTCATAGTGAGCCGCCAACTCGCGTTCGTGGCCAATCACGTCTCGAGAGTTCAGATGATACTGTGTTCCCTCGCCAATCGCGGGCGCGGATATGGGAACGGTATCGCGCCGGTTCTCATTGAATTTCTTGTCGTCGCCTTTGTAGAAGTCTGGTTTCAGCAGAAATATGACTTCCGCTTCCGCGTGTTGCTTGGCGGTGGACATTTCAATCCACGTGCGGTCGTCAGTGTCGAACATCTGTCCCCCAGCCCTTCGCGGCCTACTTCTTCAGGTTCTTCTGCCCCGCCGCATAATCCTGCGTCTGGCGCACGACGCGGAGCACGTTGCCGCCCCACATCTTGGCGAGGTCGGCTTCGGAATAGCCTTCCTTGAGCAGGCGCGCGGTCACTTTCGGCATGTAGCTGATGTCCTGATAGCCGGTGAGGCCTCCGCCGCCGTCCCAGTCGGCGCCGCCCAGGCCGATATGGTCCACGCCGATCAGTTTGATGCCGTAGAGGATCTGCCGCATGTAATCCTCGAAGTCGGCCTCGGGGGCGGGGTATTGCTTGTTCACCGCCTCCACCTCGTCGAGATAGGCTTGGTATCTCTGCTCGGTCAGCTTGGCGACGTCGCCATACTTGTCGGTGATCTCCTTCATCTTCGCAGTGCGCTCGGGCGCGGGCGCCGGCAGCGTCTTGAGGAACAGCGTGTTCATCTGGATGACGCCGCCCTTGGCCGCCAGCTTCTTCGCCAGCACATCTGAAATGTTGCGCGGGTGATCGTTCGTGCCGTCAAAGCCGTGGTGAGACATGATGATCGGTGTCGCCGAAAGATCGATCATCTGCTCCACCGTCGTGTCGGCGGAGTGGCTGCCGTCCAGCACCATGCCGAGTTCGTTGGCGCGCTTCACGAACGCCTTGCCCATGGGCGAGAGGCCATTCCACTTCGCCGGCTGGCCCTGCATGTTGGCGCTGTCGGCCAGCTGGTTGTTGCCGTTGTGCACCGGCCCGATCAGCCGCACGCCGAGCTTGTAGAAGGTATCGATCAGCGTGATGTCGTCGCCCAGCTCGTAGGAATTCTCCATCGACAGGAAGACGATCTTCTTGCCTTCCTTGAAGATGCGCTCGGCGTCGTCGGCTGTGAGCGCGATCTCGAAGCTGCCGGGATTGGCCGCCACCATCTCGTGGATCGAGGTGGCGCGGATCAGCGCCGTGTCCCGGATGTTCGCATAGGCGGCGGGCGTCAGCGGACCCTGGCCCATGTAGATCGCCCAGAACCCGCCATCGAGACCGCCCTCGTTCATACGCGGGTAGTCGACCTGCGTGCCCTCGCGGTCGACCGAATGCCGCTTCATGATGTCGTATCCACGGGGACCATCAAGAAGCGCGGGCGTGTCGAGGTGCGTATCCAGCGTCATGAGGCGCTGGTGGATCATCATCGCCTCTGCGCTGACGCCCTCAACCTGCGGCCCCCCGCTGAACGTGGCGAGCGTCGAGCAGCCGGACAGGGCAAGCACGGAAACGGCGGCGAGAAGGGTGCGCATGAGGATCCTCGAAAATCTGTCGGTCGGTTGTGCCGCTTGCGCGGGCAGGGTCAAGCTCAGCTCTTCGGCAATTCCCTGATCTCCACCGTCCCGCCCGCTTCATAGACAGGATTGCCGTCCAGGAGACCCGCCGCCTCGTGGAGGTCCTTGGCCGAAACGCGGATATATCCGCCGATATGGTCCGTCAC
>DASYKO010000176.1:0-7831 GCA_035995285.1 Hyphomonadaceae bacterium | reverse complement strand
TAGACGCAGACGTCGTGCCCATCCCTGTGCAGCGCAAGCGCCGCAGCAAGGCCGCCGATCCCGGCGCCGGCAATCGCGATCCGCATGTCCGTCTTCCCGCCTCTGCTCCCCAAAGAGCATATGCAGCATAATGAGTGGCGTGCTCAAGCCCGCAACGCCGCGGCGACACGCCGCCGGAAGCCCTAGAGTCCAGCGAAAACAGCCCCGGCGTCGGTCTCGGCATGCATGGCGAGCAGCCGGCCTGCCAATGTCCTTGCAGCCTCCGGAGCAATCGGACGCTGGGCCCGCCCGACACAGCCCACGAATTTCCGGACCAGCCTCTCCGTCGACAGCGGCCGATCAGGCGATCCGAGTGCATCGGGCAACTCGCCCTCCAGCTTTCGCCCATCGTGCAGAGCAATCACAATGGCGCCGGCGGAGGCCTTCTCCCGACCCCAGTCCTCGCGCTCCGCGGCCTCGACGCGCGCCGCCAGCGCCAGCACGCCGGGATCGCTGAGCGAGGCCGCATCGAAATCGTCCAGCGTCACATCCCCGCGCACCAGCGCAAGCGCAACCGTAAAGGGCAGGGAGAACTTCGCGTCGATCGCCGTCGCCGGCGCCTGCTTGCGCGCAAGCGGCTCGATCAGCATGCGCTGCACGATCCCGGTCGTCAGCGTGATCTTCTCCACCTCGCGCCAGTCGAACTTAGCTTGGCCCTGAAGCTGCTGCGCCAGCTCGATATAGGCATGAGTCCCGCGGCAAGCCGGCCACGGCTTGAAGCTCAGCCTGTCGATATGAAAGCGCTGGCCCAGTCCGTCGAGCAGTTCGGCAGGCTCGTACTTGTCATCGACATAGAGCCGAAAAAATCCCCCCTTGCCCTCCAGCGGCGTCTCGAACCCGCGCACGCCGGAACGTGCAAGCAGGGCGGATGTCACCGCCGCCTGCGCGGGAAACGCCTCGCGAACGGCGCGGATCACTGTGCCTTCGCTGTGCTTGATCTCCCCTGGGGCAGTCGCCTGGCAGAGGATCAGCGACAGCGCATCGCGCACCTGTTCGGGCGACAGGCGCGCAAGCCGCGCCACCGCGGCTGCTGCGCCGAACGCGCCGAGGATCGGTGGGGGATACCAGCCGCTTTCCTCCATCGTCTGCCGCAGGCTCAATCCCATCCGGCAGACGAGATCGCAGCCGATGGCGATGGCGGTTGCGAACTCCGCACCGGACACGGGCTGACCCTCAGCCGCCAGATACTGTGCCATCGCGATCGCCGCCGGCATCGCCGCCGCGTTGGGATGGCAGGGTGCAGGGTCGAACGCGTCTTCGTAGTCGAGCGCGTGCCCCATCGCGCCGTTGGCAAACGCAGCCATTGACGCGGATGTCGTGGCGCCTAGCCCTAGAATGCTGCATGACCCGCTGGTCGCTTCAGCGAGCGCGATGAACGGCGCGACATCCGGGCTCGCCCCGCTCGCCGCCAGCATCACGCCGGTCGCATCGAGGATGGCGCGGCCGGTCGCCTCGCGCGTTGCCGCGGAGAGGGCGGAGAAAGGCGTCTCCGCAATGTGCCGGCAGATTGTGTCCGAAAGGCCTGCCATGTCGCTTTCCCTATCCGGGCCGCTGGCTAATGCTATGTGTCATAACTAACGTGCTGCCCGCTGCAAGGGCCGGCAAGAGAGCAAGTATGACCATCCTACTCGCCGCGGGCGACGTCGGCGCGAAACGCGCAGATCCCTCCACCATCTTCCGCGGCTGCCGGGAAGCATTCGCGCAGGGCGATGTCGTCTTCGCCCAGCTTGAAACCGCGGTTACCGACCGCGGCGCCCGTGCACCCAATGCGCGCCTTGCGATGCGCGCGCCGCCGTCGATGGGACAAACCGCGAAGGAGGCAGGCATCGGCGTCATGAGCTTTGCCGGCAATCACTGCCTCGACTGGGGCTATGAAGGCTTCAGCGATACACTCCGCCACATGAAATCCGCCGGCGTCGATCTCTGCGGAGCGGGGGAGAAGCTCGCCGAAGCCCGCCGCCCCGCCATCGTTCGCAAAGACGGTCTTACGTTTGCCTTCCTCGCCTACAGCTCCATCCTGCCCGAAGGCTATTGGGCCTCGCGCGACCGCGCGGGCTGTGCGCCCATGCGTGCACACACCGTCCACGAGGCGATCGAGCATGACCAGCCCGGCACGCCCGCCCGCACCCGCACCTTCGCTCATCGCGGCGATCTCGATGCGCTGGTCGCTGACGTGAAAGCCGCGCGCCAGGCCGCCGACATTGTGCTCGTGTCCCTGCACTGGGGCATCCACATGATCGAGGGCGTGCTCGCCGACTATCAGCACGAGGTCGCGCATGCCGCCATCGAGGCGGGCGCCAACGCCATCCTCGGCCACCATCCGCATATCCTGAAGGGCGTCGGCTTCCATCGTGGCGCGCCGATCTTCTATAGCCTCGGCAATTTCGCGATCGAGCAGCCGCACATCTGGGATCCGGCGATCACGCAGACGGACAGCTTCCGCCACCTCGTCAGCCTCAATCCCACCTGGAATCCCGAACAGGTCTACATGCTGCCCGAGGACACACGCATGACCGGCATTGCCCGCCTCGATTGCGGGAAGGATGGCGTCCGGTCCGTCGAATTCCTGCCCGCCTGGATCGAGGACGACAGCGCCCCCGTGATGCTGGATCCCTCCGATCCAAGGTTCGAGCGGGTCCGGGCCTATCTCGAGCGTGTTTCCCGAGCCGAAGGCCTGTCCATGGCCTTCAGGCGGTCCGGCGATCATCTGGTTCTGAGCCCGGCATAGGATCTCCCCGCCGCCGGGTTGTGTTTCCCGCCGTTTCCCGCCATTCCTCCCCGCGGAAAGCGAGGAACCATGGCCATCCATAACCATGTCGGAGACCTGCCGGCGAACGTGAAGTTCGAAGGCTCGGTCGCCATCGATACCGAGACCATGGGCCTCAATCCGTTCCGCGACGCGCTGTGCGTGGTCCAGCTGTCGGACGGCAAGGGCGATGCGCACGTGATCCGGCTGAAGCGGCCGGAGTATGATTGCCCCAACTTGAAAGCACTCGTCTCCAATCCGCGCATCCTCAAGATCTTCCACTTTGCGCGCTTCGATCTGGCGATGATCCAGCAATGGCTCGGCGCACCGTGCTTCCCGGTCTACTGCACTAAGATCGCCTCGCGCCTTGCCCGCACCTACACCGACCGGCATTCGCTGAAGGAGATCGCGCGCGAACTTCTGAACATGGACATGTCCAAGGCGCAGCAGAGCTCCGACTGGGGCGCAAGCCAGCTTTCGGATGCGCAGCTCTCCTATGCCGCTTCCGACGTGCTCTATCTCCATGAGCTAAAGGCGAAGCTGGATGTGATGCTTGCCCGGGAAGGGCGGACGGAGCTGGCCCAGGCCTGCTTCGACTTCCTGCCGGTGCGCGCAGCCCTCGACCTTTCGGGCTGGGCCGACCAGGACATTTTTGCACATTCGTGAGTCGCAGGGCCGTATTTTGGCCCTGTACGTACCTAATTGACTGGGACGGGCAGTTTCCCTTGCCCCCCGTTTGCTGTTCTAGTCCTTACCCATGTCGGTAGCCGCTCATCATCACCTGATGGACCAATGGGGTCCGCGGCGCGCCACCTCCCTGAAGGAGGCGCGGGCGCGCACCGCGCTCGTCCATATCCTGCGGCTGCTCTTCACGATCGGGGCGGTGCTCTCGGCCGGCGTGCTGATCGGCTTCATCGTCAAGGACGTTCTGGCTCACAAGGACGGCGCCCCGCCGCCGCCGACCGGCATCACGGTGCTGGGCCCGCAATTCCAGGGACGAGATAGCCACGGCAAGCCCTACAAGCTTACGGCGGATACCGCGCGCCGCCGCCGCGAAAACGCCAACCTCGTCGACCTCACCAATCCCCACCTCGAGGACTCGACCTCCACCACCGTCCAGGCGCGCGACGGCGTCTATGACGAAAAGAGCCGCATTCTCGATCTGGTCGGCGATGTCGTGATGCAGGATGCCGGCGGCTACACCTTCACGACCGAGCGTGCGCGCATGTATGTTGAGGAAGGCCGTGTCGAAGGCAAAACACCGCTCCACGGCGTCGGGGCCATGGGCGAAGTCACGGCGGATTCATACGAAGTGCTTGACGATGGCAACCGGATTGTCCTCAAGGGCAATGTTTCGACAATATTCACGTCCAAAAGGAAACGCAGCGGCGGGGCGGGGAACAGGTAGGACAATGGCCATGGCGACACTCAGGCTCATTCTCGCAGGCGCGCTGGCGGCATTTTCGCTGACGGCTGCAGCACAAGCGCAGCAAACGCCCACCGACGCCACGACCCGCATCGAGGCGAATGCAAGCGAGTTCCTCCAGAAGGAAGGCCGCGGCGTCTACACCGGCAATGTCGTCGTCACGCGCGGCGATGCGCGCCTTACCACCAACAAGCTCACCGGCATCTGTGTGAGGTCCGCCGCCTCCGCCGCCGGCGGCGCCCAGGACTGCGACGAGATCGATCCGCTCATTGCCGAGGGTGACGTCCTCTACACGGCGCCCGACGCAAAGATCCGCGGCGACAAGGCCATCTACCAGACCGGCGCGGGCATCATCACCATCACAGGCGACGTCATCCTGTCGCGCGCCGATGATTGCGTCATGCGCGGAACCGAGATCGTCTACAACATCGATCAGGGCTCGGTGAAGGTCAGCGCCGGCAACAACCGCGTCTTCTCCATCTGTACGCCCAAGAAAAAAGACGGCGCAGCCCAGCCCGCTCCGGCGAAGCCCCCAAACTGACCTTGGCGAACCGAGACACTTGATGGACGCGCGCACGACCCGAGAAACGCCGGTATTCGCAAACGCCCAGGTCGCATCCGACGGCCGGGACGGACTGCGCGCGTTGAGCCTCGCCAAGGCGTTCAAGGGCAGGCAGGTCGTCAAGGATGTCAGCCTGCATCTGCGCCGCGGGGAAATCGCCGGTCTGCTTGGGCCCAACGGCGCCGGCAAGACCACCTGCTTCTACATGATCATGGGCCTCATCACCGCCGACGGCGGCAAGGTCATGATCGACGGGGCGGACGTGACCGCCTTGCCGATGTACCAGCGCGCGCGCCTTGGCGTCGGATATCTGCCGCAGGAGAACTCGATCTTCCGCGGCATGAGTGTGTGGGACAATGTGATGAGCGTGGCCGAGCTCACCGAGAAGTCGCCGGCCAAGCAGAAAGAGCTGACCGCCTCGCTGCTCGAGGAACTGCAGATCACGCGCCTTGCCAAGCAGAACGCCAACTCACTCTCGGGCGGGGAGCGCCGCCGCGTCGAGATTGCGCGCGCCCTGGCCTCGCGCCCCAGCTTCATGCTGCTGGACGAGCCCTTCACCGGCATCGATCCGCTGGCGATTTCGGACATCTCCGACCTGATCCGCTATCTCAAGGGCAGGGGCCTCGGCGTCCTCATCACCGACCACCAGGTGCGCGAGACGCTCGAGATCGTCGACCGCGCTTCGATCATTTATGACGGCGGCGTCCTGTTCAGCGGCGCCCCGGCTGAAGTGCTCGCAAACGAGGATGTCCGGCGCGTCTACCTGGGCGAGCGCTTCAACACCTGACCGCATTAGCCGTTACGGACGGAGCAGAGCGGGGCCGGATTGGCTGCACCCCCGTCGATCCTCGCCCTGATCGCCAATATCGCGCCCTCCCTCGTTTACCCTTGGGGCCGCTGCGCCCGCCCATGCCGAGGCCGTGTATCGGGTGTAAACGTGAGAGCGGATTTTGCCTGCAATTGCGAAGAAAAATGCGGGCGAGGCCTGCGAAAAGTGGAATTCATTTCCCACTTCCACAGGGTGCTGATTAGATATTCTTAAACCCGATCGGTTAATGTCCAGGCTGTAACGGAATGGGCTCGCCGGCGGGGACAAGGTCCCGGGTCCGGCTCTGGGAGAGAAGTAGTGGCGCTCGCGCATCGTCTTCAGCTGCGGCAGGGACAATCCCTTGTCATGACGCCGCAGCTGCAGCAGGCGATCAAGCTGCTTCAGCTCTCCAACGTCGAACTTGCCGAATACGTCGAGACCGAGATCGAGCGTAACCCGCTCCTGTCGCGCGTCGAGAACGAAAGCGCCGATGGCGACGCCCCCGAGAAAGTCTCCGAGAAGCGCGAAGAGATGCGTCTCGATGAAGCCAGCGGCGCCAACGAGGCCAGCCGCGAACTCGATGCTCGCTCCGACGACGTCTATGAATCCGAAAGCGCCTCCGATGGCGGCGGGCAGGAACAATCCTCCCAGTCAGGTCCGTCCGCCCAGCTCGACTGGTCCAAAGCCGGTTCAGGCAAGCAGCGCTCGGAAGACTTCGATCTTGAATCGATCAGCGCCGAGCAAAAGTCGCTGCACGATCACCTTGATGATCAGCTGGCGATCGCCGGCCTCAACGACGCCGACCGCCTGATCGCCTCGCGCCTCATCGAAGAGACGGACGAAGCCGGCTTCATGCGCGGCGATCTGCATGAGATCGCCAACGCGCTCGGCACCGAGTTCGAGGATGTCGAGGCCGTTCTCAAGACCTGCCAGGGCTTCGAGCCCACAGGCGTCATGGCCCGCAATCTCCAGGAATGCTTGACGCTGCAACTGATCGACCGCGACCGCTTCGATCCGTGCATGCAGGCGCTCATCGCCAATCTCGAGCTTGCCGCCAAGCGCGACTTCAAGCGGTTGGCCGAAGTCTGCGCCGTCGACCAGGAAGATGTGATCGACATGCTGGCCGAGCTGCGCACGCTCACCCCTCGCCCCGGCGCCGCCTTCGCAGGCGATGCGGCCCCCGCGATCACGCCGGATGTGTTCGTGCGTGAAATGCCCAACGGCGCCTATGCCGTCGAACTCAACGCCGACACGCTGCCGCGCGTCCTGCTCGACCGCACCTATTATGCCGAAGTGTCCGGCCTCACGAAGACGGACGAGGAAAAGGCCTTCATCACCGAATGCCAGGCCAGCGCCAACTGGCTGATCAAGTCGCTCGACCAGCGCGCCCGCACCATTCTCAAAGTCGCCTCCGAGATCGTGCGCCAGCAGGACGGGTTCTTCGTCTCCGGCGTCCGCGCGCTGCGCCCGCTCAACCTCAAGACCGTGGCCGACGCCGTCGAGATGCACGAATCGACCGTAAGCCGCGTTACATCGAACAAGTATGTCTCGACGCCGCGCGGCGTGTTCGAGCTGAAATACTTCTTCTCGGCCTCAATTCCCTCGGTGCAGGGCGGGGAATCCCACTCTGCGGAAGCCGTGCGGCACCGCATCAAGGAAATGATCGACCAGGAGAACAAGGACGCTGTCCTCTCCGACGACCAGATCGTGGAACGCCTGCGCGCCTTCGGCATTGATATTGCCCGCCGCACCGTTGCGAAATACCGCGAGTCGCTGAGGATTCCGTCCTCGGTCGAGCGCCGCCGTATCTTTGCGTCAGGCGCCTGACCGAACCGCCCAATAGACCGGCGAGTTTCCAGATTACATCCACTGCTGAGCGGTTGACCTTCGTCTTCCGCGCTCCCAGACTTAGCTTAAGAGGTCGGGCCACGCTGAAGCGCGAAACGCGCGGAGGCTGAAGCAAGGAGCTCCCTTTTGCAGGTACAGATCGCGGGCAAGAAACTCGATGTCGGCGCAGCACTGCAGGAGCGAATAGCCTTCGGTCTTGAATCTCGGGTCTCGAAATACTTCAACCGAACCGGCGAGGCGTTCGTCACCGTCTCCAAGCCCGGCTGGGCCTTCTACTGCGATTGCTCGATCCATCTTCCCTCCGGCGTCACGCTGCAGGCGCATGGCGAGGGCGATGATGGCTACCAGGCGTTCGAGCAGGCGCTCGACAAGATCGAAAAGCGCGTGCGCCGCTACAAGAAT
>DASYKO010000175.1:0-4014 GCA_035995285.1 Hyphomonadaceae bacterium | reverse complement strand
CGTTTTCAGCACATCCTTCGCCGCCGGATCGGTCATGTCGTCGTTCTGCGCCACGCAGCACAGCACGGCCTTCGCGCCCATCTTCGGGATGAGCAGGTGCGGGCTGGCCGCCTTGGCCGCTTCGTTGGTTCCCGTCGTCACGGCGAGGCCGCCGCCATGGAAGGTGCAGCCGGCCTTCACGCGACCGGGTTGCGCCGCCATGGTGGCCATCACCAGCGGGCCGCCCATGCAATAGCCGGTGGTGCCGATGCCTTTGCCGGTGTCGACTTCCTTCTGCTTGTCGAGCCAGGCGACGAATGTGGTCGCGTCGTTCACCTGGTTCTGCGGCTTGGCCATGAGGACGGTCCGCATCGGGCCGGTACGCGCCATGGCGTCGCGGATGGTTTCCTTGGACGCATCGTACTGCACGCCCTTGGCCGAACGGTAGAACGGGTTCACCGTCAGCACCGCATAGCCCGACTGCGCCAGCGCCTTGCCCATTTCCCGGAACGCGGGGCGAAGTCCGCCGATATCCGGCCACACAATGATCGCAGCATGCCGGCCCGAAGCGGGCGCCACGAAATAGGCATCGCACACGCCATCGGGCGTCGTGATGTCGATATCGCGCTCGACCACGGCCTTGGGATCGGACGGCGTTGAAACGCAAGCGGCCAGCGTCGCCGCCGACATCACGGTAAAGCCGCGGCGCGTCAGCACGCCGGCTTTGATCAGCGCTTCGTTATGGGCTTCGGTAACGTCATCGCACATGGGTCTTCTCTCCACCTAACCTGAAGGCTCTCAACACGCGAAGCTATAGCCTTTCGCCGCTGGCGGGCAATGACAGAGACGGCACTCCCCTAAAGGTGAAGGTGCCCGCTCGCCGCTGCCCGTTTTCCAGTCGCTTCGGGCAGGCGACACTGTATGATGCCGCAAAACGACGTGGCGCAGCCACGAGCTCTGGGGAGATCGCGATGAGACTTGCCGCCGGGGTAGCCTGCTCCGCGACTACCATGGCCGCGATCCTTCTCGCGTCCTGTGCCGCGCCACACAAAACCGCCGCGAATAGCGCCGATAGGGAGACGCTATCCACGCCCGGCGCGACAGGCTTCTCGGCAGAGATTCGCCGTACCGCCTACGGCATTCCCCACATCAAGGCGTCCGACATCGGCGGCATAGGATACGGCTTTGGCTATGCGAGCGCGCAGGACAATATCTGCGAAATCCTCGACCGGATCATGACCGTCTCGGCTGCGCGCGCCCGCTATCTCGGCCCAGGCGCCAAGGACGCGAACATCGAAAGCGATGTCTACCACGCCCGCCTCAACCAGCTGAACGAGATCGACGGACTGCTCAAGGGCGCGCCCGAGTCTCCCGATACACCGTCAGCCGACGCGCGCCGCCTCGCCGCCGGCTACGTCGCCGGCGTCAACCGCTACATCAAGGAAGCGGGCGCAAATGGAATTACCGACCCTCGCTGCAAGGGCCAACCCTGGGTGCGCGCGATCACCGAGCAGGATTTCTGGCGCCACATGTTCGCCGGGCAGACGGTCGATAGCTTCTTCAAGCCGGTCGCCGACGCCGCCCCGCCCGCCGTGCAACACGCATCGCTCTCCGATGACATCGGCTTCGGCGACAGCGACCTCGGCAGCAACGCCTACGGGCTCGGCAAGGAAGTGACCAAGGGCGGCAAGGGCATGCTGCTCGGCAACCCGCACTATCCCTGGTCCGGCCCCAACCGTTTCTACCGCGTGCACTTCACCATCCCGGGCAAGCTCAACGTCGTCGGCGTCTCCTATGTCGGCATGCCGCTCATCCGCATGGGCCACACCGACAAGATCGCCTGGACCAACACCGTCTCCACCGCGCGCCGCTATGGCTATTACGAGCTGAAGCTCGATCCCGCGAACCCAACCGCCTACATCTATGACGGCAAGTCCGTGCCCATGCAGAAGATGGACCTCACCGTTCAGGTGAAGGAAGGCGACAAAACCGCCCTCGTCTCCCGCACGCTCTACTCCACCCGCTTCGGTCCGGTGATCTCCAGCACCACCTTCCCATGGACGAAGGACCACGCCTTCGCGCTCAAGACGGTTCAGGTCGGCCTGCGCGATGTCGACCAGTACATGTCCGTCTGGCAGTCGACCGATGTGCGCGACATGCGCGCCCGCCTCGCCAAATACCAGTCCTACCGCTTCAACACGACCGCGGTGGATGCGGGCGGAGAATCCTTCTTCGGCGATACCGGCATGATCCCCAACGTTACGCCGACCCTTGCAGAAAAATGCTCGGTCTCGGACATCGCAAAGGATCAGTGGAAGAAGAGCCGCATGCCGGTTCTCGACGGCTCACGCGCCGATTGCGCATGGGGCACTGACAAGGATGCAAGCGAGCCCGGCGTCTTCGGCCCCGAAAACTCGCCGCACCTGTTCCGCACCGACTACGTCACGCAAAGCAACGACAGCTACTGGCTGACCAACCCGAAGCAACCCCTCACCGGCCTCTCCCCGATTTGGGGCGATGAAGCCACAGCCCGTTCCCTCCGCACCCGCCTCGGCCTCGACCAGGTCGAAAAGCGCGTCGCAGGAACCGACGGCCTCGAGGGCAAGAAGTTCGACCTCAAGACACTACAAGACACCATCTACTCCAACCGCCATCTCGGCGCCGAACTCGTGCGCGACGATCTCGTAAAGCTGTGCTGGAAGTCCGAAAGCCCTCGCATGGCCGCCGCTTGCAAGGCGCTGCAGACTTGGGACCTCAAGGTCAATCTCGACAGCCGCGGCGCTCACCTGTTCCACCTCTTTGCCGAGAACAAGGGGCTGAAGTTCAAGCACCCCTTCGACCCGAAGGATCCCGTCCACACGCCCAACACGCTGGACGTGAACAATCCCGAAGTGATGGCCGCGCTGCAGAAAGCCGTCGACAAGCTCGCCGAACTCAACATCGCGCCCGATGCGAAACTAGGCGACGTGCAGGTCGAAACCCGCAATGGCGAGCGCATCCCGATCCATGGCGGCGCCGGCACAGAAGGCGTCTTCAACGTCGTCACGGTGGAAGAGAACAGCCTCAAGCCCAATCTCGGCTGGACCCAGATTCGCCACGGCGCCAGCTGGATCATGACCGTCGAGTTCACCGACGAGGGCCCCGTCAGCCAGGGCATCCTCACCTACTCCGAATCCGTAAACCCCAACTCGCCGCATTATTCAGACCAGACGAGGCTCTATTCCCAGAAGGGCTGGGACGATCTGCGCTTCAACGAGGCGGACGTTGTGGCTGGGACAGTCTCGAAAAAGCAAATCAGCGAGTAGGCCGCAGCGCGACTCAGGCATATTCCTGTGACCGCCGCACCGCGGCGGTCACAGGAATATGGAATGGAGCAGGACGGCCTCCCCACCCCGCAGCGCCACTGGGCCGTCGTCGCCATGGCGTTCGGCATCACGCTCGCCGTCATCGACTCGGCCATCGCCAACGTCGCCCTGCCGACCATCGCCGCAGACCTCAACACGCCGCCCGCAGCCTCGATCTGGGTGGTGAACGGCTATCAGCTGGCGATCACCGTCTCGCTGCTACCCCTCTCCTCGCTGGGCGACCGCATCGGCTATCGCAACGTCTATCTTCCCGGCCTTGTCGTCTTCACCCTCGCCTCGCTCGCCTGCGCGCTCTCCACATCGCTGCCCATGCTCGCCATCGCCCGCGTGATCCAGGGCTTCGGCGCCGCGGGGATCATGAGCGTCAACACCGCCCTCCTGCGCTACATCTACCCCCAGCGCCTGCTCGGCCGCGGCATCGGGATCAACGCGCTGGTCGTATCGCTCTCCGCCGCCGCCGGCCCCACCATCGCGAGCGCCATCCTCACCGTCTCCAGCTGGCCCTTCCTCTTCGCGGTGAACCTGCCGATCGGCCTCGTCGCCTTCCTGCTGTCGGCGCGCTTCATGCCGAAGAGCCCGCGCTCGCCGCACAGGTTCGACATCATCAGCGCGCTCATGTCCGCGGCCACGTTCGGACTGCTGATCGGAAGCATCGACGCACTCGGCCAGG
>DASYKO010000174.1:0-4347 GCA_035995285.1 Hyphomonadaceae bacterium | reverse complement strand
AACAGGCCGTCGCGCTCTGGAACGATCTCGTGCTCGGCTTTGGCAATTCTGCCCTGCTCATGCGCTGGGGCTGGATGCGGGCGCTCGAACACCGCGCCCTCGGCCATTGGCTGCGCGATCTCGAAAAGCTTGTTCGCCGCGCCATCCGCGCCGATGCGAGCGAACTCGACCTCCCGCCACTCAAGCCACGCGCGCCGCGCCCGAAGCGCTCTCGGCGCCAGTCGAACGAAGACACGCAGAGCTTCCGCGGCGCCGACGCCGATCTTCCCGCGACGTGGAAGGCCTGCTTCCACATGCAGCCGCCGCCCTGGGGCAAGCATCGTACACGCAAGAGCAAAGAGCCTGCCGAGCGCCGCCCCTGCCGCGGCTATGCCGTCCGCATCGAGGCCCTGCGCCGCGTCATCAGCTATCGTGACGCCTATGTGCTGCGTTATGCGCGCAGACTCGCCCGCCTCGCGGCGGCCAATGCCAAAGCTCAGGCCGAGACGCTGAGCCGGCATCTTCAGGAGAGGTCCCGGCACGCCGCCGCGCCCGAGCCTGAGCCCCAGCCCGAATCCCAACCCGCGCTGCGAAGCGCCAAGCATGTAGAGCCCGGATAGAATCCCATCACATCGCCGCGCCCGAAGACCCTCGCAGGCATCACCTGCGGGAACGATCACGCACGCCCGACGGAGAACGAAATGAAAGCCGGACTAAGCCGCTTCGATCCGGATCTTCTGTGCGCCTTCCCACAGACACATCTTCCCAAGCTTCGCCACGTCATCAAGGCTCGAGGTAATCGTGATGAAGTGATTGCCCGCAAGCTGTCCCACCTTCGAAGCAAAACGCACGCCGCCATAGGCGAGCAGGATTTCCGTCTCGCTGATTCCGCCGGGATAGAGGATCATCTGGCCAGGCGCCGGAAAGCTGGTGTGGTTCTCATACTCCACGCCCATCTGAGTGTCGCCCAGCGGGATCCACACCGCCTCACCGCTCCAGCGCACATGGATGGCGCGCTGGTCATAGGGCAGAAGCTTCCTGAACATCGCGCAGGTCTTGGGCGCGGCCTCTTCCTCGAAGCGAGCATCGAAGGTGAAAGGACCAGCAATGATCCGCAGCTTGCTCATGAAACATCCTGTAGCGATTCTCTACGACGCGAGCAGTAGCACGGCCTCGCGCACGGGTGTATCGCCCCAACCTTGAAGGCGGAAAGCCGATGAAGCCCGATCCCGTTGTTCTCGAGAACGACCACGTCCGCCTGGAGCCGCTGGAAGAGCGCCACCGCGAACCGCTGCGCGTGGCCGGCGCCGACCCCGACCTGTGGCCCTTCGCCAACGTCAACCTCAACAACACGAATTTCGATTCCTGGATCGATCATCGCCTGACGGAAGTCGCCAACACCAACGACCTCACCTGGGCCGTCTTCGACAAGGCCTCGCAAAGCCATGTCGGCTCCACCAGCTATTTGGCCGTCGTGCTGGTCCACAAGCGGCTGGAGATCGGCTGGACCTGGTACGCCAAGCGCGCCTGGGCCGGCGCGGTAAACCCGTCCTGCAAATTCCTCCTCATGCGCCACGGCTTCGAGGCGCTCGGCTTCAACCGCATCGAGCTCAAGGCCGACGCACGCAACTCCCGCTCCTGCAAAGCCATGGAACGGTTCGGCGCGAAATTCGAAGGCATCCATCGCTCCCATATGGTGCGTCCTGATGGAAAGCTGCGCGACACGGCCTGGTATTCCGTCATCCGCGAGGAATGGCCGGCCGTGCGGGATGGATTGCTGGCGCGCCTTGCGGCCACGGGAACAGCGCAATGACGATCTCGAAAGCCGGCGCCGTACTCGCCTTGATCTACATCGCCATCGCGGTCTGGGTCGTCTTCACCGAGCGCACGAGCCCGCCGGGCGGCAACTGGATCAGTCTCGACGGCATGGGCTCCTACCTGATCACTCTTCCGGTGTCGGCGCCGATGGAGATGCTGGGCGCGCGCCCAGACTACAAGAAGACGCTCGACATGGGCGCCGCAATCCTGACGTGCGGCGCGCTGGTCTACTTTGTCGGTGCAGGAGTGGAATGGCTGGTGCGCCAGATGTTCGCGTCCCGAGGATAGGGCGCGAGACATGAGCACGATCACCTTCGACGACTTCCTCAAGGTCGACATCCGCGTCGGCGTCATCATTCACGCCGAGCCATTCCCGGAAGCGCGCAAGCCCGCCATCAAGCTACGCATCGATTTCGGCCCGGAGATCGGCGAGAAGAAATCCTCGGCGCAGATCGCCAAGCACTACTCGCCTTCGACCCTGATCGGAAAGCGCGTGCTGGCAGTCGTGAACTTCCCACCGCGCCAGATCGGCCCCTTCATGTCGGAAGTCCTCACGCTCGGCGTGCCGGATGAGGAAGGGCAGGTGGTCTTGATCTCGCCGGACCTCGCAACGCCGATAGGAGGGCGTCTTTTCTAGCCGGCAAGCCTGCCTGCAGGAACCCACGCCTCGCCCGAACGCACACGCGCGATCTCGGCCAGCAGGTCCCGTTCGGCCAACGGCTTGGAGAGATAGCCGTCCATCCCCATGGCAAGATAGCGTTCCTTGTCCCCGCTCATCGCGTCGGCCGTCAGCGCGATGACGGGAACAGTCGCCCAGTCCTTGTCGCTCCTGCGGATGCGGGCGATCGTCGTCGGTCCGTCCATCACTGGCATGTGCATGTCGAGAAGCACGATGTCGAACTGCTCGCGCTCGAGAGCCGCCAGCGCCTCGGCGCCGTTCACCGCCTCGACGATGCGCATGTTGAACGGCCGCAGGAAAAGGCCCGCCACCTGGCGGTTGATCGGATGATCGTCCACCAGAAGCACGCGCAGGTTCGACTGGCGCAGATTTTCGCGCACGTCCTCGGTGTTCGATGCACCGCTGAACTGTTTGGCGACGGGCTTGGTCTTGGATGGCGCCGCGCGGAACGAGATGCGGAAGGTCGAGCCCTTGCCGAGTTCGCTGGTCACAGACGCTTGTCCGCCCATCATCTCCGAAAGCCGGCGCGTGATCGAAAGCCCAAGGCCGGTGCCGCCATGCTTGCGCGAGATCGTCTCGTCGGCCTGGGCGAAGGCCTGGAACAGCCGCCCTTGCGCTTCCTCGTCCATGCCCGGCCCGGTGTCGGCGACGCGGATCTCGACCATGCAGTGTCCATCCGCCAGCGGCTTGGCCCGGGCGGAGATCTCGACCCGGCCCTCGCGTGTGAACTTGATGGCGTTGGAGACGAGGTTGGAAACGCACTGCTGCACGCGCACGGCGTCGAAGGAGAGATAGCTGGGCAGTTCGGCATCGAGCGTGAGCGAGAATTCGAGACCCTTCTCCTCAGCGCGCGGCTTCCACAGGCGGTAAGAGCGGCGGAGCATGTGAGCTAGATCAGTGTCGACCGGCACGATGTCGAACTTGCCGGCCTCGATCTTGGAGAGGTCGAGCACATCGTTGAGCAGCGCCATCAGCGTCTTGCCGCTCTCGATGATGGTCGAGACGAATTCTTTCTGCTGCTGGCTAAGGTTCGTTCCTTCCATCACCTGCGCCATGCCGAGCACGCCGTTGAGCGGCGTGCGGATCTCGTGGCTCATATTGGCGAGGAAGGCGGACTTGGAATGCGAGGCGGCTTCCGCCTGCTTGCGCGCCTTGTCGAGTTCGCGCTCGCGCTTGCGCAGGTCGGTGATGTCGACGGAGATGGCGGCCTTCAACCCGCGCGACATGTTGCGGAAGGTGACCTGCACCCAACGCTGGTCATCGCTCTGGACGACGTAGCTTTCGCCCCTGTGGTAGGCGTTGACGAAGTGGTCCGTGAGCTTCTGGATTTCGCTTTCCGGTACGCCCGGCGGAATGCCACGGCGCACGGCGGCCTCGGTCGACTCGCGATAGTTCATGCCCTTCGCAACGTCGGCGTAGATGGAAGCAAAGCGGCGGCGCGTGACCGCATTCGTGAAGATCGGAATGTCGTTCTGGTTGTATATGGCGATGCCGTCGCCGAGCGCTTCGAGCGCCTCGACCACCGTGTCCATATCCAGAAGGGGCTCGCCCGCCATATTCCTGGTCATCTCCCGTCTGCGCCGCCCCTCGCAGACTCAGGAGAATGTTTGCCACTCCAACGGTTAAGGTTTGATTGGACTGCCAACCATCGCGGTGCGGCAGGCTGTCCTTCGAGGCCTTGCTGCGGGCTAATCAGCCTGCCTTTGCCAAGGGAATCTGAGCCAGTTTCGCGTTCCGCACCCTTGCGATCTCGCTCAGGAGGTCGCGCTCGGCCAGCGGCTTGGAGAGGTATCCGTTCATCCCCATGGCGAGATAGCGCTCGCGGTCGCCGCTCATGGCGTCAGCAGTTAGAGCAATGACCGGGATCTCGG
>DASYKO010000173.1:0-13059 GCA_035995285.1 Hyphomonadaceae bacterium | reverse complement strand
TACACCGCCCAGCCGGTGTGAAGCGCCGCGATGCCGCCGGAATAATTCTGGTAGCCGACTTCCATGAACCCCGCCGCCTTGATCTTCGCGGCAAACGCATCCTGGTTCGGAAAGCGGCGGATGGATTCGATCAGGTACTGGTAACTCGCGCTATCGCCCGTCACGAGTTCGCCGAGCTTCGGGATCACCGCGAAGGAATACTTGTCGTACGCATCCTGCAGCACGCGATGCGTCATGTGCGAGAACTCAAGGCAGGCAAACCGCCCGCCCGGCTTCAGCACGCGGCGGAACTCCCGCAACGCCTTGTCGATCTCCACCACATTGCGGATGCCGAAGGAAATCGTGATCGCGTCGGCCGAAGCATCCGGAAAGGGAAGGGCCGCCGCATCGCACGCCACGCGCGGCATGTTCTCGTCATCGTCCCGGATACCGGCCACCAGCATGGCCTCGTTGATGTCGGAGACAAAGGCGATGGTGTCGGCCTTCAGCGAGCGCCGGCGGGCCACTTCAGTGGCCCGCTTCAGGAAGGCGCGGGCTATATCGCCTGTCCCCCCGGCCACATCGATCAGCGTCTCGCCCGGCTGCGGATTGAGCCAGGCGATCATGTTCGCCTTCCAAACCCGGTGGACGCCGGCCGACATGAGATCGTTCATCAGGTCGTATTTCGAGGCGACGGAGGCAAATACGCCCTTCACCCGGCGGGATTTCTCCTCCCGGCTGACATCCTCGAAGCCAAACGAGACCTTGTCGTCGTCCATCGTCCTCAACACATAGGCGACAAGCCTAACCACGGCTATATGCGAGGCCCATGCCCGAACTCCCCGAAGTCGAGACTGTTCGCCGCGGCCTTCAACCTGCGATGGAAGGTAAACGCATCCTGGGCGTGCAAACGCGCCGAAAGGACCTGCGCTTCCCGTTTCCCGCGAACTTTAACCACCGCCTCATTGACGCGAAGGTGAAACGCCTCGGCCGCCGCGCCAAATACCTGGTCGCCGATCTGTCCACAGGCGAAGCATTGATCATGCACCTGGGCATGACGGGACGGTTTACCGTCTCGATGTCGAAGGGCGCAAAAAAGCCCGGCCAGAAACCAGGAAAGTTCCACCACGAGGGCGGCGAGGACGAAAAGCACGACCATGTCGTCTTCGAGATGCAGGGCGGGGCGAAGATCGTCTTCAACGACGCCCGCCGCTTCGGCTTCATGGACCTCTGGTCAATCGACGATCTCGACCACTATCCCGCCTTCGAAGGCATGGGCCTCGAGCCGATCTCCAACGAATTCTCCGGCGCCTATCTGGAAGAAGCGTTCGAGGGGAAGAAGACGCCGGTGAAAGCCGCGCTTCTTGATCAGCGCGTCGTCGCCGGCCTCGGCAACATCTATGTCTGCGAGGCGCTGTTCCGTGCGCAGGTCAACCCCAGGAAGCTCGCCGGCGCCATCAAGCGCGACAAGCTCGAACGCCTCGCCGTCGAAATCCGGAAAGTGATCGAGGAAGCCATCGCAGCCGGCGGCTCCACCATCTCCGACTTCGCCACCACCACCGGCGAACTCGGCTACTTCCAGCACCGCTTCCAGGTCTACGACCGCGAAGGCGACCCCTGCATCGTCTGCGACAAGCCCATCAAGCGCATGGTGCAGTCGGGGCGATCCACTTTCTACTGCGCGCATTGCCAGAAGTAGCCTTGGAGCGCCGGGCCCCCGCCCGGCAATGCGCGACAGCGCGTATCGTGGGTGCGGCGAGAAAGAGCCGGGCAGGGGCCCGGCGCTCCAAGGCGCCCCTCCCTATCACCGCAAATCGGCCCAGTGGCGTAAGGGCAATCTTCCCGCTACCTTCCCGTCAAAACAGAGACTTCCGGGGAGAGAACCATGAAACTCAAAGCGTCCCTTGGCGCATTGGCCGCCGTATTGGCTGCAGGCGTCATCGCATCGTGCGTCTCGCTCGGAGCAGGCGGAGGCGCCTCAATGGCCCCAGGCAAGAAGGCGCTGGCCGAGGGCGAATGGCCCTATTGGGGCGGCGATCCGCAATCGACGCGCTATTCCCCGCTGGCCGGCATCTCCAAGGCCAATGTCGACAAGCTCGAGATCGTCTGGCGCTGGAGCGCGGATACGACGGGCTCGGCCGGCTCGGCCAACTTCAAGTCCACGCCGCTGATGGATGATGGCGTCCTCTACACGCCCTGGCTCGATCACGGCGCCGCCGCCATCGATGCAGCGACCGGCAAAACGATCTGGACCTACCTGCCTGATCCGCGCGACATCGGGGGCAGGCCCGCGAACCTCAACCCGCGCTCGCTCGCCTACTGGACGGACGGCAAGGAAAAACGTCTCTACCACAACTCCATCGACGGCCGCCTCCTCGCCATCGATGCGAAAACCGGCAAGGCCGCCACCGAATTCGGAACCAAGGGCGCGGTCGACCTGCGCATCGGCATCACCGAGGGCCGCGAAGTCAAAGACGTCGGCTCCGTCTCGCCCGCGCTGGTCGTCGGCGATGTTGTCGTCGTGCAGATCGTCCCCGGCGGCGCCCGCAACAAGGAATCCGCCCCCGGCGACACGCGCGGCTACGACGTGCGCTCTGGCAAGCTGCTCTGGACCTTCCACAACATCCCGCGCAAGGGCGAGCCCGGCTATGAAAGCTGGAAGGAAGGCGCGGCCGACTATGTCGGCAATTCCGGCTCGTGGACGATGATCTCGGCCGATCCCGAGACCGGCTATGTCTACATCCCCACCGATACGCCCTCGAACGATTTCTACGGCGGCCAGCGCAAGGGCGACGGGCTCTACGCCGAAAGCATCGTCTGCATCGACACCAAGACCGGAAAAAAAGTCTGGCACTTCCAGACCGTCCACCACGGCACCTGGGACTACGACAACCCGACCGCGCCGATCATCCACGACATCGTGGTCAACGGCAAAAAACGGCACGTGGTTACGCAGCTGACGAAACAGAGCTTCGTCTTCGTGTTCGACGCCAGGACCGGCGAGCCGATCTTCCCGATCGAAGAACGCCCCGTTGCTCAATCCAAAGTGCCCGGCGAGCAACTTTCGCCGACGCAACCCTTCCCTGTGAAGCCCGGCCTCACGCTCGCCCGCACCGGCTATCACGAGGACGACCTCATCAACTTCACGCCCGAGCTGAACGCCGAGGCGAAGAAGATGATGGAGCAATACGAAAAAGGCCCGATCTACACCCCCGTCATCGAAGTCGGCGGCGGCAAGCGCGGCACGCTCATCTATCCGGGCTATGGCGGCGGGGCTAACTGGAACGGCGCCTCCGTCGATCCCAATACGCACATCATGTACATCCCCATCCGCCACCGCCCGAACTCAGCGGGCCTGGCCAAGGGCGATCCCACGCGCACCAACAACGCCTACGTCCAGTCCGGCAACCACGTGATCATGGGGCCGAAGGGCCTGCCCATGTTCAAGCCGCCATGGAGCGAACTCGTCGCCCTCAACATGGACACGGCAGAACAGCTCTGGCGCGTACCGATCGGCCCCGCATCCGATTTCGTCTCCAACAACCCCGCGCTGCAAGGCCTCGGCCTCGACTTCTCGAAAATGGGCCGCTGGGACATCAAGCCTGCAGCCCTCCTGATGCAGGACATCATTTTCCTCGGCGAATCCGGAAACATCTCGGATGGCACCGGCGGCCCGATGTTCCGCGCCTTCGAGAAGTCCGACGGGAAAGTCGTGTGGGAGAAGAAACTCCCCGGCTTCGTCACCGGCGCGCCGATGACCTACACCGTCAACGGCAAGCAGATGATCGTCGTCGCCGTCTCCGCCCGCGGCAAGCCCGCCGAATACATCGCCCTCGCCATCGGCGACGGCGTCGATGGCCCGGAAGTCGCCAACGCCTCTCCCATGCCCGCCGGCGCATCGGTCGCGCGTGCAGCAGCGGTCAACGCGACCCGTGAAGAACTTGGCTTGGGCCGCACCGCCTACACCCGCGTCTGCTCCGCCTGCCACGGCGCCTCGGGCGGCGGCGGGGCAGGCCCCTCGCTGGCAGGTCTCGACAACCCCGCTGAAGTCTCCCGCGTCATCAACTCCGGTAAAGGCGAAATGCCCGCAATGGCCTCATCGCTCTCCCCCGCCGAAGTCGACGCCCTCGGCAAGTTCGTAGCCTCCGGCTTCCCGCGTGCGGGTGGCGGCGGTCCTGCGGCTGCGGATGCGGGGTGAGGTATCTGAAGCGCGACTAGCGCCCCGATCCTGCCGACGGAACAAAGCGCAGACCTCCACCTGACCTCTCCCTCGCAGGAGGGAGGAACCCTGTGGCCTGAGGTTATAAACGATCTGGCAGAAGTGGCTCCTGTCTGGATCGCAGTTCGATGTCCAGCTCACGCAACGCGGTCCCTCCCTCCTGCAAGGGGGAGAGGTCAGGTGGGGGTCTGCACCTTGTGCCGACGGACGTGTTTTGTCGGGGCGCGGATTAAAGCGCCAAGCCGCCCCGCTAGATCTCGCTGAAATCCCCGCCGCGCCCCTTGCCGCTCGCAAAGCGGCCAGCGCCCGCTATCGCTTCCTTCGAGACAACAGGCGCACCTCTTCTCGCCTCCGCCTTGAGCGCTTCATCCAGCCCCATGCTCCACCCCGCATAAGCGCTGGCCCGATCCGCGCGCAGGCATATCTGCGGGAATCGCGCGATCTCCTTGGCAAGCGCAACAGCAACAGCGCGCGCCTCTCCGGCCTTCACTAGCCGATTAGCCAATCCCCAGCTCAACGCCTCCTGCGCATCCACAGCGCGTCCAGTGAGGATCATGTCCATCGCGCGCCCCTGGCCGATCACGCGCGGCAGGCGCAGCGTGCCCCCATCGATCAGCGGCACGCCCCACCTCCGGCAATAGACGCCGAAGATCGCGGTCTCCGACGCCACCCGCATGTCCGCCATCAGCGCCAGCTCAAGCCCGCCCGCAACCGCATGCCCCTCGATCGCCGCAATGAGGGGCTTTGAAAGAGAAACGAACTCCTCCGGCGCATCCCGATCCGCCAGCAACCGCGTCGGCCCCATCGGCGCCTGCTGCGGATGCTTCTTCACCGGCGGCCCGGAAGCCTTCGCCACCGCCTTGAGGTCTGCCCCCGAACAGAACGCGCCCTCCGCCCCCGTGAGAACAGTCGCGAGAACTGCATCGTCCCGCTCCGCATCGCAGAATGCGTCGTACAGCGCCTCCGCCGTAGCCGGATCGACAGCGTTACGCGCCTGTGGGCGATTGATGGTGATGATGGCGACAGGGCCGTCGCGCTCGGAAATGATGCTCATGTGAGGTCTCCAGCGGCCATTAAGACCTCGGAAGCGCGGATTTGCCAGCATGCGCGAACTCCGGGAGATTCGCCCCGGTAGGAGAACTCAACGTGAGCAGGCTGTTCCAACACTTCGCCGTCGCCGCCATCGTGGCGGTTGCCGCCGCGGCGCCTGCGCACGCCGCCGACTTCCTCAAGGCCATCGAAGACGTCCCCCTGCCCAAGGGCATGTCGGAACAGGGCGAGCCCATCGTGTTCGAAAGCGAGCAGGGCCGCGTCGTGAAAGCCACCGCCGAAGGCCAGGTCGGCTCAGCCGAGATCTCATCGTTCTACAAAGCCTCGCTCCCCGCCCTCGGCTGGAAGCTCGCGGAAGGCTCGGGCCTCGTCTTCGAGCGCGAAAAGGAGCGCCTTACGATTTCCGCGCGCGAGCCCGCCTCGGCCAAACCCGTCACCGTCACCTTCGAACTGGTCGTCAAGCTCGCCTCCACGCGCCTGGCGGAGTAGCTTCGCCGGCACGACCCGGAGGCGTCATGTACAAACTGCCTGAATTGTTCGAAGGAATGCGCGGCGTCTGCGTGCGGCATCTTCAGGCCGCCTTCGACGATCTCAGCAACAGAAAGCAGTGGTTTATCGCCGAGCCGGCGATGCAGGACCCTGCCATGAAGGAGAAGGGCGCCCTCGCGCGCGAAGGCCCGCTATCGCTCCCCTTCCGATGCGACGCCCTCGTCATGTCGCCGGACGGCAATACTTTGACGCCCCAGATCTTCACCATCGAAAAGCGATGGAATTTCTCGCCCGCTGAATTCGACTACGCCGGGCTTCGCATCTCCCTGTCGCCCTGCCACTGGGAAAACATCAAGGTCTCGATCTCGGGCGAGCCCCAGGTCATCGCGGCTGGCGTCAAGGCCTGGTTCGAAACCGCCTTCGTACCCTCGGTAAAGCGGGGCGAACACGAGATCCAGAATGCCGTTCACGACATTTCGAATTTTGCCGCCGACGGCGCTACAACGGTTTTCACGCTCGACTGCGGATCAATGCCCGTCGATCACATGTTCGCGCTGTTCGATCTCATGATCGACGCGCACGCGAGTCGGGTAGAACTATCGATGCCGTGAGGCTATCAAGGCTCGATCGCGAATGGAGCTGAGCCATGGCCTACGAAACCCTGCTGGTTGAAACGGATGGTTCGGTCGGGATCATCACGCTCAACCGCCCTGATGCGCTCAACGCACTGAACCAGAAACTGTGCGAGGAAGTCATCGCAGCGCTCGGGGCGTTCGAGGCCGACAACAACATCGGCTGCGTCATCCTCACCGGCGCGGGCAGGGCGTTTGCCGCCGGCGCAGACATCAAGGAGATGGCGCCGCAATCCTACATGGACGTCTACAAGGCCGACCTATTCGGAGCCTTCGAACAGGCGCTCTCCACTTTCCGCAAGCCCGCCATCGCCGCGGTCAACGGCTTTGCCCTCGGCGGCGGGTGCGAGCTCGCGATGTTGTGCGATTTCATTCTTGCCTCTGATACCGCCAAGTTCGGCCAGCCCGAGATCAATCTCGGCGTGATGCCAGGCATTGGCGGCACGCAGCGTCTCACCCGCTATATCGGCAAGTCCAAGGCGATGGAGATGTGCCTCACCGGCCGGATGATGGACGCCGCGGAAGCTGAACGCGCAGGCCTCGTCTCGCGCGTGCTGCCGGCAGACAAGCTGATGGAAGAAGCCAAGTCCGTCGCGAAGAAAATCGCGGGAATGTCGCGCCCTATCGCGATGATGACCAAGGAAAGCGTCAACGCCGCCTACGAGACCACGTTGCGCCAGGGCATCACCTTCGAGCGAAGGCTGTTCCACTCGATGTTTTCGACCGCCGACCAGAAAGAAGGCATGGCGGCCTTCACCGAGAAGCGCCCCGCCAAATTCTCGAACTCGTGAGGGGTTTCCCTAGTGACTCCGGGGGGCTGCGGCGCGACCATTTGATCCTTAAGGAAGATCCATCAGGACCCGAATTGACCATCCACAGCCACGCTGATAAGACGCCGCTCCCTTGAAGCCGGGGGACCCCTTTAAAAGGGCCCGGCACAAGGGAAAAAAGAGCAGACAAGACCCGCAAGGTAGAACCAATGGCCAATACGAAATCCGCCAAGAAGATGGTGCGCAAGATCGCCCGGCGGGTCGAGGTCAACAAATCGCGCAAGTCGCGCATCCGCACCTATGTCCGTAAAGTGGATGAGGCTGTTGCCGCCGGCGACAAGAAAGCCGCCACGGCTGCGCTGAAACAGGCGGAACCGGAAATCATGCGGGGCGTCGGCAAAGGCGTGCTGCACAAGAACACTGCCTCGCGCAAAGTCTCGCGCCTGGCTGCTCGCGTCGGAAAACTGGCCTAGCCTTTTTCTCGTCTTTGGCGTCGCATTGTTTTGGCGCCCCCGTTCCTTCGGCGCCCCATTCTTCTTTTGGCGTCATGCGTGTGTAGACGCCGTCTATCCTGTCAGTTGTGTTTGCGTTCGCTTCGCGCGTGTGTTTGAGTCCTTACTCATCACTGCGAAATTCATCCGTACACGTCACAATTTTTGATCGCGTTGCGAGCGCGAACTGTCGCAGACAAAAGGCCGCGCAACGCCCTTTCTGCAATAGATTCAGTGGCAATGGCGCTCACGTAAAAACGACCGAAATAATTTCTTCACGAATGACGAAACGCGCAGTTGACCATCGCGGTCATTCGGTAAAAAACTCTCCTCCGTAGCGAGTAACCTTCCCAGTTCGGACGAGTTGAGTGCGGCTCAAATTCTAGAGCCAGCGAGAACTTTTTTGTCGCGTACTAGGGCGGGGATCATCGCAAGAACTGCTGGGTATGATGAGGGGCTCAATGATCAATAAGACGAGCACGACACGTTTTGCGCCGGCTAGCTCCGGCGGTCTCCCACGGAATATGGATTCCTCCTCCGAGGCTCGCCCAAATTCAAATGGAAACACTTCCAACAAAGGCTTGAGTAGCGGCGGGGCGGCTGACGCCGCCCTCGAAGAAGGCGCTCCTGCAATCTGGGCAGACGTGCGCACCGTGCTTCGCCGCCGCCTGGGCGACGTGAAGTTCGACACCTGGATCGCTCCGCTCGAACTCGTCGCCGAAGTTAACGATGAAGTGCTGATCGCCGCTCCCGGCGAAATGGAGCGCGACCGCGTGAATACGCAGTTCAGCCGCGATATCGCCCATGCCTGGAGCCAGGCGGACCGCCGCGGCCGGGCCGTGCGCATCAAGGCGCGCTCGGAGATCGAACCGGAAGTGCTGGCGCTGGCCAAGCCGCAATACGTTGCACCACAGCGTCTTCCTGAGCCTGAAGCAGAGGCCAATCTCGACGGGGCAGGCCCCGGCGACGGCGGCGGCCATGATGGTTCCGGCACGGAGGGGCTTGAAGAAGTCCAGACGCTCGAGAACTTCCTGGTCGGTGAATCCAACCGCGTGGCCTTCGGCCTCGCCCGCCGCCTGGCCGCTGGCGCCAGCGTCTCGGCCCAGGTGGTCACGATCGTGGGCCCCCATGGCGTCGGCAAATCGCACCTGCTCAAGGGCATCGAATTCGCCCTCAAGTCGATCAAGGGCGGAGACTCGGTGCTCTACATGAGCGCGGAAGAATTCATGCTCGCCTTCGTTGACGGTGTGAAGAAGAAAGACACGTCCGACCTTCGCACCCTGTTCCGCCGCGCCAAGGTGGTGCTGCTCGACGATTTCCAGTTCATCTCCTCCAAGCCCGGCACGCTCAGCGAGTTCTTCTCGCACCTGCGCGCCATCGTGGCGGGCGGCGGCGTGGTGGTGCTGGCGTGCGATCAGTCGCCGACCAGCCTCGACCAGATCGACGACCGCATGCGTGACGAGATCCAGGGCGGCGTTATCGCCCAGATGGACCTGCCGGAACGCTCGCTCCGCCGCGAAATCCTGCGCGCCAAGGCTGACGCTGTGGCGACCAGCGTTCCCGCCGGCGAGTTCGAATTCACCGACGAGTGGGTCGATCTGCTTGCAGACCGTCTCCCGGCATCGGGCCGCGCCCTCCATGGCGCCGTGCGCAATGTCTATGTCGGCACCGTTCTGGCCGGCCAGCCGCTCTCCAAGGCGGCCGTCGAAAAGGCCATCCAGCTGCAGCTGGGCTCGGCCATGCTGCGCGCGCCCAAGATCGACACGATCAAGGACGTCACCGCCAAGGCCTACGGCGTCACCAAGCAGGACCTGGAATCGAGCTGCCGCAAGCGCCAGTTCGCCCAGCCACGCCAATACGCCATGTATCTAGCCCGCCAGCTCACCAAATGCTCCTACCCGCAGATCGGGCGGATGTTCGGCGACCGCGATCACACCACGGTTTTGTTCGCATACCGCAAGATCTCGGCGATGGTGGCCTCGAACGAGTCCATGTCCGAGGAACTCCGCCAGCTGGAACAGCGCATCCTGGCCGATCCGCGCAACAGCCGCTGATTGCTAGAAAAGCAGCCCTCTCAGGCCCCTAAATCCACCTTGGGGACAGATGCGGGCAGGCTGGGGATAGTTGGGTTTGAGGGCCTTCCGGGCCTTCCAGAACGAACCAAATACGCTAGTGTCTCGGCCCGCCCCCTAACGGAGGCGGGCCGAAGCATTTTCGGCGGACCGCCGGGTAGCAATTTCCTTGGAAAAGGGCTGCCCCAGATCCTGATGTGACTGGCCGAGGTAGGGCGAATGAAACTGACCATCGACCGCAACGCCCTGATGCGCGCGCTGTCCCACGTTCAGGCCGTGGTGGAGCGGCGCAACACCATCCCTATCCTGTCCAACATCCTCATGAAGGCCGAAGGCGACCGCCTCAGCCTCACCGCCACCGACCTCGATATCGAGGCGACGGACGCAGCCGAAGCCAAGATCAAGAAGAGCGGGGAAGTCACCGCCCCCGCCCAGACGCTCTTTGATGTCGTGCGCAAACTCCCGGACGGCGCCGAGATCGCGCTCGAGCTTGGCGAGGGCCGCCTCTCCATCTCCTCCGGCAAGTCCCGCTTCGCCCTGCCGACCCTGCCGGCCTCCGACTTCCAGACCATGGCGAAGGAGCCAGCGCCCACCAAGTTCGAGATGGAGGCCGCCGAACTCCGCCGGCTCATCGATAAAACCCGTTTCGCAATCTCGACCGAAGAAACCCGCTACTATCTCAACGGCATCTACCTGCACTTCGACAAGTCCGGCGTCCTGCGCGCTGTCGCCACCGACGGCCACCGCCTCGCTCTAGCCGAAACCAAAGCCCCCAAGGGCGCCAACACCCTCAAGGGCGTGATCGTGCCCCGTAAAGCCGTCGCCGAAGCCCGCCGCCTGCTCGACGACGCCCCGGAGATGGTGACGGTCGAGGCCTCCGATTCCAAGATCGTCTTCCACATCGGCGAGGCGGTGCTCACCTCCAAGCTGATCGACGGCTCCTTCCCGGACTACCAGCGCGTGATCCCCAAGGAGAACGGCAAGATCCTGAAGGTCGACAACAAGACATTCCGCGAAGCCGTCGATCGCGTCGCCACCGTCTCCGCCGAACGCTCGCGCTCGGTGAAACTGTCGCTGTCCCACGGCAAGCTCACGCTGGCCGTCAGCCATTCCGAGACGGGGCAGGGCACGGAAGAACTCGAAGCGGACTACGACAGCGATCCCATGGAAATCGGCTTCAACGCCAAATATCTCCTCGATGTCGCCCAGCAGATCGAGGCGGAAGAGACCCTCATCGAGTTCAACGACGCCGCCTCGCCCGCCCGCGTCCTCGATTCCAAGGATAAAGGCGCGCAATACGTGCTGATGCCGCTGCGCGTGTGAGCGCTGCACGCTTGCACCGCGCCGCTCATCCCGGCGAAAGGCGGAACAGTCTCAAGCTGGAACAAGGCCGCACACCCCCCACCTGTCCGCCCCCCTTCGGGCGGGCGGGACCGCGTGGTGCGAGTTGGACGTCGAACGATCAGGGTAAGCTGCAGCAACAGGGTTCCGCCCGCCCGAAGGGGGGCGGACAGGTGGGGGGTGGCTCACCTAGTTCGGTAGCAAGACCATTTCTCCTTGCCCGTCTTTCGGCTCCGGTTCGAAGGCGCCGCGATGACTGACGCCCCCACCGAAACCGACACCCTCCACCGCCCCCGCGTCCGCCTCACGCGCCTCGCCCTTGAGAATTTCCGTAACTACGCCTCCGTGGCGCTGAAGCTCGATGGCCGGCATGTCTGCCTCTATGGCGCCAACGGCTCGGGCAAGACCAACCTGATTGAAGCCGTCTCCATGCTCTCCCCAGGCCGCGGCCTGCGCGGCGCGGACCTCACCGACATCGCCCGCGCCATCCCCGGCCAGGCTCCAGCCCGCTCCTGGGCGCTCTCCGCCGACCTCCGCGACAACGAAGTCGACCGCAAACTCCACCTCTCCCTCGAAATCGACGAGCAGGGCCGCTCCAAGCGCACCGCCAAACTCGACGGCGCCCCCGCCACCCAGGCCGAACTCGGCGAACTCGTGCGCGTCATCTGGCTCACCCCCTCGATGGACCGCGTCTTCGCCGGCCCCGCAGGCGACCGCCGCAAATTCTACGACCGCCAGGTCATGGCCCACTTCCCCTCGCACGGCCCGGCCAGCGCCGCCTACGAGAAGGCCATGCGCCAGCGCAACGCCCTCCTCGAACAAGGCCGCCCCGATCCCGCCTGGCTGGATGCGCTGGAGCAGCGCATGGCCGAATCCGGCGCCGTCATGGCCACACACCGCGCCGACGCCCTCAAGCGCATCCAGAGCGCCATCCAGTCCCGCGCCGACAGCATGTTTCCGAAAGCCGTCATCGCCCTCGACGGACGCTTCGAACAGCGCGCTCTACATGGCGCCGACATCGCCGAAATCGAGCAGGATCTCGCCTCCGCCCTCAAGCAATCGCGCACCCGGGACCAGGTCGCAGGACGCACTCTGGAGGGCGTCCACCGCACTGATTTGAAGGTCCATCACGCCACGAAAGGACTACCCGCCGACCAGTGCTCCACCGGCGAGCAGAAAGCCTTGTTAACAGGCATTATTTTTGCCAACGCTCAAGCGCTTTTTGAGCGTGATTTTGCCCCCTCTCCCCTGCTACTATTGGACGAGGCGGCGGCCCATTTAGATTCGGATCGAAGGGCCGCCCTCTACGACGAACTGTCCGCGCTCGGCGGGCAGGCCTGGCTCACAGGAACGGACCGCTCCCTGTTCGATGCGTTCGGCGACCGCGCCCAGCGTTTCGAAGTATCGGACGGTGTTGTTCGCGAGGATTGAGTGGTCCGGAATGCGGGCTGCCACGAGGAAGTTTTATGACGGACCAGACAACCACCGACGAGCCGAAGAAGCCGGCCAAGAATGGCGGCTACGACGCCGAACAGATCAAGGTGCTGCGCGGGCTCGACGCCGTGCGGAAGCGGCCGGGGATGTATATTGGGGATACGGATGATGGGTCGGGGCTCCATCATATGATTTATGAGGTGGTGGATAACGGGATCGATGAGGCGTTGGCGGGGCATGCGGATTATGTGCGGCTGACGTTGCATGCGGATGGGTCGGCCGAGGTTGAGGACAATGGGCGGGGCATTCCGGTTGATATTCATGCCGAGGAGGGAGTGTCCGCCGCTGAGGTGGTGATGACGCAGCTGCATGCGGGGGGGAAGTTCGCCAACACCGAGGAGGAGGGCTCCTACAAGGTCTCCGGCGGGCTGCATGGCGTGGGCGTGTCTGTCGTCAACGCGCTGTCCGAAACGCTCGACCTCAAGATCTACCGCAATGGCAAGGCGCACGAGATGCGCTTCCGCCTCGGCGACGCCGAGGCGCCGCTGAAGATCACCGGCGATGCGCCCAAGAAGGCCGACG
>DASYKO010000172.1:0-1890 GCA_035995285.1 Hyphomonadaceae bacterium | reverse complement strand
CCGAGATCCCGGTCATTGCTCTAACTGCTGACGCCATGAGCGGCGACCGCGAGCGCTATCTCGCCATGGGGATGAACGGATACCTCTCCAAGCCGCTGGCCGAGCGCGACCTCCTGAGCGAGATCGCAAGGGTGCGGAACGTCAGGGCGAAGGCTGCAGCCTAGGCTCGCTCGCGCCCGTCGAGATAGCGGGCCTTGCGCAGCATCGGGAACATCCAGGCCCACAGGCCTGCAACTGCCACCGCGCCTGCGCCGCCGATTACCACGGCGGGGATCGCGCCGATGGCTGCGGGCCCGATGGCATGCGCCATGGTGCCGGCGCGGAATTCGCCGAGCTCGTTCGAGGCCGAGACGAAGACCGAGTTCACCGCGTTGACGCGGCCGCGGACATCATCCGGCGTCCAGAGCTGAAGCAGGGTCTCGCGGACGACGACGCTGACCATGTCTACCGCGCCCAGGCAGATCAGGGCGGCGATGGAGAGCCAGACCACGGTCGAGAGGCCGAAGACGATGGTGAAGGCGCCGAACAAGGCGACGCAAACGAACATGATGATCCCGGCATTGTCCTTGATCGGGAACATCGCGATCAGCGCCGCCGTGGCGATGGCCCCGATGCCGGGAGCGGCCCGCAGCCAGCCAAGGCCCTCGGGCCCCAGATGCAGGATATCCTCCGCATAAACGGGGAGCAGGGCGACGACGCCGCCCATCAGCACGGCGAAGAGATCGAGCGAGATGGCGCCGAGGATGATCTTCTGCTTCCAGATGAAGCGGAAGCCTTCGAGCATGTTGGAGAGGGTGGGGCGCTCCTTGGGCGGGCCCTTGGGCGGCTTGGGGATGGCGAAGACCAGGAAGGCGCCGATCAGCATGAAGGCGAAGCCGGTGAAATAGGCGACCTCCGGCCCGTGGCCGTCGAGCACACCGGCGAGGCTTGGCTGGCCTAGCCCGGACAGCCAGTTGGTGAAGGGACGCTCGCCTATGCCCAGCAGCAGGCCGCCCGCGGCCGGGCCGATGATGGTCGCGCCCTGCCACGCAGAGGAGTTCCAGGTGACGGCGTTGGCGAAGTCCCTGGTCGGCACCAGCGACACGACGAGGGAACTCGAGGCAGGCCCCAGGAAGGCCCGGGCGACGCCGAAGACCACCAGGATGCCGAGCATCAGGTAGGGGGTGATCAGGCCGGAAAGCGTAAACAGCGCCATGGCGGCGGCGCAAGCTGCGGCGAGGACGATGGACGCCCCCATGATCAGCCTGCGGCCGAACTGGTCTGCGGCGGTGCCGGTGACAAGCACCAGCAGGGCCAGCGGCAGGAACTGAACGAGCCCGACCAGGCCGGTGAACAGGGTTTCGTGGGTCAGGGCGTAGATGTGCCAGATCACCGCCACCGACAGGATCTGCGCCCCGAAGGTCGTGAACACCCGCGCCAGGAAGTAGAGAACGAAGGATCCGTGGCGGAAGGCGGCGAACCTTCCACCGGGGCCCTCGGTCGGGGCTTCGGCAGCTGTGTCAGTCATTGCGGATCGGAAATCAGCTCGGGGGAGGGCGTTTGGAACATTTGACGCAGCCATAGGCGCCGCCGCATGCCTCTCTGGCAAGGGGCCAGTCCCCAAAGTTGGGGGTTAATAAAGGGTGAACGCAACGTGCCGACTTTTATCGAAGCAATTAACGGAGTCTGGGCTTAGACCGGCGCTTGAGGCCGGCGGCACGGACCTGATTCACCGCCAGAATCCAAGGCGGGACGGACTGTTCCGTCAGTTGGCTATTATTGTCAGGGCCCTATTGCGTTAGTGAAATTGAAACGCCACACCCGTAACCGGGGAGCTGATACTGCGCGCGTAATGAGTCGTCCGGGCGCATCAGGAGCCCCGTGTTCATGCTTGGCAAACTCTTCAGCCTC
>DASYKO010000171.1:0-5847 GCA_035995285.1 Hyphomonadaceae bacterium | reverse complement strand
TGTCTGCCAGGTAACATCAGGCGGGGCAGCGGCGGGCTTGGCGCGTAAAGCAATTGATCGGGCACTGTAAATGGCGGTCAAGCACCTGAAGTCGAAGACCCAGGCGTTCTTCGAAAAGGCCTTCCCTGAACGGCAGATCTATCACCGCAGTGGTGGCTCTGTTCGCTACGTATCCATATCGCCGTGGCGTCAGGCCATGATGGCCGGCGGGGCCACGCTCGTTGTCGGCTGGTGCCTCTTCGCCACCGTGGCGGTCCTCCTTCGCGGACCTGCAATCGATCTTCAGAATGCGGGCGTTGACCGCAAGTCAGCTCGCCTTGAGCGCGAACTGCGCCAGGCCAAGGCGGCCGAACAGACCGCGCTCTCCCTGCTGGAGACGCGCACCACGGATTTCAACAAGACCATCGGCGAAGTCGAAAAGCGCGTGGAAACGCTCAAGCGCATTACCGCTGCCTTCCAGGGCGGCGACCTGTCCACGGCTGAGGCGCTCACTGGCGACAACGTGTCGTTGCTGGTCGATAGCTCGATCGAAGAGGGCGACGCCCGCAAGGGACGCGTCGAAGCCGTCACCGTGGCCGGACGTGAATCAGCCGGCTTTCGCGCCCGCACCGACGGCCTCATCCAGGACACCAATGAGATTCTCGACGCCGCCGAAGACGAAGCCGTGAACCGGTCGGAGCGCGCGCTCGGCGTCATTCGCCTGACGGGCGTGTCCACGACCCGCATCCTCGAACAAGGCGGCCCGCTGGTTGAAGTCTCTAAGCTCGTCAGCCTGCCGGACACCGATACGGACCCCTTCACTCGCCGTATCGTAGAAGTCGAAGCTCGTCTGCGCGATGCAGCGCTGGTCGAAAACCGCCTCCACACCCTGCCCCTCGGCGCGCCTGTCGGCGTGCCCTATGGCGACCTGCGCGAGACCTCCGGCTTCGGCTACCGCACCGACCCCTTCAACGCCCGCAAGACGGCCTTCCACGAGGGCGCAGATCTTGCAGCATACTGGGGCGCGCCCATCACTGCGACGGCGCCGGGGAAAGTCACTTACGCGGGGACGAGGGGTACTTACGGCCGCGTGGTCGAGATCGATCACGGCGACGGGTTCAAGACCCGCTACGGCCACATGAATTCAATTGCAGTAAAAGCTAATCAAATGGTGGCTATAGGCCAGAAGGTCGGTACGATGGGATCGACCGGCCGATCCACCGGGCCGCACCTTCATTACGAAGTATTTTACCGCGGCAAGTTATACGATCCGATCAAGTTCCTGAGGGCCGGCAAGCATGTTTACAAAGGGTAAAACTCCAGAGGCTCCTCCGCCGCCGCCCGTGGCGCCGAAGGCCATCCTGGCAGACTCGCCTGCGCGGCGCGCTCCTACGGTTGCGAGCCGCTCGGGCCCGTCGATCATTTCCGCTGACATGAAGATCGTCGGCGGCGTGCAGTCCCAGGGCGAGGTCGAGATCTTCGGCCATGTCGAGGGCGATGTGCGCGCCTCCTCCGTCACCATCGGTGAGAACGGCGCCGTTAAGGGCAAGGTCGTTGCAGAATCCGTCGTCGTACGCGGCACGGTCGATGGCCGCATCCACGGCCGCAAGGTGCAGCTCTGCACCGGCGCCAAGGTTCACGGCGACATCTTCCACGCCTCTCTGGCGATCGAGCCGAACGCCCTCTTCGAAGGCGCGGTCAAGCACGCTCAGGACCCGATGGCGGAAGACCCCGCCCCGGCCCACCAGCCGAACGGCCCGTCCTACTAGGGCTCAAGGCAACCAGATTTCGAAAAGGCCGCTCCAACGAGCGGCCTTTTCTTTTGGACCCCACAGCCCGCTGGACCCAGCCTTCCGGCCTATCCTTGCCCCGGCGCGGACACCGGCTTGCCGTCAGCATTGATCACTGGCAGCGCCCGCAGCCGCTGCAGAGCATCCACGCTTGCCCTCGCCCAAGAGCGGAAAGCCAGGTCGAAGTCCGCCTTGTTGGTCACGCTGGTCCTGCGCACCATGACGCCGACGTCGCCGATCCGGCGCCCATCCACACCGCGGCCCAGCACCGCTCCGCTCATGGAATCCCGCACCTCGATCACCAGCGTCGCAGCGCCCGCTTCGGCCGATGCCGTTGTGCCGGGCCGCATCGTCTTCTGGTCTGGCGCGGTCACATCGAGATTGATGATGGCCGTTCTTACCCTCAGCACGTCCGGTCCCGGCTCGGTCACGACCCGCACGCCCGCAGCCGCATAGGCGTCGAGGAAAATCTTGTGCAGTCCCGTCTGGGCCGCTTCGAGGATGTTCCGGGCTTCCTCGTCCGTTATGCGCCGGTCGAGATCGACCACCTGCTCATTGTGACGGCGCTGCCAGTCCTTGCGGAACGCCGCCTCGGTCGGATCGAGCATCACCTTGGTGTAGGAGCGGAAGTCCGCGCCCGGCGCCAGGTAGGCTGCATCGAAATTCATCGACGAAACGAGGTGGAGCCCATCCCATGTATCCGGCGGCTTTTCCGCCTCAGCGGACGCCGCAATCATTGCCCACCCGACAAGGGCGGCGCTGAACAGCCTGATCATGGCAACGCTCCTGAACCGATCCGGAGCACGAGCCCGGGAACAGGAGCCTACGCGCCTCTCCTGCAGCCCCCATCGGGTCCAGACCCCAGCGCGCCCTGGGTGAGGACCGGAGGCAGCTTCCACGTCCTCGTCGCCGGATCCGCCTGAGAACCCGGGACCGTCCAGTTGCACAAAGGCCGCTTGCGGGAGCGCCTTTTTCTTGTCGCCTTTGGCCCTCTTTCCCGCCGCGCTTGCCCTGCCCCATCCGAGCCGGACCTGGGGAGGCCTCTCATGCACATGTCGAAGACGCTGGCGTTTTGCGCACTCGCATTCAGCCTGGCCGGCTGCATCACCATCGACGACGCGCCGAAGTTCAACGTGCCCGTCACGGCCAGGGCGGTCACCGACATCCCGCCGCCTGCACAAGCCGCCGCCCTGGTGTCCGAGACCGCGCCGCTGTCGTTGCGGCCTGACCGTCCCGCCCCTGCCCGCACCGATGTTCGCGGCGCCGGCGATGGGGCGAAAAATCCTGACCTGATCACCGTCACCGGCGACGCCGAGGATGTCCGCCACACGGTTGCGGATTTCTCTGCCGAGCAGATCGCCACCATGGTCTGCCGCACACGCGACGCCAAGACGCTAGCCCGCGGCGTCAAGGCCTGGGAAGCAACGCTCGCCGTGAAGCAGGCGCGCCACGACTGGGACGCGAGGTTGATCAAGCTCAAGCCGCTCAATGACGCGGAGCGTGCTCGTCAGGATGCGGTGAAAGCCTTCCGCGGCGACAATTCCTTCCTGATCGGGCTGCTCGGCGGCCTGCAGAGGAAAAAGGACCTGCCGAAGCCGGAAGCCGGCCCGCTTGCCCTCGAAAACATCGACGTCTTCACATTCGTCGAGAATGGCGTCTCGGTGATGGCTGTCTCGGGCGTGATCCGCAATCGCGGGGCCGCCGCCGCAGAGGTTCCGCCCATCACACTGCAGTCGATCGACCAGTGGGATTTCCTTCTCGCCGGACAGACCTCGCTGCTGCCTTTCGAAACCCTGGGGCCAACGAATCCCGCACCTTCGAGATCCGTTTCCTCAATCCGCCCGAGACCCTCGCCGAGGTCTATGCGCACTTCGCACCGCCGTTCGAATACCGGGCCTTCCGCGCCTGCGGGGAGAATTTCGATCCGCGTACGGCGACGCCCGCGCCTCCAAGGGAGGACCGGCCGGAAGCCACCGGCCCGACCCACACGGCGGCGGAGCTCAACGAACTCACCCGCTTCTATCGCGAGCAGGCGCAGAATTCCTGGGTCTGCCGGAATGGAGAGGACGGCGTCGCGGATCGCGGCGGCGGGCTGCGCACGGAAATCTCCGGATCCGGCGAGCGCCTTGAAGGCGGGTCCATCAGCATCGGCTCGCCCAATCTTGCCCTGCTCTGCGCGAACTGGCGCGAGCGCCTGCGCTGGCGCGACATGTTCGTGCTCGGCGAGGCGACCGATGAAGCCTGGGCGCTGCTGCGCGCCCGCGAGAACGCCGAGGCGAGCCACGCTCCGCAGGCCGAACTCGATGCCGCTATCTCTGCGCAGGACCGCGCCTATGCTTACGTGAAGGGCCTCGGCAAGGCGGCGCTCGCTCGCGCCGGCGCATCGACGCCAGGCATTGAGGTTGAGGTCGGGTCGGCGGCGTTCGTCGCGCAGAAGGGCGGCCGCCACCTCGTAGTCTCCGGGACCGTGCGCAACACCGGCAGCGGGCCGTGCACCATCGACAGCCTGATGCTTGCCATCGTCGACCGGCTCGATATGCCGCTGATGACGTTCGCCATCGACAATCCTGCGACGCTGGCGCCGGGGGCAAGTGCGAGCTTCAGCCACTCGATCCGCCTCAACGTCAATCCGCCGGAGACCCGCAAGACGGGCGAGGCGCCGGACTGGCAGGTGCGTGTGGGCGCCGTCGGGAAGTAGCTAGTCCAGGTCTTCGACCTTTGTCTCCGGGCCCAGCTTGTGGGCCAGGGAGGCGGCGAGGAACTGGTCGAGATCGCCGTCGAGCACGCCGCCCGTGTCGGAGGTTTCGACGCCGGTGCACAGGTCTTTGACCATCTGATAGGGCTGCAGCACGTAGGAGCGGATCTGGCGGCCCCAGCCGATCTCGGTCTTGCTGTCGGCTTCAGCCTGCGCCGCCGCTTCGCGCTTCTTCAGCTCCATCTCGTAGATGCGCGCGCGCAGCATCTCCCACGCCTGCGCGCGGTTCTTGTGCTGCGAGCGTTCGGCCTGCACGGCCACCACGATACCCGTCGGCGCGTGGGTGAGGCGCACGGCTGAGTCTGTCTTGTTGATGTGCTGGCCGCCGGAGCCTGAAGCCCGGTAAGTGTCGGTGCGCACGTCCTTGTCCTGGATGTCGACCACGATCGTGTCGTCGATCACCGGGGACACCGACACGGACGCAAAGCTGGTGTGGCGGCGCGCGTTCGAGTCGTACGGCGAGATGCGCACGAGGCGGTGGACGCCGCTCTCGCTCTTCAGCCAGCCATAGGCGCTGTCGCCCTTGATGAGCATGGTGGCCGACTTGATGCCGGCGGTCTCGCCTTGGTGCTCGTCCAGTTCCTCGATCTTGAAGCCGCGGGCGTTGGCCCAGCGCACATACATGCGGCGCAGCATCGAGGCCCAGTCCTGGCTCTCCGTGCCGCCCGCGCCTGCGTTGATCTCGATATAGCAGTCGTTGCCGTCGACCTCGCCGGAGAGCAGCGCCTTGAGCTCCGCCGCCTGCGCCTTCTTGAGCGAGGCGCGGATCGAGGTCTCGACTTCGGCGAACATTGACTTGTCGCCTTCGGACTCCGCCATCTCCCACAGGTCGACGGCGTCCTGCGCCTCGCGCTCCAGGCTGGTGATGTCATCGATTGCGCCGGCGAGCCGGTTGCGCTCGCGCATGAGGGACTGCGCCTTCTCCGGGTCGTTCCAGAAGTCGGCCTGTTCGGAGAGGGCGTTCAGCTCAGCGAGGCGTTTTTGTGAGAAGTCCCAGTCAAAGACGCCTCCGCAGCAGTCCTACGGACTGCTTGATGGTGTCGACCATGTTTTCGAGTTCAGGGGTCATGGGCGTGCTCGGCGCTGGAGTTCGGTCCTGAGGTAGCCACAGCCGTCCTGATCCGCAAGCGCCGCTACCGCTTTGATTTCAAACATCGTCGTCCGGCGTCGTAGGGCGCAGTCTCGCATTCAGGCCGGTGGAAACCGCCTGGGATGCTCGTGCGCCCTCGTGAGTGGAGGGCCGGGGACGCGGATGAACCGCGCTTGTGTTGGCCACGCCATTGCTGGCGCTACCGGTAGAGTGTCTGACGCGAAATCATCCGC
>DASYKO010000170.1:0-26878 GCA_035995285.1 Hyphomonadaceae bacterium | reverse complement strand
GCGGTCGAAAGCGTGATCGAGGAACACTATGGCGACCAGGTCGCCGAACTCGAAGCCGCCGGCGAAAAAGACCTCGCGGCAAAACTTTCCAAATTCCGCGACGAGGAAATCGCCCACAAGGACCTCGCCACCGCCGAAGGCGCAGCCCAGGCCCCCGGCTATCCGGTCCTCTCCGCCCTGATCAGCGCAGGCTGCCGCCTGGCGATCCGGATCAGCGAGAAAGTCTAGGCCGATCCCTGCGCCAGAGGACGGGTGCGGGTCATGTGCCAGTCGATCGTCGAGATGTGGCCCGCCGCACCATCTCCCAGCATCGTCACTGCCTCAACAACGCGGACCGCGCGTGCCGCCCAATCGCCCTGGCCGCGCAACCGGACAATGATCACGCCGACTGCAGGCAATTGATCAAGAACCGTTAGCCGCCCAAATCCGAGGTCGCGCGTGATCAGCACGCGTCCAGCCATCGCCGAACGCCTCAACACATCATCATCGGGAACCCCACGCGCAATGTCCCGCTGTGCCACGAGGTCGAAGCCGGCGCCGCGCAGGGCGCGTACGACTGGACCTGGGCAGTCCTCATCCGCATAGAACAGAACCGCCACCCCCGCCCCCAACTACTCCGCTGCGAGTATGCCTTCCTCGCGCAGGTACCCGGCCGCATAGCTCAGCGCCGCGTGCACGTCCGCCTCGGTAAGGTCTTCATAAGCCTCAAGCACCTGCGGCGTCGTCATCCCGTCGCCGAGGTCTTCAAGGATTGCCTCGACCGTGATGCGCGTGCCCGCAATACAGGGCTTGCCCATCATGATCTTCGGATCGCGGCGGATGCGTTCTTGAGCCATGCCTTTGCGTTACCACAGATTGGGCATGGTTGCGAGATCGGCAGCATCTGGGGCGCGGTTTCTTGTCCCGCACGTCCGCCTCGCCTAGCATGCGCCGAGGCCGGGGACCGTCATCTCCCGGCAAAACCTTCAACGCAGTTTCCTGCAGGGGATTTCGCCCATGGACCGCCGCACATTTTTCCTGAGCGCCGCCGGTATCGCACTTCTCACCGCCAGCGAGGGCATGCCTGCCTTCGCGCAAGCCGCCAAAGCCCCGAAGATCAAGCCTTGGGGCTTCGATCTCGCCGGCATGGATAAAGCGGTAAAGCCCGGCGACGACTTCGCCCTCTACAATGGCGGAACCTGGCAGAAGAACGCCAAGATCCCCGGAGACCGCACACGCTGGGGCGCGTTCGACGAACTGCGCGAACAGGCCGACCTCGACGTGAAGGCCCTCGTCGAAGCCACCGTCGCCAAGACCAACAAGCCCGGCACGGACGAACAGCGCATCGCCGATTTCTACACCGCCTATATCGACACCGCCGCCATCGAGGCCAAGGGCCTCGCCCCCATCAAGCCGCTGCTGGATGAAATCGAAGCGGCGCCCGACGCCGCCAAGCTCGCCGTGATCGCGGCCCGCCCCGGCTCGCCCGTCATCGCCCCGCTCGGCTGGGGCGTCGGCCCGGACGCAAAGAACCCGGACATCTACACGCTCTCGGTCAACCAGTCAGGCCTCGGCCTGCCCAACCGCACCTTCTACTCCGGCCCCACCTCCAAGCCCGAGATCATCGCCGCCTACAAGGCGCACATCGACAAGATGCTCTCCCTCGCCGGCGTGGCCGACTCAGCCAAGAAAGCCGACGACATCCTCGCCTTCGAACAGAAGCTCGCCGGCTATCACTGGCTGCCCGAAGCCCTGCGCGAGCGCGACAAGACCTATAACCCGCGCACCGTCGCCGAGCTCAAGACCCTGTCGCCGAACTTCCCGTGGACGCCGGCCTTCGAAGCCAGCCTCGTCGGTTCGGCCCAGAACGTCATCGTCCGCCAGCTCGACGCCGTAGGCCCCTTGGGTGACGCCTGGGCCAATGCTCCCCTGCCGACGCTCAAGGCGTACGCAACCTATCACGCCCTGCGCGCCTCCGCCGATGTGCTCCCGAAAGCCTTCGACGAGGAACAGTTCGCCTTCTTCGGCAAGACGCTCAACGGCCAACCCGAACAGCGCTCGCGCGACAAGCGCGCCATCGCCGCTCTCAACGGCGCCATGGGCGAGGCCATCGGCCGTCTCTACGTCGCCAAGCACTTCCCGCCCGACTCAAAAGCCAAGATGCAGGCCCTGGTCGAGACCATGCGCGAAGCCTACGCTGAGCGCATCTCCAAGCTCTCCTGGATGAGCGCCGACACCAAGAAACGCGCCGCCGAAAAGCTCGCCCTGTTCCGGCCCAAGATCGGCTATCCCGACAAGTGGCGCGATTATTCCGCCATGACGATCAAAAAGGGCGACGCCTACGGCAACTCCATCGCCGCCCAGACCTTCGACCAGCGCCGCCGCTTCACCCGCCTCGGCAAGAAGACCGACCGCGAGGAATGGGGCATGACCCCGCAGACGGTGAACGCCTCCTACAATTCCGTCTTCAACGAAATCACCTTCCCGGCCGCGATCCTGCAGCCGCCCTTCTTCGATCCCAACGCAGACCTCGCCGTGAACTATGGCGGCATCGGCGCCGTGATCGGCCACGAGATGGGCCACGGCTTCGACGATCAGGGCGCCAAGTCCGACGGCCATGGCGTGCTGCATGACTGGTGGGGCGCCGACGATGTCGCCCGCTTCAAGACGCTGGTCGACAAGCTGGCCGATCAATACTCGGCCTTCGAGGCCCTGCCCGGCCTGCACGTCAATGGCCGCCTCACGCTGGGCGAGAACATCGGCGACAATGGCGGGATGCAGGTGGCCTATGTCGCCTATCACAAGGCGCTCAAGGGCAAGGAGGCGCCCGTGCTCGACGGCTTCACGGGCGACCAGCGCTTCTTCCTCGGCTGGGGCCAGGTCTGGCGCGGCCTCGTCCGCGACGAAGCGCTCCGCGTCCTCATCGCCACCGACCCACACTCCCCCGCCTACTTCCGCACCATCGCCCCGGTGCGCAACATCGACGCGTGGTACGCCGCCTTCGATGTGAAAGCCGGCCAGAAGAACTACCTCGCGCCGGACCAGCGTGTGTTGATCTGGTAAACAGGCGGCGAGGCTTAGCGACCGCCACGACTCTGCAGAGGTGGGAGAATGGAAGATCTGTGGGGGCCACTGAATCCGGCTAACTGGCGGAACACGCCCGCGATCTCAGGCCGAGCCGCGACCGAACGTGACGTGGTAGATGGCAGAGCAGTCTTCCACATTCCGGTTGGAAGCGCGCCGCACCCAATTAGCATTCCGGCCTGCGCTATTCACCATGATGAGGATGGCAGAGCCACTCCGGTTGTCGTTATCCAGGCCGAGGTCGCTGCTGACCGTACTCTTGTCGGCGCTCGCCCTTTGGCTGGCGGCAATATGGTTTGCCTCTGGGAGGAGCTGGAACTTCTCCCAGCGCCCGATAGCCGGTTCGTTGCGAGCTGATACTTATCGCGCTCTTATCGCACTAATATTCTGCAGGAGGGGTGTCGGCTCTCGCCCGCCCCATTCGTCGTTCCGATGACGCCCAGACAGGAGACAAACGATGACCCCCACCATCACCGCCTTTGAAGCCTCTCCCGACCGCGGCCAGGGGCTGGCGCGGGACATGCGCGTCCGCTGGGCTTTCGAGGAAGCTGGCCAGCCCTATGATGTCCGCCTCGTCTCGTTCAAGGCAATGAAGGAACCGGCGCACATGGCGCTCCAGCCCTTCGGCCAGATCCCGACCTATGAAGAAGGCGATCTCACCCTGTTCGAGACAGGCTCGATCATCCTCCATATCGCCGAAACCCACCCGGGCCTCCTGCCGAAGGACCCCAACGCCCGGGCGCGCGCGATCAGCTGGATGTTCGCCGCGGTCAACACCGTGGAGCTGCCGATCTACGAACTCCAATCCGCCAAGTTCGCCGAAGGCGACAAGCCCTGGACCAAGGACCGCATGCCCGCAGTCCTGGACCGTATCCGCGTCCGGTTAAACCAACTGTCCGCGCGTCTTGGCGATTCCGAATGGCTCGACGGCGCCTTCAGCGCGGCCGACATCATGATGGTGCACGTGATCCAGAGGCTGCGACTGTCCGGCCTTCTCAACGAATACCCGACGCTCGCCGCCTACGTCGCCCGCGCCGAAGCCCGCCCCGCCTACAAGCGCGCGTTCGAGGCCCAGCTGGCGGTCTTCAAGAACGCGCAGAAGGATTGAAGCTACTGCTTCACAGGCTCGCTGTTTTTCTGGGGCCCGATCCACCTGTCGCAGAAGGCCAGCATCTCGTCCCAGTCGACGACGCGCACGCCGTGGCCGCCGGGGCGGATGAACCATTCGAGCTCGCCCATCTCGGCGCGATCCTTGTTCGAAGGCGCGCCCTTGATCTCGGGTGAATCCTTCATGCCCGCCTGCCCCAGCCCGCGCTTGCCCATCAGCTGGTAGACCGGGCTTGCGCCCAGCGCAGAACGATAAGCGCCGTTGGGATCCGACCATACATCCTTCCAGCCATTGCCCAACATCACCGGCCGCGGCGCCACCATCGCAATCAGCTGATGCTGATCGACCGGTATGTCCGCCTCATGGTCGGCATAGCGCGTGTAGTTCGGCGCAAACCAGTGCGGATATGATTTGGTGATCTGCTTCACGCTCTCACCGGCATAGGCGCGCGTCAGCGTCGCCCCGCCCTTGCCGGCCTGCAGCGGGATCACCGCCTCGATGCGCGGATCGAACGCAGCCGCCAGCAGCGCCGCCTTGCCCTGCCGCGAATGCCCCCACACCGCCGTCTTCGAAGCATCGATCCGCGGATCTGCCTCCAGCACGTCGAGCGCCCAGCCGAAGCCCGCCGCCCACACCGCAACCACGCCCTGCGGCTTGCGCCCCTCCGGCAGCATCCGGCCCAGCGCCTCAAGCTGCACCTGGGCGGCTGCAGGATCATCCGCCGCGAACGGCCCGGCATACATGGTGGCGTAGGCATAGCCGCGCTCCAGGATCATCTGGTTCGGCCCGGTCATGATGTACTTGCCGAAGATCAGCCGGATCACGCTCGACATGGCCCCATGGTTCATGCAGCCGCCATCCGACAGCTCTTGCATGTCGAACGTCCCGGCATTGCCGCAGAAATTCTGGTTGAGAATCAGCGGAACCTTGTGGTCCGCGGCGGCGCCCCTCGGCAGTGCGATGGCGATGCGGAAACGCGGTGCGCTCTCGCCCTCTCCAATGCGCACATCGATCTCTTCGAGCACGCCCGCGCCATTGGCGAAATTCGTATCGACCACGCGGCGCGACACCACCGAACCATGCAGCTCCTGCGGCACCGGCCCGTAGACCTCCTTCTCGAACGCCGCCCTGAGGAGAGGCACGCGCCGCCTCGTCCACTCCTCCGCGCTCGTCACCGGCGCATCGCCCTCGAACGCGCCCAGCACAGCCGGATGAGCCGCTTCTTCCTTCTGGATGTTGGTGGACGCCGTGTTCAGCCCCAGCGGCGTGCAGGCAGCCGCTGCGAACAGGACAGCGCCTGCAACGACCCGTGCAAACAGCCCCATTCCCCGCTCCGTCCTTATTGCCCGGCGAGCGGGCGGCTACTTGCCGTTCACCGAAAACGCCAGCAGCACGTTGTTCGGCCCAGACGATCCCGAGGCGCCGTTATAGCCCGACATGGCAAAGGCCATGTCGCCTGCAAACGCCAGGCCCGAGCCGTCGAAATTGCCGCCGTGCTGATCCTTGACGCCGTTGACGGTCTCGTAGGTCTCTGCGCCTGCATCATAATCCCACAGCGGCTTGCCGGTCTTGGCCTCGAACGCGCGGATGTGGCCGTCCTGGTTGGGCGCATAGACCACGCCATTGGCCACGCTCGGCGGCGCGGAATATCCGTTGCCGCAGCGCGCCGACTTGAAGCTGCACTTGGCGGGCGAGACGCCCCGCTGCTGCCAGGCCAGCGAACCATCGGCGAGGTTCATCGCATAGATGCCCGCCCCGCCGCCCTGATTCACCGCGGCATAGACATGCTCATCGTCCGCCGCCATGCCCCATTCGACGCCGCCAAGGGCGCCGCCGCGGCCGAAGCGCTGCTGCCACAGCACCGCGCCGTCATCCGGATTGACGCCATAGACCTGGCCCGACTTCTGCCCGGCCAACAGGATGTCCTTGCCGTTAGGCAGGTGCTTGAGGATGGCCGAGGCGCCGAAGTCATGGTCCGGCCCGGTCGGCGTGGGGCAGTTGATGGAGGGGCGCTGCGGCGGGCAGCCGGTGAGGAAGTTGTCGTTCTCCGTCATCTGGCGCTTCCACCTGATGGCGCCGGTCTTGAGGTCCATCGCGACCACGGCGTCGGAGGCATCCTCCTTGACGTCGGTATAGCTGTCGCCGGTCGTCACGTAGATGAGGCCGCGTTTCGTATCGATCGTCGGCGCCGACCAGATGGCCGCGCCTGCGGGCCCGAGCATTTGCGTGCCTGCCGCGTTGGCCCTGTTGGGCTTGGGCGCCGGCAACACATGCGTCTGCCAGTCAATGGTTCCGGTCTTGACGTCGATCGCCGCCACCGAGCCGCTGAACGTGCAGCACTGATAGTTGGCGACGGAGGAGATCGTCTCCTCCCATGACGACACCGGCACGTAGAGCTTGTCCTTGTAGAGCACCGGCGCTCCCGTCAACACCGCGCGCGGATGCGGCTCGACATTGACCTTCCAGATCTGCTGACCGTTGGCCGCGTCCAGCGCATACACATTGTGCGCGTAGTCGCCGAAATAGACTGCGTAGCCCGAGGGCGATTTCGGATTCTTGTCCACCGACGGCGTGATGCGGATACCCGCCGGCAGCTTGAACTGCCAGGCCACGCACCCCGTCGACCGGTCAAGCGCATAGGCGATGCCAGAGGAAGAGGTGACGAAGACGCGGTTGCCGTAGATGGCCGGCTGGCCATAGCGGCCGCCCTGGTAGGCGAACGCCCATTTGACCTTAAGATTCGGCGCATCCTTCGCCTTGATGGTGGAGTTCGTCGACATGCGCGTCGCCTCGACATTGGGGCTCCACCCGCTCCAGGACGGGCCCGAAGCCTTGAACGTGTTCGAGGCCGGGCACGGATTGGAAGCTTCGTTGGCCGTGTCGAACGCGGGCCGCATTTCGGCGCGGCCCGTGAGGTAGACAGCGACTGCGCGGATGTCGTCGGGACCCATGTCCGCCGCCATGGGCTGCATCATGCCGCCTGCGCTCAGCGCATTGATGATCACCTCGCCATTGTACGAAGCGAGCACGTTCTTGTTCGGCGCCCGGTCGACTGCAGGATCGTGGCACGACTTGCACTTGGCGTTGAACAGTTCCTCGCCATGCGCCGCCACCCAGGCGGCCTGAGCCTGGGCCTGCTGCTGGGCGCCACCCTGCGGAGCGGTCTGTGGCGGGGTTTGAGACGGGGCCTGCTGCGCAAACGCCGCCGTCGTTGCAAACGCGCCGACCGCCGCCCCGCCCAGAATGGCGCCAAGAACTGAAAGCCTCATGCTGCCTCTCCCCGTACGTTTTCGAAAACCTACTTCCCGGCGGCAGGGATGGCTAGTTCACATCGGGGCTTGTTCGATAGGACTTATTCGGCAGCCTTCACCGGCGTCTTCGCAGCCCGATAGGCCGCCGCCCGCGCTTCCACCCGCTCGACGATGCGGTCGATCATCTCGGCGTTGGAAACCTTATGGTCGGGCTTGCCCGACACATACATCATGCCGGCGTCCTTGCCGCCGCCGGTGAAGCCCAGGTCCGTCATCGTCGCCTCACCCGGCCCGTTGACCACGCAGCCGATGATCGACAGCGAGATCGGCTCGGCGATATGCGCCAGCCGCTGCTCCAGCGCCTCCACCGTGCGGATCACGTCGAACCCCTGCCGCGCGCAACTCGGGCACGAGATGATGTTGACGCCGCGCGTCCGGATGCCGAGCGACTTGAGAATGTCGAACCCGACCCGGATCTCCTCCTCCGGCTCAGCCGACAGCGAGACGCGGATCGTATCGCCGATCCCGGCCCAGAGCAGCGAGCCGATGCCGATCGAGGACTTCACCGTCCCGATCCGCTGCCCGCCTGCTTCGGTAACGCCCAGATGCAGCGGCGCATCCGTCGCCTCCGCCAGCTGGTGATAGGCCGCCACCGTCATGAACGGGTCCGACGCCTTCACCGAAATCTTGTATTCGCGGAAGTCATGGTCATCGAGGATGCGCGCATGGTCCAGCGCGCTTTCCACCATCGCCTCCGGGCAAGGCTCGCCATACTTCTCCAGCAGGTGCCGCTCCAGCGAGCCGCCGTTCACGCCGATCCGCATCGAACAGCCATGATCCTTGGCCGCCTGCACGACTTCCTTCACGCGTTGCGCATTGCCGATATTGCCCGGATTGATGCGCAGGCACGCCGCCCCGGCCTTTGCCGCCTCGAGCGCGCGCTTGTAGTGGAAATGGATGTCCGCAACGATCGGGACATTCGCCGCCCGGCAGATCTCCGGCATCGCCGCGGTGGACTCCTCATCCGGGCACGACACCCGCACGATATCCGCGCCCGCTTCCTCCAGCCGCCGGATCTGGTCGATCGTCGCCTTGGCGTCCGACGTCGGCGTATTGGTCATCGACTGGACGTGGATCGGATTGTCGCCGCCGACTTTCAGGTTGCCCACGCTGATCACGCGCGACTTGCGCCGGTGGATCGTCCGCCAGGGCCGAAGGTGATGGATATCGTCGCCGCTCATCGATGGTCCGTATAGCCTGCGCCACATGGGATGTGGCCCGTTCGCCTACTGCAGTAAAGCCCACCCCCACGCGGCATTCCTGCAGCCGCAATCAGGCAATCCCCCTCATTACAGGGCAATGCGCTGACAAAAGTACGAAGGTTACGAGCCTACTGCGGAGGCGGCTGGTTCGGATAGGCCGCCAGCGCCGGATCCTGAGCCGGGGTGGCAGGCTTGGCGGGCGCAGTCGCAGCAGCTGTCGGCGCCGCAACTTCCGGCTCACCCGCAGGCGGCGTCACGGGCTTGGGACGCGGCTTGGGCTTCCCGGGTGCGGCCGCGCCCGGCGCCGCTGTCGTGGCCGGAGCAGCTCCAGCCGGCGCAGGCGTAGCGCCCGGCGCAGCATTCAGCTTCTCGGCGTCCGTCAGCTCAGGCGCCGCCGCCACCGGTTCGATCGGCGTGCGCGTCGCAACGATCGTGTCCGCGCTCTGCGAGTTGATCGGGGTCGGCGTCTCGCCCATCAGGCCGAGCGACTTGTCGCCCAGCCGCCATTCGAAGGCGGACCCATCTTCCAGCGCCGAGACCGTCCAGTCTGCGCCCATGCGAACCGTGAAGCCCTCGCCGGGCTCAAGGTCGCGGTGGAGAAACTTGGTGCCGTCGGACGAGCGCACATCCAGCAGGGAGCGGCGCAGGGCGACGATGCGCAGCTGCTGCACAGGAACCGGATCAACCGCCGCGGCAACCGTCGAACCATCAGTCGACGCAACCGGAGGCGCATTCGCCTCGGCCGTCGTGGGGCCTTTGCCGCCACCGCCGCCATTCATGAAGAAGGCCGCAGCCGCGCCGCCGATCAGGGCGACGATGAGAAAGCCGAGCACCGGCACGGTCGCCGGCAGGTGCCTGCCCGTCTGCGGCGGGGCGATCTCGTGCTTCTCGGGATCCTTGAGGATGGCGCACTCGCGCAGATAGCGCTCCAGCGTCGACATCTCGTCGAGGCCGAGATAGCGCGCATAGGCGCGGATATAGCCCTTGGCGTAGACCGGAGCGCCCAGAAGGTTCGGCGTCATGTCCTCGATCGCACGCAGGTGCGAGAGGTGGACGCGGGTGTCCTTGGCGACCTGGTCGAGCGAATAGCCCAGCGTCTCGCGGCGCGAGCGGATGGCCGAACCGATGCGCTGGTTCGGCAGCACGTCCGGCGTCGGGGCCTGATCCTGCGGGGGAAGCTCAGCCACGAAATCGGAGGCCGCATCGCCCGTCACGACGCGCAGGAAAGGCGCGCCCTTGCGATTGTGCTTGGTGTCGGATTCAGCAGGCGCAGCAGCAGGAGCTTCGGCATGACCGGGCTCTGCGTCGCCAGCACTGGCAACGGTCTTGTCGGAAGCCGCATCTGGGATCGGATCGTCTTTAACCACGCCGCTCATACATCTGTCCGAAACGGTAGCGCAGTGCCCCTAAGACACGCTCTCCCGCTTTATGCCCCGCGCCCTAACAAGTGATTGATGGAAGGTAAGGCGAGCCCCCTATCGCCACAACCTAAATCTTCAGGCCGAGCCCGATGGCGATGCTTAAAATTGAGTTACGAATCGGCTCGCCCTGGTCTTTGGAATCGAGCACCGCCTGGACCTCTTTGGTCAGTTTCGACACGTCTACGGAACGAATGAGCAGCTTCACCGGCGCAATCCGCGAGGCCTGCATCGACAACCGCCTATAGCCCAGAGCAATCAGGGTCAGCGCTTCCAGCGGACGGCCTGCGCTTTCGCCGCAGATGGTGATCGGCAGATCCGCCTCCTCCGCCCTCTGCTGCATCCGCTGCAGCAGCCGCAGCGCCGGCTTGGACAGGATGTCATAGCGCCCGGTCAGTCTCGCATTGTCCCTGTCTGCAGCGAAAAAGAACTGCATCAGGTCGTTCGTCCCTACGGAAAGGAAGTCCGCTTTCCCCTTGAGGCTATCGATCGAGAAGGCCAGCGAAGGCGTCTCCACCATGGCCCCGACATAGAGCCGGTCGGGCAGGTCGCGGCCGAACTTCACCGCCCATTCCATCTCCGAATCGAGCAGCCGCCTTGCCGCCTCGAACTCCTCCACGGTCGCCACCATCGGGAACATCAGCCGCAGCTCCCGGTTGCGCGAAGCGCGGATCAGCGCCCTCAGCTGCCGCCGGAAGAAGAACGGGTGGTCGAGGGCCATGCGCAGCGCCCGCCAGCCCAGCGCCGGGTTCTCCTCCCGCTCTCTCCTCCCCATGAAGGGCGCTATTTTGTCGCCCCCCAGGTCGATGGTCCGGAACACCACCGGCCGGTCGCCTGCCCGTTCGATGACCGACTTGTAGAAGGTCGCCTGCTCGTCCAGCCCCGGCATGGTCTCGGACGCCATGAACTGGAATTCGGTCCGGAACAGCCCGACGCCCTTGGCCCCCACCTCATCCAGATGGTCGAGGTCGAAGCTCAGCCCGGCATTGATGAAAAGGTCGACCTCCACCCCGTCGGTCGAAATCGCCGGCTTGTCCCTCAAAAGGGAAAGCTCGGCCTGCTTCTGCTCGGACAGGCTCACCCGAGCCTGGAAATTGGTGACGATATCGATGGCCGGGCGGATATGCACCGTTCCGCTCTCGCCATCGACGATCATCAGGTCGCCGTCTTCCGCCCGCGTCACCAGGCCGGTCAGCCCGCCGACCGCCGGCACGCCCATGGCCCGCGCCACGATGGCGGCGTGAGAGCCTGCCCCCGCCTCCTCCAGCGCAATCGCCGCCAGGTCCGAGTCCCGATACTCCAGAAGCTCGGCTGGCCCGATCCGGCTCGCCACCAGGATCGACCCCGGAGGCGCCTCACGCCCGCCGCCGCCATTTCCGTCCAGCATCCGCAGCAGCCGGTTCTCGAGATCCTCGAGATCGTGCAGCCGCTCCCGCATCATGGAATCGCGCGCACTCTCCAGCCGCGCCCTGTGCTCGCGCCGCACCCGGTCGACCGCAGCCTCGGCCGAAAGACCCGTCCGCACCGCCTCGACCAGCCGCGCTTCCCAGCTCGGATCGTGCGCAAACAGACGGTAGGTCTCGAGCACATCCCGGCTGTCGCCGAACAGCACCGGCCCTGCCCGCGTCAGCATCGCGTCGATCGACGCGCGCAAAGCTTCCAGCGCCTCGTTGAGCCGCCGCTCTTCCAGCTCCGCATCCGCAGCGAACAGCCGCGCAGGCGGCACCACCGGGTCGTAGAGAAACACTTTGCCCTGCGCCAAACCCTCGTTCAGCACCCGCCCGGTCAGCTCCACAGGCCGCGTCTGCTTCAGGCCCGCCGCCAGCGTATCGGCAGCCGCCGCCACCAGCTCCGCCAGCACCATGGCGATGGTCTGCAGCGCCTCGACTTCCTCGTCGTCATAGGTCCGCTCGGCCGTGTTCTGCACGACCAGCACACCCAGCACGCGCCCGCCGCGCAGGATCGGCACGCCCATGAAGGAGTGGAACGGGTCTTCCCCCGTCTCTGGCCGGTAGGAGAATCTCGGGTGGGAGAAGGCGTCCTTCAGCCTCAGTGGCCGCGCCGTCGCCGACACCAGGCCGACAAGGCCCTCATTCTCCTTCATCCGCGTCCGTCCCACGGCTTCCGGCCTGAGGCCCTTGGTCGCCATCAGGAGCAGCGCTTCATCCTCGGTGCGCAGGTAGATGGAGCAGACATCGGCCACCATGGTGTTGCCGATCAGCTCGACCACCCGGTCCAGCCGCTTGGGATCCTGCGCCTGGCTGGCCATCAGGGCGCGCAGCCGGCTCAGCAAAAGCTTCGCCCCGGTCCCCCCGCCCGCGGGGGGACGAGGCGGCTGGCCGCCCTTGTCCGGAGATTTGCTGCGCTCGCTCAACGATGGTCCCGATCGTTTCTGGCTAGGCCTCTACAGGATTACGCTGCGGACGTCATTCCGGGGACGGCTAAAGCTGTGTCTGTGGAAAACTATATTTGCAGCGGCTCAAAAAGCGGCGTTTTGGAGGGCCCGCCACCGGCGCCGGTATCCACCCCCTGCGCTCGCAGTCCTCCTCCCCGTGAGAAAAGGGGTATGTCAGTCGACGAAATCGAAATCCGCGCTAGACAGGGCTTGGGGATCGGGAGGCTGTCACATGAACATAATCCGCCCATTCGCAGCGTGCCTGTTTGCCGGCGCGCTTCTGGCCGGCGCCGCCCTGGCTCAGACGCCGCCTCCAACGGCAGTGGCGCCAAAGTCCGAGGCCCAGACGCAGTTCGACGCGGCCAAGGACCTCTACGACAAGGACATGGGCTATTTCGCCGAAGCCGTCGTGAAACTTCGCGAGGCCAACAAGGCCAGTAACAGCATGGCGTGCGAGTATGCCGACCTCGCTGTCGTGTCGCCCGGGTCAGCCCAGGTTCAGCTGGAGAAGATGATCGCGCTCATGGAAGCGGCGCACCTGGATACCGCTGCCTATCATACCGCCTACGACGAGAACGCCGCCCAGTTCACGTTGAGAAAGGCCTCGCTGAAGAGCGGCTGCGGTTGAGCTGAGGTCCCGAATTGGCCGATGCTGCCTGACGTTGGCCCTGAACGACAGGGGCCCCGAAAGGCTTGGGCTCTGTAAGACCACGCACCAGCCAAAGCGTGATCGCCGTTGGAATTGCGGCAAGGGCGACAGGCTCTGAGCCGCCAGTGGCGCGCCACTCAGCTTGCCGTCACCGGCCAGGTCTTCTTGAGGTTGGCCAGATCTTCTTGAGGCTGGAAAGGCCGACCTTGATCAGCTTTTCCATGGCCCGAAGATCGACATCGGCGAGCTTGTTGACATAGAGGCGCCCGCCCCATCCGGTCCTAGGGCCGTGTGGAGGCCGGCTTCGGGAGGAGGCCTTCGCGCTGGGCGCGCTTACGGGCCAGTTTCCGCGCACGGCGGATGGCCTCGGCCTTCCGGCGAGCCTTGGCTTCGGACGGCTTCTCGTAAGCCGTGCGGGCCTTCATTTCCCTGAAGAGGCCCTCGCGCTGCATCTTCTTCTTGAGAGCCTTCAACGCCTGATCGACGTTGTTGTCCCGGACCACGATCTGTACGATTTGAAACTCTCCATCGCTGCCCCGGCCACGGCTTGGCCACGTCGGATAGCGCGGCTCCGGTATCATGGAACATCCGTGCTGCCCACCCTTTCCGCGCAACGGCGGCCGGCGGGCAAAAAATGAAGGCTTCCGGCTCAAATATCGCGTTCGGAAAAGACCGGGCGGCAGGGGGGAGGCTCGCGTATCCGACGAAAAAGCCGTGTGCCTAAACCCCGACGCTTGCTGACACCGGTTGTACAAACTACCGTCTGACCAGACTGCCGACGGTGGAGTGCTGCATGATCAGACGTCTGGGCCTCGCTCTGGTACTCGGCCTCTCAGCCTGTGCAGGCGACGGCCTGCAAACCGTCCCATCCGCCGAAGCCGCGCAAATCGGCGCCACCCTCTTCCCCGCCAGCGGGGCCGCCAACGTCAATCCCGACACCCATCTTGTCCTGAGCTTCGCCTCCCCACCCACAGTCGACGAGACCGGCAAGATCCGCATCTACGATGCCGCCGACAATTCGCTGGCCGACGAGCTTGACCTCGCCATCCCGACCTCCCCCAACCCCTCCGGCCGCGGCGCAGCCCAGACGGCTGGCCAGGAGCTACCCCCGGGCGCAGTCCAGGCGCCCGTCTACCAGGTCACCAAGGTCGGAGGCGCCGATTATCACTTCCGCCCCATCATCGTGCGCGACAACAAGGCTACGATCTACCCGCACAACAACGCGCTGAAGTACGGCCGCACCTACATCGTCAAACTGGACGGCGCCGTCCTCAAACCCGCCACCGGCGCCTTCCCCGGCGTCTCGGACTGGAAATTCTCCACCAAACCCGCCCCGCCCGCCGCCACCGCGAAACGCGTCACCGTCTCCGCCGACGGCAAGGGCGATTTCTCCACCCTGCAAGCCGCCATCGAGTTCTTCCCAGCGAAATCAGACAGCCGCCGCGAGATCTTCATCAGGAATGGCAACTACGAAGAGATCATCTACTTCGCCGACCGCTCCAACCTCACCATCCGCGGCGAAAGCCGCGACAAAACCATCGTCGGCTACGCCAACAACACGCCCTTCGCGCAAGGCGCCGGCAAGCGCTAGGCGTTCGGCATCGCGAACTCCGAAAACATCCAGCTCTCCAACTTCACCATCAACAATTACGCCATCGGCCAGGCCGAGGCCCTGATGATCCGCGGCAAGCAGAACGTCCTCGACCACATGACGCTCAACGGCTCAGGCGACGCCCTCACCACCTACGGCTCGATGTACATGGCTGACTCGAAGCTCACCGGCCACGGCGACACCATCCTCGGCTACGCCACCCTCTTCTGCCTGCGCTGCGAGGTCCATTCGATCGGCCCCATCACCTGGACACGCACGCCCGAAGGCATCCACGGCAACGTCTTCGTCGACTCCAAATTCTACCAGATCGACAAGCCGCTGCCCTGGACCGTCACCCCCGAAAACCCCGCCGGCACGCCCTCCCGCCCCGTCTTCGCGCGCCTGCCCAAGAACGGCCCCGTAGGCGCGGTAGGCGCCAACTTCCCCAATGCCGAAATGGTGGTCATCAATTCGAAGACCCAAGGCGTCCCCGCCGACGGCTGGGGCCCCGTCGAAGGCCCGCCCGATTTCGATGCCTCCAAAGTCCGCTTCATGGAGTTCAACACCATGGACATGAGCGGCAAGCCCATCGACATGCGCCAGCGCCACCCCATCGCGAAGATCCTCGACAAGGACCGCGACGCCGCAACGATCGCCAACTACCGCAATCCGGAATGGGTGCTGGGGTGGAAGCCGGTCGTCGAGTGAGTGGGGAACGTAGGGTGCATTAGGCCAAAGGCCGTAATGCACCTCTTTGGACGACGAGCACCGGCGTCCCTGTTGCTCGATGGTGCATTACGCCCTGCGGGCTAATGCACCCTACGGCGCCCGCGCCTAGTCAGAATCCAGCCCATAGGCCGTGTGCAGCGCCCGCACCGCCAGCTCGGTATAGCTCGCATCGATCAGCACGGAGATCTTGATCTCCGACGTCGAGATGACCTGGATGTTGATGCCCTTGTCCGACAGCGCCTGGAACATAGTCTTGGCGACACCCGCGTGCGAACGCATCCCCACCCCGATCACCGACACCTTGGCGACATCGCGCCCGACCGTGAAGCTCTCATAGCCGATGGTCTTCGAATGCTTCTCGATCACCGCCTTGGCGTGCGGCGCATCCCGGTCCGGACACGTGAACACGATGTTCTGGCGCCCTTCCGTCTTGGCCGACGCCTGCACGATCATGTCGACGTTCACCCCGGCGTCCGCCAGCGCGCCAAAAATCGTCGCCGCCACGCCCGGATGGTCTTCCACGCCGATCATGGTGAACTTGGCTTCGTCCCGCGAGTAAGCGACGCCGCTGACAACCTGCTTTTCCACGATCTGTTCCTCATCGCACACGAGCGTTCCGGTATTGGGTCTGGGCACTGCCCCCTCGAAGGAGGAGAGCACGCGCACCGGTACCCGGTGGTTCATCGCCAGCTCCACCGAGCGCGTCTGCAGCACCTTGGCCCCGAGGGACGCCAGCTCCAGCATCTCCTCGTAGGAAATCTTCTCCAGCCGCCGCGCCTTCGACGTGATCCGCGGATCGGTCGTATAAACCCCATCCACGTCCGTATAGATATCGCACAGCCCCGCTTTCAAAGCCGCCGCCACCGCCACCGCCGACGTATCCGATCCGCCCCGCCCCAGCGTCGATACGCGCCCGTTCTCGTCCACGCCCTGGAAGCCCGCCACCACCGCGATCTCGCCCGAATCCACCGAGCGCGTGAACTCCGGATTATCGCACCCCGTGATCCGCGCCTTGCCGTGCGCCTCGTCCGTCGTGAGCTTCAACTGCCAGCCGAGCCACGAGCGCGCCCTCAGCCCCTTCCGCCGCAGCGCCAGCGCCAACAGTCCGGCAGTCACCTGCTCGCCCGAGGCGACCACCACATCGTATTCATCGTCATATTCCGCGCCGAGCAGGTCCGGCCCGGCGGCCCCGCGCGTCCATTCCACCAGCTGGTTCGTCGTCCCCGACATGGCCGACACCACAACCGCCAGCCCCTTGGCCTCGGTCTTGCGCGCCGCGACGATGTCGGCGACATGCGCAATGCGCTCGAGGTTCGCCACCGACGTCCCGCCGAATTTCATCACCAGGCGATTCATCGCGGAGGCAGGTCCTTCTAATGGCCGGCAGGCAACAATCTCCCGCGCGGCTCGGCTATAGGGGGCAAGCCACGCACAGGCAAGAACTCACCCTTTCCTGCGACATTTGGGTTAGCGTTCGAGACCCCATCACACTAAAGGAATGGCACCCCATATCAGGCGAAGGCCGTAGTCCTTCCGCCTCGCCCGGCATAGAAGGCTCGGATTGCCCCGCTGGACGCTGGCCCCCAGGAGACTGGCTTGAGCAAGACCCTCGCCCGCGACGAGACCATCCCGGCCTCCCCCAGCGTCGATCCCGACGAGATCGAGAAATTCCGCGCCATGGCCGCCGACTGGTGGTCGCCCACCGGCAAGTTCGCGCCCCTCCACAAGTTCAACCCCGTCCGCCTCACCTTCATCCGCGACGCCGCGGTCCAGCATTTCGGCCTGCCCGCGGAATCCCGCCGTCCCCTCGAAGGCCTGCGCCTCCTCGATGCCGGCTGCGGCGGCGGCCTGGTCACCGAGCCCATGGCCCGCCTCGGCGCGCATGCCGTCGGCATCGATGCAGGAGACGCCAACATCAAGGCCGCGATCGTCCACGCCGACGCCCTGCACATGGACATCGATTATCGCATCGGCACAGTCGAAGGTCTCATCACCGCCGACGAACCCAAATTCGATATCGTCCTCACCCTCGAAGTCGTAGAGCACGTCGCCGATCCCGCCCGCTTCCTCGCCGACTGCGCCGCCCTCGTGAAGCCCGGCGGCCTTCTCATCATGGCGACCCTCAACCGCACGGCGAAAGCCTTCGCCCTCGCCGTCGTCGGCGCCGAGCACATCCTGCGCTGGCTCCCCGCCGGCACGCACGACTGGAACAAGTTCGTCACGCCCGAGGAAGCCCGCTCCGCCCTCACCGGCGCCGGCCTCGACGTGCAGCCGCCAGTCGGCGTCAGCTTCTCCCCCCTCACCGGCCGCTGGAGCCTCGGCAACGACACCGCCGTCAACTACATGCTGGTCGCGACCAAACCGAAAGCATGACGCACCGTCGGTGCAACACACACCGCTCCCTTAGTGTCTTCGTGTCTTCCTTAGTGTCTTTGTGTTGGAATCTTTCTCAAGAGAAACACGAAGGCACGAAGGAGAGCACAAAGACACGAAGAGACCGGCGGCCGGCTCTGACACATCGCCATGAACATGCTTCAGCCCCGAACGTTGATCCCACATGACCGAGACACCTGAATCCATCCTCGACTTCTGGTTCGGCGATTACAGCCGCAAGGCCTTCGACGACCGCAAGAAACTCTGGTTCGGCGGCGGCCCCAAGGTCGACGAAATGCTCATCGCCCGCTTCAAGACCACGGTCGAGCTTGTCGCCAATGGCGAAGCCCAGCGCTGGGCCGCGCAAGGCGCAAAGCACCGCCTCGCCGCCATCATCGCCCTCGATCAGTTCTCGAGATCGATCTACCGCAACACGCCGCAAAGCTTCGCCAACGATCCTCTCGCCCTCGTCCTCGCCAAGGAAGCCGTGGTGAACGGCGAAGAGACCCAGCTCACGCCGATCGAGCGCTTCTTCCTCTACCTGCCCTTCGAACACTCCGAAGCCGCCGCCGACCAGGACGAAGCGCTCCGCAGATTCGCCGTCCTCGAAGCCTCAACTCCGCACGAGTTCAAGGACATCATCGCCAACGCCCACGACTACGCCAAACGCCACGCCCAAGTCATCGCCCGCTTCCACCGCTTCCCCCACCGCAACAGGATCCTGGGGCGAGAGAGCACAGCGGAGGAACTCGAGTTCCTGAAAAAGAACCCAGGCTTCTGATCCGGGACCGCCGGGCGCCTGCCCGGCAGATCGCGCGCAAGCGCGATAATCGTGAAGCAACAACGACCTCACAGCGACGCGCCGCCCGGCCCAGCGCTTCAACGCGCACGCTGGGAGTTGCCGCTCGAAAGAGCCGGGCAGGCGCCCGGCGCTCCCTCTGCCTGTCCGGCACACCACCTCAACCATCGAGACTGAGGAGAACTTGGTGTCCTTGGTGCAAACCTTGGTGACCTTGGTGTTTGAATCCTTCGAGCGCCGCAAACCCGTCTCGCGCGACTGAGGGGAACTTCGTGTCTTCGTGTTGAAAACTTGTCCAACCGCGCCCACTGGCCCAGGCGCCCTCACCAAGACCGCCTGCCTACGCTCCTTCGGAGCTCCGGCACGGCAGGCCAAGTGAGGCGCCAAGGACACAAAGCGGTCCGAGCGCTGCATTTCTTTCTACCAGTATGGCCGCGCATTTCGAGCGATCGCCCCCACCCAACTCATTGAAACTGTTCACTTCACAGAGTCGCATATTGGTGGTGGGAAAAATAATCTCCCCAGCATGCTCCAAACCCGAGGGATAATGCTCCTTGTCGCCTCCGCACGGAGGGCAGTCGCGATGTTCAAGGACGCGGGGGCGATGTGGTTGAGCGTGGAGGCGTAAGCCTCAGCCCCGTGAGTGCGGTCACAAGCTGCAAAAGCGGGGGGTCATCTCCGGGATCGTGGCCGTGAACAGCATGACCTGCACGCCGCCGGCGGTTCACGTCAGGGAAGTGAAACACCTTCCTGCTCTGAGCCGGCGCATAACGATCACGGGGACGCAGGATGCTGCGTTTTCCTTCGAACTACCGGTAGCGCTGGGCAACCAGCGACGCCAACACACGCAGGGCCATCCTGCGTCCCCGGCCCTCCCTATGGAGCGCCACCGAACCGCTGCGGCCCGAGAGGGAAAAGCGGGAGGCATCCCAGGCGGTGAGCACCGGCCTGAATGCGAGATCGCGACCTGATGTTTGAAATCACCCACGGAGTCCTGCCCCACGAAGTGGGGAAGGTGGATCGCTCGCTCTTGCGAGCGAGACGGAAGGGGCTGCCTGCGAAGCAGACGGATCGTGCCGAGAGAAGATTCCCCTTGTTGCAACATCCGCCTGCTGCGCAGGCGGCCCCTTCCGTCTCGAACGCTCCGCGTTCGATCCACCTCCCCCACTACGTGGTGGAGGACCGCCGCGAACCTACGCCTTACGGCTTGGGTCCGAGGAAGCCCATGTCGGAGATCTTGATGAAGGCCGGTCCGAGAATGACGAGGAAAAGCACGGGCAGGAAGAACACGATCATCGGGACCGTGAGCTTCGCCGGCAGGGCCGCCGCCTTTTTCTCGGCCTCGGTGATCCGCATCTCGCGGTTCTCCTTGGCCATCACGCGCAGGGCCGAACCCATGGGCGTGCCGTACTTCTCCGCCTGCGTCAGCGCCATGGCGACGCCCTTGACGCCGGGATGGTTGGTCCGCTCGGCGAGGTTCACATAGGCCGAGCGCCGGTCCTGCAGGTAGGAGAGCTCGGCCGTCGTCAGCGCCAGTTCCTCGGCGAGTTCGGCGGAGGCCGTGCCGATCTCCTCGCCCACGCGCGCGAACGCCATTTCGATGGACATGCCCGACTCGACGCAGATCAGCATCATGTCGAGGGAGTCCGGGAAGGCGCGCATGATCGAGGTGCGGCGCTTGCCTATCAGGTTCTCGACATAGATGTTCGGGCCATAGAAGCCCGCCGCGATGCCAACGCCGACGGCGCCGAACTTCATCTGCTGGGAAAGGCCGTGGTCGTTGACGAAGAAGATGTAGATGAACACCGCGATGCCGAACGCGATCGGCAGGGCAAAGCGGCAGAAATAGAAGATCGAGATCGGCTTGGGTCCGCGCAGGCCCGCCTGGATCAGCTTCTTGGCGACCGTCGGGTCCTCCAGCATCTTCTGGAGGTCAAGCTTGTCGACGACCTTCTTCATCGCCGACTCGTCGCGCACGCGGATCGACTTCTTGGTCGACTCGCTGTCGAGCGCGGCGCGCGAGCGCTTGCGCAGCTCTTCCCGGCGGTTGGCCACGGCCTTGAGGCGGCTCGTCAGCTTGTCGCCTGCGAACATGGGCGCCGCCAGCGTCATGATCGTGGCGAACACCGCCACCGCCGCCAGAATGCCGGCGAGGTTCATCGGCTCGGTCAGGAAGTGGACGATTTCCATGTTCCGCCTCCCCTAGAAGTTGAAGTTGATCATGGAGCGCATGATGTAGATGCCGATGCCCATGAGAGCCGCCGCGATGAGCAGGATGAAGTGGCCCAGCTCCGCCGTGAACAGCGTCATGATGTAGGCCGGCGTCGTCATGTAGACGAGCAGCATGACGATGATCGGCAGCGCGCCGATGATCATCGCCGAGGCCTTGGCTTCCGAGGACAGCGCCTTGATCTTTTCCCTCAGCAGCTTGCGCGAGCGCAGCACCGTCGAGAGGTTGCCCAGCGCTTCGGAGAGGTTGCCGCCCGCCTTCTGCTGGATCGCCAGAACGATGTTGAAGAAGTTCACTTCCTGGATCGGAACCCGCGCATACATCCGCTCGAGCGCCTGGGGAACCGTCATGCCCATCGCGAGGGCGTCGCACACCACCTGGAACTCACCGGCCAGCGGCTGGGAGCTCTCGCGCGCGATCATCTTGAGGCACTCGTTGAGCGGCAGGCCGGACTTCACACCGCGGACGATGACGTCGAGCGCATCGGCAAACTGGTTGAGGAACTTCTTCTGCCGGCCCTTGATCGACATGCCCAGAAACCAGCGCGGCAGGCCCAGGCCAGCACCGAAGGCGGCGCCGACGCAGATCAGGAGTTCATAGCCCGCGCGCGCGCCTGCGAAGAACGCCCCGATGCCCGCCGCCACGCCGATCACGGCCGAGGCGATGTGGAAACTGGAGACCGGGAACGAGAACCCGGCCATCTTGATGCGGTCCTCGATCGACTTGCCGACGGCCTTCTGCTGGCGGATCGCCTCTTCACGGTCGCGCAGCGACTTGATCGAGGCGTCCATCTGCTTGCGGCGCATCGCGCCGACGTCGGCCTGCTTGCCTACGCCGACCTTGCCATCGCTGATCGACTTCAGCCGTTTGTTCTGCTTGCCGCGGTCGCCGCCTGCAAAGACGAAGCCCACGCCGAGGACGGCGATGAAGGCCAGACCAGCAATCCCGATGGTGACGAGGTCGAGTGTCATCCGCGATTGCCCTCTTCCAGCGCGTCGAGCGCGCGGCCCAGGTCTGCGTCCATGTTGAAATACTTGGCGCGCTCCCAGAAGCGCGGACGGCCGATGCCGGTGCCGCGGTGCGAGCCTATGATCTTGCCGTCCCTGTCTTCGCCGTCGATCTCGTACCGCATCACGTCCTGCGTCACGATCACGTCGCCCTCGAGGCCCATGACTTCGGTGATCGACACGATCTTCCTCGAGCCATCCCTCAAACGAGACGCCTGGATGACGATGTCGATCGAGCCCACGATCATCTCGCGGATCGTGCGCTGCGGCAGCGTGAAGCCGCCCATGGTGATCATCGATTCAAGACGCGAGAGACCTTCGCGCGGCGTGTTGGCGTGCAGCGTGCCCATGGAGCCGTCGTGGCCCGTGTTCATCGCCTGCAGAAGGTCGAATGCTTCAGGTCCCCTCACCTCGCCGACGATGATCCGGTCAGGACGCATACGCAGGCAGTTCTTGACGAGGTCGGTCATCGAGACCCGGCCCGTGCCTTCAAGGTTCGGCGGGCGCGTTTCGAGGCGCACCACGTGCGGCTGCTGCAGCTGGAGTTCCGCGGCGTCCTCGCAGGTGATAACCCGCTCGCCCGGGGCGATGAAGGCGGTCAGCGTGTTGAGCAGCGTCGTCTTGCCCGAACCCGTACCGCCCGAGATCAGCGTGTTGCAGCGGCAGGCGCCGATGATGCGCAGGAGTTCCGCGCCAGCTTCGGAGATCGACCCGAACTGGACGAGGTCCGTGATCTTCAGCTTGTCCTTTTTGAATTTACGAATTGTGAGGGCGGGGCCGTCGATCGCCAGCGGCGGGGCGATGACGTTGACGCGCGAGCCGTCTGCAAGGCGCGCGTCGCAGATCGGCGAGGCTTCATCGACCCGGCGGCCGACCTGGCTGACGATGCGCTGGCAGATGTTCATCAGCTGCGCGTTGTCGCGGAAGCGGATGTTGGTGCGCTGGATCTTGCCCTGCACCTCGATGTACGTCGTGCCGGCCCCGTTGACCATGATGTCGGCGATGTCGTCGCGCGCCAGCAGCGGCTCGAGCGGACCATATCCGAGAACGTCGTTGCAGATGTCCTCGAGCAGCGTCTCCTGTTCGGCGACGCTCATCACCACGTTCTTGATCGAGACGATCTCGATGACGATGTCGCGGATCTCTTCGCGCGCCGATTCCTGGTCGAGCTGGGCCAGCTGGCTCAGGTCGATCGTGTCGATCAGCGCGTTGAAGACTTCCGTCTTGGTCCGGTAGTACTCGTCCGACCGGTTATCAATCGCGGCGACTTTCTCCTTGGGGGGAGGAGGCGGGGCGAGTTTGGAGGAGGCGGCGGCTTTGGGCGGAGGCGGGGCGCCGCCGGAGGCCTTGGGGGGAGGGGGAGGCGGCGGAGCGTCGGCGGCAGGCCGGGGCGCGGCAGCCTTCGGCGGCGGAGACGGCGCAGGGGCATCCGCCCTCTGCGTTGGAGGCGGCGGAGCGGCGGCGGCAGGACGCGCGGCGTGAGCCGCCGGCTCTTGCGGAGTAGGCGCAATTGGAGTCCCGCCCGTTGTGCGCTTGCCGAACATCCCTTAGCTCCTACTTGCCCAGCAGCTTTTTCAGCATCGAGGGCTTCTCGGTCTGGATTTCCTTGCCCGTCAGTTCGGCGGCAAGCTGGTCCAGTCCCTGCGCAACTTTGGATTCGGGCGCGACGTCGAAGATCATCTGGCCGTTGTTCGCGGCCGTTCCGAACAGTTGCGCATCGAAGGGCAGCGTCAGCGTCGGCTCGACGCCGATCGCCTGGCCGAAGTCCTTCGCCGGAATTTCCGGACGCTTGGGCAGGCCGACCATGTTGAGGATCAGCTTGGGCGGCGCATCGTTGGGACGAGCGGCCTTGAGGAAGTCGATCAGATTCTTGCCGTTGCGCAGCGAGGCGAGATCCGGCCCGGCGACGACGATAAGCTGGTCGGCCGAGATCACGGTCTGCTTGAACCAGTCGGTCCAGATGTGCGGCAGGTCGAGCAGCACGAACGGCACGGAGCCCCTCACCTGCTCCAGCACGCGGTTGTAAGTATCGGGCTCGAGATTGTAGGTGCGGTCCAGCGTGGCGGGGGCTGTAAACAGGGACAAGCGGTCGGTCGCCTTGGTGATCAGGCGGCCCATGACGGCTTCGTCGAACCGGTCAGGCGACATCAGGGCGTCGGCGATGGTCGCCTGCGTGTCCTGGTTGAAGTCGAGGCCGGTGGTGCCGAAGTTGAGGTCGAGGTCGACCAGCGTGGTGTTGACCTTGATGCGCTCCGACAGGGCCCAGGCGAGGTTGTGCGCGATCGAGGAGGCGCCGACGCCGCCCTTCACGCCGGTGATCGCGATGGTCTTGCCGGTGAACGGGGCTTCCGGGTCGGTGAACAGCGAGGCGATCGAGCGGATCATCTGAACCGGATCGAGCGGGGCGACGAGATATTCCGACACGCCGCGGCGCATCAGTTCCCGATAGAGGCGGATGTCGTTGGTATGGCCCAGCACGACGACGCGGATGTTCTCGTCGCAGTATTCGGCCAGCGAATCGAGTTCGCCGAGCAACTGGCGCGGATCGCCGGAGCTTTCGATGACGAGCAGGTTCGGCGTGGTCTCGTTGACATAGTGCTGGATGGCGGCCGGCGTGCCGCCCTCAAACACCTCCATCGAGACGTTCTTCATGCGGCGATCCTTCATGATCGTCCGCATCAGGCCCAGCGTGTTGGTGCGCGTGCAGAAGGCGTGCACGCTGATCCGCGGGATCGCCCGGTCGCCGCCGGCGGCTTCCGACTGGAAGGCGTAGTCATAGCCGAGGCCCTGCCCGGCGGCATCGTCCGAGACCGGCTCGGATTCGGCCAGCGCGACGGGCGGCAGATCGTCGATCATCTGTTTCATGGGCGCCCTGCCGTCAGCGCGCGGGGGCTCGCCCCAGGACGCGCGCGGCGGCGGCGCCGGAGGCAGATCCTGTTCGAAGGCCGGCGCAGGCGGGGCGTGCGGACGCTCGCCCTCGAACGCGGCGGTGTCGTAAGGATCGGCCTCGTCGGAGAATTCATCGTCGGCCATCGTCATGTCGTCGACGGAGGCAGGCGTCAGGCCGGCGGCATAGTCGACCTCGGCGCGCGGCGCTGCGGGCGCAGCCGGACGGGCCTCCGAGCGCGTTTGGGGGGTCATGAACCCGTCATCGTCCAGGCCAAACTCGTCGTCCATCACGGCGATGTCGCCATCCTTGTCGCGCAAAGCTGCGGCGAAGGTCGTGCCGATCGGCGCGTCCATGTCGAGATCGAGATCGTGCGCGAGCTGGTCGAGCTCGCCATCGTCAAACTTGTCCCGGGAACCAGTCATATCCTATCCGCCCTAGTAGTGTTAGCCGCCCACGTTGCTGATCGTGCCCTTGGCGTCTTGCGAACGCTCGGCTCCGGTGGGTGCGCCTTGACGATACTTGCTCATGATCACGCCGCGGCGGCCGATGTCGGCCGGATCCATCTTTTGCGCTCCGACAAGGTCGGAAGGATCGGCGATCATCGCAGCAAGGTTGGTCTGAACCGCGCAGCCGAAGGACGGCAGCGCGTTGTTCGTCCCCGTGAACGCGAAGTCGATACCGGAGAGATCCGGGCAGTGCGGCACGACAGCCTCGTAGGTGCGGTAGCTGATCACCAATGGCGCAACGCGCGCGCCGGAGGCGTCATAGGGGCCTTCGGCGATGCGGGTGGCGTCCACGCCTTCGGCCAGCATGACTGCGCGGGCGTCGGCTGCGGCGCGCATAGCGGCGCCATCGTCCGATCCGCCGCCCGGGCGCGAGATGATCACGGACCCATGGCCTTCCTGCATGTACGCTTCGGCAAAGGTCTTGACCGCTTCACGCTCCATGACGCCGAGCTTTTCGCCCGACGTGTAGCTGTCGATCTTCAGCTCGGCCGTGATTTCCTCGGCCTGGATCTGAAGGTGCTCGCGGTTCGCATAGGCGATTTCCGTGGGGCTGTGGCCGCAGCCGCCGAGCACCGCCAGCGATGCGCCGGCAAGAAGCACGATGTGTTTGGCCAAGGTATGCTGTGTCTGGGACATTGTGCTCACCTCAGTCAAAAATGAAGCCGCTGGCGCCTTGCGGGGCCTTGTTCTTGTCGGCGGCCGAACCCGGCACGGCGTAGACTTCGTTCAGCTTGCCGAAGAACACGGTGCGGGCGTCGCGCGGCGTCAGGTAGCCACGGTCGGGATCGCGCAGGTTCTGCGGGTCGGTCGGCGAGACCAGGTAGGGCGTGACGATCACGACCAGCTCGCTCTCGTCGTTCTGGAAGTCGCGGCTGCGGAACAGCGCGCCGAGCACCGGAATGTCCTTGGCGCCAGGAACGCCGTCGAGAACCTGCTTGGTCTGCTCCTGGATCATGCCGGCGATGACGAGGCTGCCGCCCGAGGGGATTTCGACGGTCGTTTCCGTCTGGCGGACCTTCAGGGCCGGGATGGTGATGCTCTGGCCCGAGACCAGCTCGCCCGTGTTCGGATCGGTTCCGGCGACACTGTCAGACTGGAAGCCGCCCTGTTGCGAAAGTTCGGACACCTCTACCGACAGCTGCAGCGAAATGCGGCCTTCGGAGAGGACGACCGGCGTATAGCCGAGGCCGACGCCGAACTTCTTGAACTCGACCGAGATCTTGCCTTCGTCCTGCGCAACGGGAACCGGAAACTGGCCGCCGACGAGGAAGTGGCCCGATTCACCGGAGATCGCCGTCAGGTTCGGTTCGGCCAGCGTGCGGACGACGCCGATACGCTCGAGCGCCGCAAAGGCCGCGCCGACCGAGGATTGCTGCCGGCCGTTGACGAGGTTCTGATAGCCGAGGTTGGCCGCTAGGCCGCCCAGCGCCGTTCCCTGCAGCGGAAAGGAGTTGGAGATGCCGACCGTCGAATTGTTGGCCCAGCCCTGGCCGCCCAGAAGGCCGCCGGTTAGCTGCTGCGCGCCGGTCAGCGGGTTCAGCGCCGTCTCGAGCACGCGGTTCGACAGCTCACCAAATCCCACTGAACCAGAAAGGTTGATGCCGAGC
>DASYKO010000169.1:0-9105 GCA_035995285.1 Hyphomonadaceae bacterium | reverse complement strand
ATCGGCGACCGCTGCCTGATCTCGTTCGGCAACCAGGGCGGCCCGCCGCTCAGCAACGCGATGTACAACAACAACGTCCAGATCGTTCAGACGCCGCAATACGTGATGCTCGACATCGAGATGAACCACGACGCCCGCATCATCCGCATCCAGCAGCCTGGCGAGACCGAGAAGGCGCTGCCGGATGTGATCCAGCGTTGGTTCGGCGACGAGGTCGGCCACTGGGAGGGCGACACGCTGGTCGTCGAGACCCGCAACCTCCATCCGATCCAGGCCCGCGGCCGCGTGCCCCTGTCGAAGGACGGCAAGGTCACCGAGCGCTTCCGCCGCGTGTCGGACTTGGAGATCGATTACACCTACGAGGTCAACGATCCGGCCAACTACTCCCAGGTCTGGAAAGGCCAGATGCCGCTGCGCAAGTCGAAGGAGAAGGTATTCGAATACGCTTGCCACGAGGGCAACTACGCGCTCCCCGGCATCCTCCGCGGCATGGCCGAAGGCCGCGACACGGCGCTGGCTGCGGAAGGCGAATAGGCCTTCCCAAGTTCATAACCAAAGGCCCGCCGGAAATGGCGGGCCTTTTTCTTTTCCTCCCTCGCCCGCAGGGCGGGGGAGGTGGATCGGCGCGAAGCGCCGAGACGGTGGGGGCAGCCGCCGGCGCCTTTTTAAGTCGTGCTCTTTCCCCACAACCGTCGTGCGCCTACGCTCTCCTTCGAAAGGGGACGCCATTGTCCTGGATCACCGTGCACTCGGTAGCCTGGATGAGCGCGGCGGCCATCGCCAGCTGGCTCCTGATCGACGGCTTCCAGTCCGGCCGCAGCTTCGCCTCCAAGCACGACAACCAGCGCACAGCTCACCCCGGCGCGTTCTGGATCTCGCAGATCATCCTCGCCGCAATCCTCCTGGGCGCCGCTTACGGCTTGTTCAGGACGCTGGAGGGAATGGGGCGGTGAGGGATAGCGCCTAGCCTCTGAGCGTTGCCCCAGTCGCCTTGCCGACCGACTTCACGATCGCCGACGCCACCGCTTCGATCTCCACATCCGTCATCGCTGCCCCGCGCGGCTGCAGCGTCACCTCGATCGCAACCGATTTCTTGCCCTCCCCGATGCTGGGCCCGCGGAATACGTCGAACACGCTCGCCGCGACCACCAGCTTGGGATCGGCCTTCAGCGCCATCCGCACGATATCGCCCGCCGGCACCTTCTCCTCGACCACAAACGCAAAGTCGCGTTTCACCGGCGTCTGGTCCGCCTTCTCGAAGCGCGCCTTGGTCTTGGTGGCTTTAGCCTTCGCCGCGGGCAGGGCGTCGAGCCCGATCTCGAACGCCAGCACTGGCCCTTCGATGTCCAGCGCCTTCAGGAAAGCCGGATGCAGCTCCCCGAACGACGCCACAACCTGCTTCGGCCCGAGCCTCAGCGTGCCCGCGCGTCCCGGATGCCAGTACGGACCATCAGCCGCCCCGACCTGGAACCGCTCGCCCGGCTGGTCCAGCGCGCCGAGCACGGCGAACAGATCCGCCTTCGCGGCGAACGCATCGTAGCCTGCGCCCGGCCCCTGCCAGCCGCGAGTCTTCGAGGCTTTCACAACACCGGCCACCATCATGCGCTGGTCGGCAGGCGCATCACCCGGATATACCGGCCCGGCCTCGAACAGGCGCACATCATCCGCGCCATGATCCGCATTCTTCTGCGCAGCCTCAGCCAGGTTCGCCAGCATGGAGGGCCGCATGTAATCGAGGTCCGACGCGATCGGATTGTCGATCGTCAGCGCATCGGCAAGCTTGTTGGCCCCGCCGATCATCAGCGCCGCCTTCTCGTGGAACATGAAGCTCCACGTCACCGTCTCGAGGAACCCACGCCCCGCCAGCACTCGTCGCGCCACGCGCACCCGGTTCTGCAGCGGCGTCACCACAACTCTTGCTGGCCCTTCCGGGGCGGGCAGGCGATCTTCCGGCAGCTTGTCGAAGCCTTCGATCCGGATCAGCTCCTCGACGATATCCGCCGAGCCCTCCACATCCGGCCGCCAGCTCGGAACTTTCCACGGCCACGCATCGCCGCCGCCCTTGGCCGTCGTCTCGAAGCCAAGCGCCGTCAGGATCTCCGCCATCCGCGCCGGCTTCATGTCGACGCCGGTCAGCCTTTTCATGTCCGCAGTCTTGAACGTGACCGGCTTCGGCCCCTCCGGAACCTTGCCTGCGATGACGACTTCGGAAGCGTCTCCGCCGCACACTTCAAGGATCAGCTTCGTCGCCAGCTCGATGCCGTCGACGCATGAATGCGGATCGACGCCTCGCTCGAAGCGAAACCGGGCATCCGAGATAATCCCCGTCGTGCGGCCCGTCTTCGCTGTCCGGTTGGGATCGAACCACGCGCTCTCCAGAAACACGTCTGTCGTATCGACCGAGCATCCCGTCGACGCCCCGCCCATCACGCCGCCGAGGCCGATGGCGCCGCTATCATCCGCGATCACGCACATCTCGGAGAGGTTCTCGTACGTTTTCCCGTCCAGCGCCTCGAACTTGTCGGACGCCGTCCCGAGCCGAACCCGGATCCCGCCCTTCAACAGCTTCGCGTCATAGACGTGCAGCGGCCGCGCGCGGTCGAACGAGATGTAGTTGGTCACATCGACCAGCATCGTCTTCGGATTGATGCCGATGGCCTTGAGCCGCTTCTGCAGCCACTCCGGCGATTGTTTGTTCTTCACGCCGCGGATCAGCCGCCCGGCGAACACGGGGCAAGCCTCCGGCGCATCGATCGTCACCGTCACCGGCGATTTGAACTTGCCCGCCGTCGGCTCGACCTTCGGCAGCTTGAACGTCCCCACGCCCTTGGCTGCCAGATCGCGTGCAATGCCGGTGACACCCAGCCAGTCGGGCCGGTTCGGCGTCACTTCGAAATCCACCACCGTGTCCAGCGCCAGCGCATCCGCCACCGGCGATCCAACTTTCAGATCGTCCGGCAGCTCGATAATGCCGCCATCGGCGATCGCCTGTTCATCGCTCAAGCCCAGAGCCTGAGCCCGCGGCTGCCAATCCTCGAACCGCGCAATGCGCAGGCGGAACGGATCCTCATCCGTCTGCATCTCCGAACCCGAGCACAGCATGCCGTTCGAAATTACACCGCGCACCGGCTTGGGCGCCAGCGTGATCCCCGATCCCGGAATGAAGGCCCCGATCGGAGCATAGGATGTCACGAGGCCGGGGCGCGCATTGATCCCGCCGCACACGATCTCCTTCATGCCATCGACCGTCTCGACCTGGCAGACCTGCAGCTTGTCCGCATTGGGATGCTGCTTCGCCGACACGATCTTCGCGACCGTGAACTGCTTCAGCGCATCGCGCGGATCGTGCGCGTCTTCCACCTCGAGCCCCGCCTGAGTCATGGCATCGAGGATCGCCGGCAGCTCCGCCTTCGTATCGAGATAGTCCTTCAGCCAGGGCAGGGTGAACTTCATGGTCTAGAACAATCCGCCCTTCTTCGGCGCAGGGCACGCACCGGAAATCTGTTTGGGGTGAGCGCGTGACTCAGACTTGGCGACCCAGCAATTCTTCAGCGTGTCGCAGAAGCAGATCTCCAGCGCGAGACCGTCCGTCTTGGTGTAGATCGAGCCGCGCTGAATCGGTTCGAGTGAATCGGAGGCCCACCGCAGCAGCATCGCTTGCTTCATCACGCCCGGCGCTATGACGCGGCCTGTCATGGGTTCGATTGTGACGGCCAATCCGCCCGGCGTCCCTCTGGGATTGGGCAGATCGCTCATGAGATGTTCCTGTCCCTCGACCGCCTCGCCCTTGTTGCTCAGCGTGGCGCTCTGGATGAAAGCCGGGCCGACGCCTGCGTTCTCGACATTGAAACCGACGCTGATGGTCGCGCCTTCATCAAGGTCGAACTTGTCGATCTGGAGCGCGGGCAACACGGAGGCGCGCTGCTCCGTGTGCATCACGCCCGCCTGGTCATAGGCGATGTAGACGGCGGCGGAGGAGGTCACCAGCGCGCCGATGGCGATGATGCTCTCCATGAAGGAAAAGGATTGCTTGCTCATGCTGGTCCCCTTGTGAGGCTTTCCTATCTTACGACAGACCCCCGGTTACAGTCGGCAACAGCCATGGCTTGAAGCCGTAGTGGCGTATCCAGTCCACATCCGCCTCGAAATACGGACGCAGGTCCGGCATGCCGTATTTCAGCATGGCGAGACGGTCCACGCCCAGCCCGAAAGCGAAGCCCTGGTATTCCTCCGGATCGATGCCGCACGAACGCAATACATTGGGATGAACCATCCCGCAGCCGAGGATTTCCAGCCAGTCATTGCCCTCGCCGACCTTGATCTCGGCGGCCGAGCGGTCGCAGCGCATGTCCATCTCCGCGCTCGGCTCGGTGAACGGAAAGAAGTGCGGGCGGAAGCGCGTCGAGGCTGTCGGCACTTCGAAGAAGCGCGAGAACGCCTCGGTGAGGCAGGCCTTGAGGTGCCCCATGTGGACAGTTTTATCGACGACCAGCCCCTCGATCTGGTGGAACATCGGCGTGTGCGTCGCGTCCCAGTCCTTCCGGAACACGCGGCCCGGCGCGATCACGCGGATCGGCGGCTTCGACGTCATCATCGCCCGCACCTGGATCGGCGAGGTGTGCGTGCGCAGCACCTTCTTCTCGCCCTTCGCGTCGGGCTTCAGAAAGAACGTGTCGTGGGTCTCGCGCGCAGGGTGGCCCGGCGGGAAGTTGAGCGCCGTGAAGTTGTGGAAGTCGTCCTCGATGTCCGGGCCTTCGGCGACGGCAAAGCCCATGTCGGCGAAAATCGCCGCCAGCTCCTCGAACACCTGCATCACCGGATGCAACGCGCCCACCGGCTCCGCACGCGGCGGCAGCGTGAGATCCTCGCGCTCGGTCTCCAGCCGCTTGTTCAGCGCGGCGAGCTCCAGCTCCGCCTTGCGTGCGGAGATCAGAGCGGTGAGCCGGTCCTTGAGGCCGTTGAGGGCAGGGCCTGCCGTCTTGCGCTCTTCCGGCGTCATGCCGCCAAGGTCGCGCATCAGGAGCGACAGCCGCCCCTTCTTGCCCAGTTCCGACACGCGAATGGCTTCGAGTGCTGCTTCATCGGACGCAGCAGCGATGGCGGAGGAAGCCTCCGCCTCGATCGTCTTGACCTGATCTTCGATAGCCATCGTTGGCCCATGCGCAGCGTAGAGATCGCACGGGCCCAAGTCCGCCCCGCGCTAGCGGTCGGAACTGATGGAGCAGGCTTCGGAGAGACTTTCTAGTGGGGGGCCGATTCACGTATCACTTCGCGATACGATCGGACCCCGCGCTAGTGCAGGCTTACGCCAGCGCCGCCCGGGCCTTCTCCACCAGGGCGCTAAACGCTGCCGGCTCGTGCATGGCGAGATCGGCCACGACCTTGCGGTCGATCGTGATCCCGGCTTTCGCGAGGCCGTCGATGAAACGCGAATACGTCACGCTCTCGTCGATCGCGCGGCAGGCGGCGTTGATGCGCTGGATCCAGAGCGAGCGGAAATTCCGCTTCTTCTGCTTGCGGCCCTTGTAGGCGTTGACGCCGGCCTTAACGACCGCCGACTGAGCCGTGCGGAACGTGTTCTTGCGGCGGCCATAGAAGCCCTTGGCTGCCTTGATAACCTTCTTGTGGCGAGCGTGTGCCGGAACTCGGCCGCGTGCGCGTGGCATAGGAAAACTCCGTTATCTGATCAGGGTGTGCGCTACTTTTGACTTCCGGCCCAAGGGCCGGGAGGGCGCGGAACTACTTCACGCCGTAGGGCAGGAATTGCTTCTTCACGCGAGGCGTATCCGCATCGGACACCACGACAGTGCCGCGGTTGGTGCGGATATACTTCGCATTGTGGCTGATCAGTCGGTGACGCTTGCCGGCGACGCCACGCTTGAGCTTGCCGGACGCAGTGGACGAGAACCGCTTTGCAGCGGCCTGCTTGGTCTTCATCTTCGGCATTTCGGTCTCCTGTTGGCGACAGTCCGACCCGGCAATTTCCCGAAGGAAATCAACGGCGCGACGCCTGAATTAAAGCCGGGGAGGCATGCCTTTGGCCCCATCCGGCAGGTGGTAGGAAGCGGGCGTTATACGGAGAAAGCTTGGGAAAGCAAGGGAAGTCGCTTTTCCTCCCTCGCCCGAAGGGCGGGGGAGGTGGATCGATGCGAAGCATCGAGACGGTGGGGGCAGCCTCAGGACGCCCGGCCCGGCAAGGTCAGGTTCGACATTCCACCGGCGGCTGCCCCTATCGTCTCGCGACTTCGTCGCGATCCACTTCCCCCAGCCGCTTCGCGTCTGAGGGAAGAAAAGAAGGTTCTAGGTCGCCCAACGCTACCCGTGCGCCTTCTGCCCCGCCTGATCCTGCGTGACCTCGCTCGGCACAGCTTGCCCCGCCGCCTTCGCCGCGATCGCGTCCGCCAGCAGCTTCTTCGCTCGCATCCAGACCTCGACCTGCAGGCCGACCACATTGCCCGCATAGAACAGCGTCAGCCCGTCGATGATCGCATTCACGGGAATGCCCGCCACATCATGCTCCTGGCGCAGCACGAAGCGCGCGCCCATGCGGATGATCATCAGGCCGAGGAAGATCAGCATGCCCCAGGGCGAGGCTTTGCTCGTCAGGTCATGCGTGGCGGGGTCGATCGACACCTTCACCATCCGCCCGCGATACCAGCCCATCGCGAACCCCGCGACGATGCACACCGCCAGCGCCGCCAGGATCACCGGCGTCATCGGCGGCGGCTGGCCGTAGATCGACAGGCCGAGGAACACGCCGATGATCACCGGGCGGATCCACATCTGCTCGACTTTTAGTTTCCGCGCACGCGATCCGCGCCAGATGCGCAGCCCCATGAACAGCGCAATGATTGCGAATGTGACGAGATAACCGGTTGTCTGTGGGTCCATAGGCGGCGCCCCCGCGCTTGCAGGTTGATACGATCCGCCCGTCCCAAGGCTTATAACGCAGCTTTACGCCAGTTCCGGCGGACGAGGTCAACCGGGCCAAGGAAAAGCCCGCCTCTTTCGAGACGGGCTTTCCAGTTCAAATACTTGGTCAAAGCTCAGTTGAGCTGGATCAGCCGCACTTGAGGCCGGTGATCACGCCAGCCGAGTTGACGTCGATGTTGAGGCGCGTGGCCGAGAAATCCATCGTGACCTGGTCGCCCGGATTGATGATCCGCACCGTCGGGCCGGCCGCGGGAACGCCCGGATCGGTCTTCGGCTTGCCGACGAGGGCAGAGTACTGCGCCATGTTGCAGGTATCCGCCGTGGCGTCTGCCGGGGGCGTCGCCGGCGGCGGCGCGGGTTCGGCGGCTGGCGCTGCGGGGGTCTCAGCCGGAGCGGCGGGGGTCGTGGGCTCGGTGGGGGAGCACGCCATCAGCGCGAGCCCCGCAAGAAGTGCGATTGCTGTTTTCATGAAGCGAGAGAGTAGAGCCCGCCTGCAGCCCTTCAAGCGCGCTCACGCATCTTTTGGCGTTACGATGCCGTAACGAGCTTCACTGAATCGCGTTCTCAGGCTTGATGGCTCACGATGCGCAGTTGTTGAGGATGGCCTTGTCCGCGATCATCTTCATCGATCCCGGCTCGACCATCGTGATCTTCTTCTTTGCCGTTTCCTCGAACATCAGGCGCAGCTGTGGCTCCTTTTTCTCGGTGCAATAGAGCTTTTTGCCTGTCGCATCGAGCGTGGTGTGAACGCCGTTCTGCAGGACGAGTTCGCCATCGCCGTGTCCGTACTTGGCGATCACGGCGTCGATCTGCTTCTGCACCTCCGCCATTTTCGGTTTCCACTCGCCGGCGTCGCTGAGCCGTATCGCTTCATAGCCGGCCGGAGGCTGGAAATGATCGCCGGGCTTGATGATCTCCGCCTTCAGCGGGATCGAGGTTTTGTAGGTGACCTCGCCCTTGTGCTTGACCTCGACATCGATCGCCCACGGGCCAGCCCCGTGCACGCCCGGCGGCAGGGCCCAGATGAAATGGTTCGCGGCCGGATCGAATTGCTGGATAGCCTGCCCCATGTTGAGGCCCCCATCCGGCGCGGCTGCGGCAGAGGATTTTGCCGGCGGTGTCTGGGCGAGCGCTACGGGCGCCAATATCGCTGAGAGAAGCAAAGCGGCTGCAAATGACCGGACCATGACGTCCTCCTGTTCACCGTTCTGAGCCGCCCTTCTGGGCCGCTGCTCAGGCGTGAGCAATCATTTAGGGCAGTTCTCCTCGACTTCCTTCTGCATGAACTCGCCCATCGGCTTTAGGTCGATCGCCGTCAGCTTCGGCGGCGCCGTTTCCTCGAGATAGGCCCGGATGTCAGGGGTTTTCTTGTCCGCGCAATAGGTCTTCATGCCTGCGTCATCGAGCGCGGTGTTGATCTCGGTCATCATGACGAGTTCGCCGCCGCCGCGCCCGTACTGGGCGATGATGCCCTCGATGATCTTCTGGATTTCGGCCATGCGTGCGCGGAACGTACCGCCATCCGAGAGCCGCACCGCTTCATAGCCGGCCGGAATATCGGCCACGGACCCTGCAGCGGCGATATCCGCCTTCAGCGGGATCTTCTCCGCGTGCTTCACCTCGCCCTTGTATTTGACCGTCACATCCAGCGTCCACGGACCCTCGCCATGAACGCCCGGCGGCGTCGCCCAGATGATGTGGTTCTGCGTCGGGTCGAACCGCGCAACAGCCTGCGCGAATTCGAGCCCGATGTATGAGGCGGCATCCGTCGCCGGAGCAGGCGCAGCAGGCGCCGTGGAGGCAGGCAACTCCACCGTCGCCGGCGTCTCTTCCTTCGGCTGGCAGGCAGAACAGAGGAGGGCGAGCGCGCCGATCAGAACAATCCCGCGCATCGCCCACCCCATCCCTGCTTCACAGCCAAGTTGACTGTTTCAGCGCCAGGTTGGCGCCAACTTGGCGCTGATCTATTGCGCCGATCTACTTGGGAGACAGCACCATCACCATCTGGCGGCCCTCGAGCCGGGGCTCGCTTTCCACCTTGGCGACGTCGGCGAACTCCAGCTTCACCTTGGCGAGCAGTTCCATGCCGATGTGCTGGTGCGCCATCTCGCGGCCGCGGAAGCGCATGGTGATCTTCACCTTGTCGCCTTCCTCGAAGAAGCGGCGGATCGA
>DASYKO010000168.1:0-21567 GCA_035995285.1 Hyphomonadaceae bacterium | reverse complement strand
AGGCGGCCCGTTCCGCTCGACCAATCTTAAGGATATGGCCGGCGTCACTCCGGAACAGGCCTGCGCCCATCCCAACTGGGACATGGGCGCCAAGATCTCGGTCGACTCGGCGACCATGATGAACAAGGGGCTGGAGCTGATCGAAGCGGCCTACCTGTTCGACATCCCTCCGGAGCGGATCGATGTGCTGGTCCACCCCCAGCAGATTATCCATAGCCTCGTCTCCTACGACGATGGTTCTGTGCTGGCGCAGCTGGGCATGCCCGACATGCGCACCCCCATTTCCTATGCGCTGTCCTGGCCGAACCGGATGCCGCTGCCGGGGCTTGAGCGCCTTGATCTCGCCAAGATCGGAAGGCTGGATTTCCTGCCTCCTGATCCTCAGCGTTTCCCTGCATTGGAAGTCGCTCGGGCGGCGGCGGCGGCCGGGGGTGGGGCGCCAATCGTGCTGAACGGAGCTAATGAGATCGCTGTGGCTGCCTTCTTGCAGCGGCGGATCGGCTTTTTGACCATTGCGCAGGTGGTAGGCGAAGTGCTCGACGAGTTCCTTAACGCCGGCTCCGTCGCCACGGCGCCTGACAGCTTCGAGGGCGTATACGAGATCGATCGGATGGTGCGTGCCCGCACCGCCGAAAAACTCCGGCTTGCGGCTTAACCCTGTGACCGGAGATTTCCCAGTGAGAGGCGCAGGCTGATGATGGACGTGATTTCCTTCATAGGCTCGTTCATCCCGTTCATCGTGGTGATCTCGATCGTGATCACGGTGCATGAGCTGGGTCACTACTGGGTCGGCCGCATGTTCAATGCAGCCGCCGAGTCCTTCGCCGTCGGCTTCGGCAAGCCGATCTTCGAGATCCGGGACAAGCGCGGCACGCGCTGGCGCATCAACTGGCTGCCGCTTGGCGGCTTCGTGAAGTTCGTCGGCGAGATCCAGGCGCCGACCGATACGCGCGCTTCGGCGGACAAGAACAAGCAGGATGGCGACCTGGTTGAGGCGGTCGTCTCCGCCGGGGGCACGCCGGTTTCGATCAAAGACCATGCGAAGACCGAGCCGGCGCACGAGGTTCATCTGGTCGGCAAGGCCTATCCGGAGCTCGGGCCCCTGAAGCGGATGGCCGTTTCACTCGGCGGACCGTTCGCCAACTTCATCTTTGCGATCGTCATCTTTGCCGGCCTCGGCATGACGCTGGGCGTTGCGCAGGCGAAAGAGGTGTTCGCCCAACGCGTTGAAGCCGGCAGCGCCGCTGAAGCAGCAGGCTTCAAGTCTGGCGACATCTTCCTGACAGCCGGCGGCCGCAAGGTCGAGACGGCCAGCGACATCTATCGCGCCACGCAGCTCAACGCCGGCGAGCCTGTGATTTATACGGTCAAGCGCGACGGTCAGGTTGTGAGCCTGACGGCTACTCCGCGCTCCGAGAAAACCTATAACGAGGAGTTCAAGGTCTCCGAGACAGTCGGCAAGATCGGGGTGCTGCCCGGGCAGCGTGAAGTCGATGTTCGCCGCCTCAACCCCATCGAAGCCGTCGGTTATGGCTTTTCGGCCACAGGCGACGCCCTTGGCGCAACGCTTAACGTTATGCGGCGCCTTGTCACGGGAAAGGACGGGCTCGACAAGCTGTCCGGTCCGATCGGAATCGCCACCCTCACGGATAATATTACCGACATGCACCTGAAGCAGGAGGGCGTCCCCCTGCTCGACCGCTGGATGGGGCTGGCGACAACGCTGATTCAGCTCGTGGCGCTGCTGTCGATCGGTGTGGGATTCTTCAATTTGCTGCCGATTCCCGTGCTGGACGGTGGGGCAGTCGTCATGTGCGCCGCGGAGGCGATTTCCGGACGGGAAGTCCCCGAAAAGGTGCAAAGAGTCGGACTGACAATCGGCCTTGCATGTCTGGGGCTCTTTGCGCTGGTTATCTCCTGGCAGGATATTGCCAAGCAATGGCCGGGGGTGCCTTGAAACCGGCACAGTCAGCCGCTTGAGGTTTAGGGCGGGTTGGTGTCTTGAAAGCCCGCTAAGAGGCTGCGGCCAGCAGTCCGTAGAGTAGTGAGGGGTAGGTAATGCGGTCATGGTTCGCGAGCGCTCTGGCGCTGTCTGCGTCCGCCGGCGCGATTGTCGCCGCGCAGGAAGCAGCAGTGAACCAGGCTTGGGGCCAGCAACCGGCCCAGCCCCAGCGCCCAGGCGTCATCGCCCGCATCGTGGTTGAGGGAAACACCCGGATCGAGACGCGTACGGTCCTGTCCTACATGCTGCTGCGTCCAGGCGACCCGTTCGACGAGAACCGGGCGCACTTGTCTCAAGAGGCGCTGTTCGCAACGGGCCTGTTCGGCGACGTCATCATTCAGCAGCGCGGAACGGACCTCGTCGTCCGCGTGATCGAGAACGCAATCCTCAACCGCGTGATCTTCGAGGGCAACAACGCCGTTACGACGGAGCGCCTGGAAGAGGAAACCGAGGCCAAGCCGCGGGACACCTTTACGCTCTCGCGTGTCGAGGCCGACGTCCAGAAACTGCTCGAAGTCTATCGCCGCAATGGCCGCTTCGCCGCAACGGTGACGCCGCAATACAAGACGCTGCCGCAGAACCGGGTCGACCTGATCTTCGTCATCGAGGAAGGCCCGTCGACCGGCGTCAAGTCGATCAACTTCATCGGCAACCAGCAATACACCGACGACCGCCTGCGCCGCGAGATCACCACGCGCCAGTCGCGCTGGTGGCGGTTCTTCGAGAAGGCCGACAACTACAACCCGGGCCAGATCGAGTACGACCAGGAAAACCTGCGCACCTTCTACACCAATCGCGGCTATGCGGATTTCCGTGTCGTGTCCGCCGTCGCCGAACTGACGCCGGACCGCCGCGATTTCTACGTGACGTTCACGGTCGACGAAGGCCAGACCTACACCTTCGGCGACCTCAAGGTCGAAACCCAGCTCGAGAAGCTGTCCGACGAACAGCTGGCCCTCATCCTGCCGATGAGGAAGGGCGATCTGTTCAAGGCTGAAAGCGTCAGCAAGGCGCGCGAGACCCTGACCTTCGCGGCGGGCGTGCGCGGTTACGCCAACGTCTCCATCGTGCCGGTTGAAAAGCGCGATCCGGTCACGCACACGATCAGCTACACCTTCAAGGTCGACGAGGGTCCGCGCGTCTACGTCGAGCGCATCGATATCCAGGGCAACACCCAGACGCTCGACCGGGTTATCCGCCGCGAGCTGCGCACAGCGGAGGGCGATCACTATAACCCGGCGCTGCTGGAGGTTTCCAAGAACCGCATCCGCGCACTCGGCTTCTTCAACGAGAAGACGGTCGAGATCACCAACGAGGAGGGCTCCACCGACGACCGCACGGTCGTGAAGGTGAAGGTGGAAGAGCAGGCGACGGGCGAACTGGCCTTCTCGGCCGGGTTCTCTTCGGCTGACGCCTTCCTGTTCTCCGTCAGCGCTCAGCAGCGCAACTTTCGCGGCCGCGGCCAGTATCTCTCGGCGCGCATCCAGACGACGTCGCGCCAGCAGGATATCGAATTCCGCTTCACCGAGCCGAAGTTCCAGGACCGGAACATGGCCGTTGGGGCCGATCTGTTTCTGACGCAGACGGACTTCCTGCGCGAGGCCGGGTTCGAGAACTCGATTGTCGGCGCGGGCGTGCGCGCGCAGTTCCCGCTGTCGGATACCGATCAGATTGGCCTTCGCTACAATCTTCGCAGCGACGATCTTACGCTCGACCCCTCGCTCACGGACTGCTCTTCGAGCGCATTCTTCCGGTCATCGCTTTGCGACCAGCAGGGAAGCCGCCTGACCTCGTCCTTCGGCTATACGCTCTCGCTCAACCGCACCAACGACTATGTCGAGCCGACGCGCGGCTACGACATCGACTTCAGCCAGGACATTGCCGGCCTCGGCGGCGACGTGAATTACCTCAAGACCGAGCTGCACAGCATATTCTATCACGGCTTCGCGCCGGGCTGGATCGGCAGCGCGCGCCTGGACGCGGGCTATATCGACAGCTGGGGCGAGGAAGGCGTTCGCATCAACAACCGCTTCTTCAAGGGCGGCACCTCGTTCCGCGGTTTCGAAATCGCCGGCCTTGGCCCCCGCGAAGTGCAATACTTCTACTCGACGGAGACGATTGCGGTCGATCCGGGCGTTCCGCCTCGCGAATTCTCTGTCGCGCTGCTCAACAATGACGGCACGCAGCAGACCAACGACGCCGGCCAGCTGCTCTATACATCGGCCGAGCGGGACGCCGGCGGCGCCATCCTTCCGGCCCAGATCCGCTCGTTCAACGCGCTCGGCGGCAAGCTCTACGCCGTCGGCTCACTGGAGCTGGCAGTGCCGATCCCGTTCGTTCCCGACGAACTCGGCATCAAGGGCGCGCTGTTCACGGAGTTCGGTACGGTCGGTCTCCTGGACGACGAAGACCGCAACAGGAAAGCCGACGACGCCTTCAACTCCTTCCGGGTGGACGACAGCGCCAGCCTTCGCGCCAGCGCGGGCGTCAGCATCTTCTGGGATTCGCCTTTCGGCCCGATCCGCTTCGACTTCTCGAAGATCCTCGCCAATGAGGAATATGACCGGACGGAAACCTTCCGCTTCGCAACCAACTCTCGCTTCTAGTGCAGGAACCAGTGTCATGAAATTCAACAAACTCGCCCTGGCTGCCGCGTTCTTTGTCAGCCTCGCCAACATGACGGGTGTCGCCCACGCCCAGCTGAAGACGTTCTACGTGGACGAGGGCAAGGTCCGGTCCGAGAGCAAGCTCGGCAAGGACATGAACAACGTGCTCATCGGCAACGCCAACCGCGACGCCGAGCAACTCGGCCTCAAGGCGCTCGACGACCAGGTCTCCACCGAGAGCAAGGCGCTTGAGCCCCAGCTTCAGTCCCTGACGGAAGAGGCGCTGAAGTCCAACCCCACGCTTAAGGCGCGGGTCGATGCATTGTCGCAGAAGGCTTATGACCTGCAGACCAAGAAGGGTCAGGTGAGCCAGGCTCTGGAGGCGCGTTCCACCCAGCTCAACCGGATGTTCGCCGCTGTGATGGATCCCGCGATCACCCACGTGGCGAAGCAGATCGGCGCTGATGTCGTGATGTCGGATGCTTCTGTGCGCTACGTGAAGGACTCGGCCGACATCACCTCCAAGGTCATTGCGCGCCTTGATGCGACGGTCACCACGGTCCAGGCCATGCAGGCCGCTGTGACGCCGCCGGCGGGTGCCGCTCCGGCTGCTCCCGCGGCCCCGGCCGCGACACCCAAGCCGCCCGGCGCCCAGTAACACGAGACCCAGTAACTGGAGACCCAGTAACCGGAGATAGGGGCGGGGCTGTGATCGATCCCAGGTTCTACGAGATCGGCAGCCCCCTCAAGGCGTCAGAGATCGCCGCGATCTCCGGCGCTTCGCTCGTCAAGGGCGATCCCGACAGGACCGTCCGATCGGTTTCGGCTGCCGCTGATGCCGGCAAGGACGATCTCTCATTCCTCGAGGACGAAAGCGGTACGGCCCCCGGCGCCGGAGCCGTCATCGCCACGCCTGCCGCCTCTAAGCCGCTAGGTGGCGCCCTCGTCGTTCTTGAGAGCAAGCATGCGAGGTCGGCTTTCGCCCGGGTTGCGGCCCGCCTGATTCGCGTTCGCGAGCTGGAGCCAGGCCAGGCAATGGTCCATCCCACCGCTCGCATAGCGCCATCGGCTGTCCTGGAGCCCGGCTGCGTGATCGGGCCCGGCGCAGCCCTAGGTCCAGACGTGCGCATCGGCGCAAATGCTGTAATCGGTCCGGGTGTCCAGATCGGCGCCGGCACGCGTATCGGGGCGCGGGCGTCCGTACGCTGCGCGCTGATTGGCGACGGGGCCGTGATCCTTCCCGGCGCTGTAATCGGCGAGACCGGATTCGGGCTGGCGGCGGGGCCGGATGGGGCGAGCCTCTCGCCGCACTTCGGGCGTGTAATCATCCAGAACGGCGTGTCGGTCGGCGCCAATTCCTGCATCGACCGTGGTCTGTTTGCAGACACGGTGATCGGCGAGGGCTCACAGATCGATAATCTCTGTCACATTGGTCACAACTGCCAGGTCGGAAGCCACGTAGTAGTAGCAGCATTCGGCGGCATCTCCGGCTCGAGCACGGTGGGAGACGGGGTGCAGTTCGGCGGGCGCGTCGGGCTCAAGGACCATGTGACCGTGGGGCCTGGGGCGCGGCTGGCCGCGGGTTCCGCGGTGCTGGGCGATGTGCCCGCAGGCGAGACCTGGGCGGGCTATCCGGCCAAGCCTGTTCGTACATGGATGCGCGAGCTTGCGTGGCTGGCCCGGGCGGCGCAAAAGCGTCCCGGCAAAAGCGAATAGCCGGGCGGCCCTGTTATTTCGCCGGCCCTCACCGGATCAGGCATGGCAGTCACCATCCACTCATCCTCCATCGTAGAGCGCGGCGCGGAGCTGGCCGACGGCGTCGAGGTAGGCCCGTTCTGCACGGTCGGCCCCAAGGTGCGGCTAGGCGAGGGCGTGCGGCTGGTGAGCCACATCTCGGTCGCCGGAAACACCAGCGTGGGCGCGCGCACGGTGATCTACCCCAACTCCTCCCTCGGCCATCCGCCACAGGACCTGAAGTTCAAGGGCGAGGACACGAGACTGATCGTGGGCGCGGACAATGTGATCCGCGAGGGCGTGACCATGCACCTCGGCACCGTGACGGGCCGCTCGCAGACCGTGGTCGGCGACAAGAATTTCTTCATGGCCAACAGCCATGTCGGGCATGACTGCATCCTCGGCAACAATGTGGTGATCGGCAACAACACGGCGCTGGGTGGCGTCACGCAAATAGACGACTTCGTGATCTTCGGCGGCAATTCTGCTGTCCATCAGTTCGGCCGGATCGGCAAATACGCTTTCATCGGAGGCTGCGCGCCTGTGGTCGGCGACGTGATCCCGTTCGGCATGGTCGACAATCACGGGCGGCTGCACGGGCTCAACCTCGTTGGCTTGAAACGCCGCGGCTTCAAGCGCGAGGCGATCAACGCCCTGCGCGCGATGTACCGCCACGTCTTCCTCGGCGAGGGCAATTTCGAGGAACGCGTTACCGAGGCTGCCGCGACCTATGGCGACCTGCCGGAAGCCATGATGATCATCGACTTCATCAACGCCGGTGAGAAGCGCGGCCTCTGCCTGCCGGGACCGCAGTGAGCGGAGCACTCGGCATCATAGCAGGAAGCGGCGATCTGCCCGTGCGAGTTGCGCGTCATGCCAGGGCGGATGGAAGGGACGTGTTCATTCTGGCTCTTACGGGCTTTGGCTCGCCGGACCTCGTGAAGGAATTCGGCGGCGCCGAGGCTGCGATGGGCGAGATCGGCAAGGGCATCCGGTTGCTCAAGAACGCCCGCTGTGACGAGATCGTCTTCGCGGGCGCGATCAAGCGTCCCGACTTCTCCGCCTTGAAGTTCGACATAAGGGGAGCCTTGCTATTGCCGAGATTGCTGGCGGCGGCGCGCAAGGGAGACGACGCGCTCCTGCGTGTGGTGTTGAAGGCGTTCGAGAAAGCAGGCTTCCGCGTCATCGGCGCGGACGATGTGCTGACGAGCCTGCTCGCGCCCGAGGGGGCCGTGGGCGCACGCGCGCCATCCGAGCCAGACTGGGCCGATATCCGCGCGGCGGCGAAGGCAGCCAGGGAGGTCGGCGCGGCCGATGTCGGACAGGGCGCTATTGCTCGCAACGGGCAGGTGATCGAGACGGAAACGCAGGACGGCACGGACGCTATGCTGAAACGAGTCCGGCCCGTTGGCTCTCCTTCCGGCGTGCTGGTGAAATTGCGCAAGCCGCAGCAGGAAAAGCGTATCGATCTGCCCACCATCGGGGGCGCGACGGTGCGCGGGGCGGCGGACGCCGGGCTCGCGGGAATCGCTGTAGAGTTCGGCGGAGCGCTGATCATCGACCGAAACGAAGTTATGCGCGTGGCGGACGAGACGGGACTCTTCGTTTACGGCCTCAAGGCTGCGGAGCTCGATTGAGCCACATCTTCCTCGTTGCTGCGGAGGATTCCGGCGACGCGCTCGGCGCGGACGTCATCGATGCGCTGCGTGCGGCCGACAGCAGGGTCCAGATATCAGGCATTGGCGGCGCCACCATGCACGAGCGCGGCGTCTCCTCCGATGTCGACATGTCAGGCCTTGCGGTGCTGGGATTTGTCGACGGCATCAAGGCGTTCGGGCGTGTGAAGGAAGCGGTCAGGGCGGCTGGTGAAGCGATAATCAAGGCTGATCCGGACGCGGTGGTCCTGATCGACAGCTGGGGCTTCATGTGGCGGCTGGCGCGCTACCTGAAGGAACGCGGCCACAGGGCAAAGCGGATCAAGCTGGTCGGGCCGCAAGTCTGGGCGACGCGCCCCGGCAGGGCGCGTGTGCTGGCGCAGTGGTGCGATCACCTGCTCTGCATCCACGCTTTCGAGGAGCCGTTCTACGAGAAATGGGGCCTGCCCACGACGGTGATCGGCAACCCGGCGCTGCACAGGCTGCCGAAGGGCGATGCCGCAGCGTTCCGCGCGCAGCACGAGGCGGTGGACCATAAGCTGATCATAGGCCTGCTTCCCGGCAGCCGGCCTTCGGAATTGAAACGCGTGGCGCCGGCCCTGAGCGAGGCCTGCGCTATCCTCACCCATGATCTCACCGGCCGCATCGTTGTCTGCGTCGCGGCCGGCAGCATCGAACCGGCCATACGTGAGATGGCGAAGTCCTGGACCTTCCCGCACATCATCGTTTCAGGCGAAGCAGAGAAGGCCGATGCATTCGCTGCAATGGACGTGGCCATCGCCTGTTCAGGCACCGTGACAACCGAACTGGCCGCCCAGGGCGCCCCGGTCGTGCTGGGCTACAAGCTCGGCTGGATCACCTGGGCGATCGCCCGGCTGCTGAAGGTTTACAAGCCGCGCTACATCGCGCTTCTGAACGTTGCCGCTGGCCGCGAGGTCGCCCCGGAGTTCGTGCAGACGCGCCTGACGCCGAAGAACGTCGCTGCCGCAGCAGAACGGCTGCTATCCGATCCGCAGGCAATGGCGGACCAGCGCAAGGGTCAGGCGGCGGCCCTGAAATCCATGGCAGGGCCGGGCAGGCCTGCAGCCGAGATCGCGGCGGAGCGGATATTGCGGCTGGCCGGAAACTGAAAGGGCGGCCCGCTAGGACCGCCCTTCCTGAGTCAGATTTGAGCGCCGTTTAGCGCTTGGTGATCGGCACGTAGTCGCGCTGCGCGGCGCCGGTGTAGATCTGGCGCGGGCGGCCGATGCGTTGGGTCTTGTCAGTGGTCATCTCTTCCCACTGGGCGATCCAGCCGACGGTGCGGGCAAGGGCAAAGAGCACGGTGAACATCGAGACCGGGAAGCCCATCGCCTTGAGGGTGATGCCCGAATAGAAGTCGATGTTCGGATAGAGCTTGCGCTTGATGAAGTATTCGTCGCTGAGCGCGATCCGCTCGAGTTCCATCGCGACCGGAAGGAGCGGGTCGGATTCGGCGCCGACTTCCTTCAGAACTTCGCGGCAGGTGGCCTGCATCACCTTGGCGCGCGGATCGTAGTTCTTGTAGACGCGGTGGCCGAAGCCCATGAGGCGCGTGCCGGCGGAGCCGTCCTTCACCGCATCGACGAAGGGCTTCACCTTGTCGACCGTGCCGATCTCCTGAAGCATCTTGAGCGCGGCCTCGTTGGCGCCGCCGTGCGCGGGGCCCCAGAGGCAGGCAATGCCGGCAGCGATGCAGGCGAACGGGTTCGCGCCCGACGAGCCCGCGAGGCGGACAGTCGAGGTCGAGGCATTCTGTTCGTGGTCGGCGTGGAGGATGAAGATGCGGTCCATCGCGCGTGCGAGCACCGGATTGATCTTGTAGTCTTCGGCCGGCACGGCAAAGCACATGCGCAGGAAATTGGAAGCGTAATCCAGCTCGTTGCGCGGGCTGACGAAGGGCTGGCCGGACGAGTACTTGAAGGCGCGCGCCGCGATCGTCGGCATCTTCGCGATCATGCGATGCTGAGCCACTTTACGCTGCACTGGGTCATCGACGTTTGTGCTGTCGTGATAGAAGGCCGACAGGGCGCCGACGGCGCCGCACATGATGGCCATCGGGTGCGCGTCGCGGCGGAAGCCTTCGAAGAAGCGATCGAACTGCGCGTGCAGCATGGTGTGGCGCGTGATCGTCGCGCTGAAGTCCTTGTTCTGCTGCTGGTTCGGCAGCTCGCCGTGCAGGAGCAGGTAGCAGACTTCCAGGAAGTTCGAATTCTCGGCCAGCTGGTCGATCGGATATCCACGGTGGAGCAGGATGCCCTGATCGCCATCGATGTAGGTGATCTGACTTTCGCAGGAGGCGGTGGACGTGAACCCCGGGTCCAGCGTGAACATGCCGGTCTGGGCGTACATCTTGCCGATGTCGATAACGTCAGGCCCGACGGTGCCGCTGTAGACCGGCAGCTCGACCGACTTGCCTCCGGCCGTAAGCGTGGCCTTGCCGTTCGGCTTCACCTTATTTTCCATAGACCCTCTCCAATTCCCTATGACCGAAGTCCGCCCGGCCAATTTCCGTAACGGCGTCCGGCCGTTTCAGCCCCCGGCAGCATAATCCTTGATGCGTGCGAGGCTTTCATTACGGCCTAGCAAGGCGAGCACAAGAGCAATATCGGGGGCCGGCCCCCCTCCTGTCAGCACTGCCCTGAGAACCGGACCGATTTTTCCCAATCCGATGCCGTTTTGGGCGGCAAACTGGGCGAGATCTTCCTTGAGCGCGGCTTCGGACCAATCGGGCAGGGCTTCCCAGCGTTTAACGAGCGCAGCCAGCCTTTCCTTCGCTTCGGCGTTGACCAGGTCGGCAGCCTTGCCAGCGAGGGCCACGGGCCGGATTTCACCTAGAAATCTGGCCTGATCGGCGAGGGCGACAAGGTTGGCGGAGCGGATCTTGAGAGCCGGCATGGCGGCGCGGATCCGGGCCTTCACGGAATCGCTCAGCTTTTGCGCCTCCGGGCGGGCGAGGAAGAGCTTGTAGAGCCGGTCATCGTCCGCCAGCGCCATGTAGTGGGCGTTGATGGAGTCCAGCTTCTTGAAGTCGAGCCGGGCGGGGGCCTTGTTGAGGCCGTCGAGGTCGAACCACTCGATGGCCTTGTCCTCGGGGATGATCTCATCGTCGCCGTGTGACCAGCCGAGCCGCAGCAGGTAGTTCTTGAGGCCTTCAGGCAGGTAGCCGAGTTCGTCGCGGTAGGCATCGACGCCGGTGGCGCCATGGCGCTTGGAGAGTTTCTTTCCATCCGGCCCATGGATCAGCGGCACGTGGGCGTAGGTCGGTACTGGCCAGCCCATGCCCTGGAAGATCGGGGCCTGGCGGAAGGTGTTGTTCAGGTGATCATCGCCCCGGATCACATGCGTTACGCCCATGTCATGGTCGTCGACCACGACGGCCAGCATGTAAGTCGGATTGCCGTCCGAGCGGAGCAGGACGAGATCGTCGAGGTCCTTCGCGGCGACCTTCACCCGGCCTTGCACCTTGTCTTCGACCACCAGGTCGCCGCTGTCGGGCATGCGCAGGCGGACGACGGTTGGTTTTCCCTCCGGCAGCGGCTTGGTGGGATCGCGCCAGGGAGAGCGGAACGGGCGCATCAGGTCTTCGCGCTCGGCCTGTTTCTGGGTGCGCTGCTGCGGCGGCATGTCGGGCGAGGCGTCCAGTTGGGATTTCAACTCCTCCGCTCGTGTCCGCCGCGTCGCCAGCTCCTCAGCCGTCACGGGGCAACGGTAGGCCGCGCCTCTCTTTACCAGCTCCAGCGCGATCTCCCGGTGGCGGTCGGCGCGCGCGCTTTGAAGCAGGGCCGGTTCGTCGCCGGCAAGGCCTAGCCAGCTGAGGCCGTCGTGGATCGCGTCGATCGCGGCCTGGGTGGATCGCTCCTTGTCCGTATCCTCGATCCGGAGGAGAAACTTGCCGCCTGTGTGGCGAGCATATAGCCAGCAGAACAGGGCCGTGCGGGCGCCTCCGATATGGAGATAGCCCGTCGGGGAGGGGGCGAAGCGCGTGACGACCTTGTCTGGCATTCCGGCCCTTGTTTCTGGCGCCTGGAGCTCCTGGCTGGAGCGCGCGCCCTGAAGACCACATCAGCCCCTTCAAGCGCAATAGCTGCGGGTTCCGCCAGCAAAACCGGCCAGACCGGGGCGCTGACGGCGATCCCCCGGTTCCTAAAAGGGGCGTTCACGGACCAGTCGCTGCGCTGGCCGCTTCTTGCACCCCTCGCGCTGACATTCGGGGCGGCGCTTTACATGACGGCGCCCGCCGAGCCGGACTGGGCCCTGCTGCTGGGTCTGGCGATGCCGCCCGCGGTGATCTGGCTGGTGCTGAGGCGGCGGCATGGGGGATTGATCGCGCTGGCGTTTGGCCTGGCCGCCTGTGCGGGGCTCGGAGGCATTGCCGGCAAGGTGCGGACGGTGCTGCGGGCGGCGCCGGTCTTGATGCAGGAGGTCGGGCCGGTTCGCATCGAGGGCATCGTCGCGGAGATCGACTCCAACGAGCGCAACCGGCGCATCCGGATTGCTCCACGGGCCATCGAAGGGCTGACGCCGGAGATGACGCCGAAATTCGTCCGGTTCAGTTATCGAGAGGACATAGACTTTGGCCCCGGGCGGGCTGTTTCCTGCACGGCCATTCTTTCGCCGCCCCCGTGGCCCGTTGTTCCCGGAGACTACGCCTTTCACCGCGATGCCTATTTCCAACAGCTGGGCGCTGTCGGTTTTGCGACGGGGAAGTGCGAACCGTTGCCTGTGATCCCGCCGTCTAGCTTCGGAGACAAAGTCTCGTACTGGATCGGAGCGATCCGGCGAACGCTGGCGCTTCATGTTTTCGAAGCGGCGGGGGCTGAGGGCGGGGGCATGTCCGCCGCGATGATTGCGGGAGATCGCAGCCTCATCACGCCGGAGGATTCCGAGGCCCTGCGGCTGTCCGGCCTTGCGCACCTGTTGTCGATTTCCGGTGTGCACATGGTGCTGGCGGGGGGGATCATTTTCTTTCTGATCCGGTTCTCGTGGCCTTTTATTGAGCCGCTGGCGCTGCGTGTGCCTTCGGTGAAGGCGGCGGCGTTCGGGGCGGTTGTGGGATGTACGCTCTACTTCATCGTGTCGGGAATGGAAGTGGCCACACAGCGTGCCTATGTGATGGCAATAATAGGGTTCGGGGCGAAGCTGTTCGACAAGCCGGCGCTGTCGTTGAGATCAGTGGCCGTTGCGCTCTTTGTCGTCGTGCTGCTGCAGCCGGAATCCGTGGTGACGCCGGGTTTCCAGATGTCGTTTGCGGCGTCGGCGGCGCTGATCGCGCTCTATGAGGTCTGGCCAAAGATCGACCGGCCGGATCGGCCGGGATTTATCGCGCGCATCGGGCCGTGGATCGTGGGGACGGTTGCAACGTCCTTGGTGGCGTCGTTGGCGACCATGCCGTTCGCGCTTTATCATTTCGACCGGGCAGCGCTGTTCAGCGTGCTCGCGAATATCATCTCGACGCCGGTGATCACGCTGTGGACGACGCCGGCTGCAGCTGCGGCGGCGCTCGCTTCGCCCTTCGGGCTGGAAGAGCCGTTCCTCGCTCTCACCGGCAAGAGCATCGAAGTCGTGCTGGATATTGCGCACTGGTCGGTCGAGACCTCGCCACAGCTCGACCTGCCGAGAATGACTGCCGGCGGCCTTGCTTGGGCGGCGGTTGCGATTGCGGTGTTCTGTCTCGCCAATGGCCGGGGGCGGGCGCTGACCGTTTTACCGCTGGCTGTCTCCGCCGTTCTCTGGATCGGCGCACCGCAGGCGGTGGGCTATGTCGCGAGCGACGGCTCGGTGTTCCTCAGGGCAGAGCGCGGCTGGATCGAAATGGCGACGTGGCGGGCGGAGAACGGCCTCAACCCGCTGATCATCGGCGATGAGATCTCGAAGGCGCCCTGCGCGAAAAAGGCCGAGACGTGCGAGATGGATCTTCCGGCTGGGGTGTTCAGCCTTGCTCGCGGCGCTGGGCCAGCGGCGGAGGGCTGTCCGAGCGCCGGCGTCCTGCGGTTCGTCCCGCGCGATGGAGCGCCGGAGCTGACTGTCGAGCCGTGCGCCTATGTCGGGCGAGGCGGGGCCGTGATCGACGCAGGCTGGGGACGAGCGGAAGTGCGGGTGGCGCGCCCTGAAGGCGTGCGCGCTTGGAGCGCGCCGCTGTGGGAGAGACCGAAGCGGAACGCAGCGCCACGACAGCTGCCATTGCGCTAATGCCCAATACCAGCACGCATCCGCCTACGCCACGACTTTGCCGGATAAGACGGTGGACGTCCTAGCTTAGTGGTACTTCCGAACCAGCGCGACGAGCTTGCCCTGGATCCTTACGCGGTCGGGGCCGAAGATCTGGGTGCCGAAGGCGGGGTTGGCGGCTTCGAGGGCGATGGAGCCGCCCTTCTTGCGGAAGCGCTTTAGGGTGGCGGTTTCTTCATTGATGAGAGCCACGACGATATCGCCGGACTGGGCGTGATCGGTCTTCTTGAGTATGACCGTGTCGCCATCGAGGATGCCGGCGTTGATCATGCTCTCGCCGGAGACTTCCAGCGCGAAATGCGTATCCGGATCGAAATCCTCGTCCGGGGCGGCGACCCTGGCCGTCTCGTGCTCGATCGCCTCGATCGCCGTACCGGCGGCGATGCGGCCCATGACGGGGATCATACTGGCGCGGGTAGCGGAGGCAGTCACGCGAGACCCGCCGCCACGGCCTTCGACCACGCTGGGGCGGAAGCCACGGCCATTGTTGTTGCTTTGCGGAACGGCGCTTTCGGGGAGCTTGAGGACTTCCAGCGCACGGGCCCGGTGGGCCAGGCGGCGGAGGAAGCCACGCTCTTCCAGGGCGGTGATCAGGCGGTGAATGCCGGACTTGGATGCAAGGTCCAGCGCTTCCTTCATCTCATCAAACGAAGGGGAGACCCCGGTCTCCTTGATCCTGTCATTGATGAACAGAAGGAGTTCGCGCTGTTTCTTCGTAAGCATTGGGCCCCGGGGCCTCCACAACTATTGAGTCGCAGATAGTTCTACTATCGTTCACGTTATGGGTCAATTGCCGCGAAAACCGGTTTACCGTGCTTCGGCCAGCGAACGGACGGATTCCGCAGGGTTTTCGGACCTCATGAGGCTTTCCCCGATGAGGAAGCCCCTCGCGCCACATTGGCGGAGGCGGGAGACGTCGGCGGGGGTTTTGACGCCGCTTTCGGAGATGAGGAGGCGGTTCGAGCCGGCGAGGTCTGGCGCGAGATCGGCGAGGCGTTCGGTGACGCCGAGGTCAGTCGTGAAGGTGCGCAGGTCGCGGTTGTTCACGCCGATCAGGGGGGAGGTGAAGCCGATGGCGCGAATGAACTCCGCTTCGTCGTGGGCTTCGAGGAGGACGGAGAGGCCGTAGCCGTCGGCGGCGTCGTGGAGTTCTTGGGCGAGGACGTCGTCCATCGCGCCGATGATGATAAGGATGGCGTCGGCGCCGGCGGCGCGGGCTTCGGCGACCTGGATGGGGTCGATCATGAAGTCCTTGCGGATGACCGGGAGCGAGATTGCGGAACGGACCTGGATCATGTCGTCGAGGGAGCCGCCGAAGCTGGGGCCGTCGGTGAGCACGGAGATGCAGGCGGCGCCGCCTTGCTCGTAGGCCTTGGCTGCATCGATGGGCGAGCGCTGGGTGTTGATGTTTCCGGCCGAGGGGGATTTGCGCTTCACTTCGCAGATGAGGGCGTTGCCGTCGTCGGCGGCGATCCTGAGCAGGGCTTCGGCGAAGCCGCGGGGTTTGGACTGGGCCTTGGCGTCGGCTTCGAAGGAGGCGAGCGTGCGCGCTTTCTTCAGGGCCGCGACTTCATCCTTCTTGTAGTCGAGGATGGCGCGGAGCTTGTCGGGGACATTAGGCATGGGGCGTGGCCTTGGGCAAAGGTTCCGGGCGCGCGGGATAGTCGGGGGTGATCGCCAGCGTTGAGACGACACCATCTACCCCCCACCTGTCCGCCCCCCTTCGGGCGGGCGGGACCGCGTGGTGCGAGTTGGACAAAGAACGATCAGGGTAAGTTGCAGCAACAGGGTCCCGCCCGCCCGAAGGGGGGCGGACAGGTGGGGGGTGGGCGGTGTCGTTCCGAGCCATGTTGTGTTCGCCCGGCCTACCCATTGCTCGCTCTCTTCAGAGCTTCGAGCGCGGCCATAGCCTTGCCGGACGCGATTGAGCTACGCGCTAGGCTCGCGCCTTCCGGAATAGTGTCCGCGATACCGGCGACGACGAGGGCTGCGCCGGCGTTGACGATGACGAGGTCGGCGAAGGGGCTCTCTTCGCCGCCGAGGACGCGTTTAAGGGCTTCGGCGTTTTCGACAGCCGTGCCGCCGCGGAGCTGGTCGAGGCTGGCGCGTTTGACGCCGAGGTCTTCGGGTGAGGTGAGCCAGGTGCGGACGGCGCCATTCTTCACTTCGGCGATCATGGTGGCGCCGGTGGTGGAGATTTCGTCCATGCCGTCTCGGCCATGGACGACGAGGGCGTGTTCGGCGCCGAGAGCAAGAAGCGCGTTGGCGAATTTCTCGACCCATTCGGGGCCGAAGACGCCGAGGACTTGCCGCTTGGCGCCTGCGGGGTTGGCGAGGGGGCCGAGCATGTTGAAGATGGTGCGGATGCCGAGCGCTGCCCGCACCGGCGCAACGTGCTTCATCGCGGAGTGGTGCCCCGGGGCGAACAGGAAGGCGAGGCCGGCGTCGCGGAAGCTGGCTTCCATCTGAGCGTCTGTCGGCGAGAGGTTGATGCCGAGGGCTTCGAGGACATCTGCCGAACCCGCTTTGGATTTCGAGCGGTTGCCGTGCTTGGCGACTTTCGCGCCGGCGCCGGCTGCCACGAAGGCGACGGCGGTGGAGGTGTTGAGGGATGTCCAGCTGAGGCCGCCCGTGCCGCAGGTGTCGATGGCGCCGGGAGGGGCTTTCACGGGACGGACATTGGCGCGCAGGACTCGGGCGCCGGCGATGATATCTTCAGCCGTCTCGCCGCGGGTGCGCAGGCCCATGAGGAAGGCGGAGATCAGGGCGGGTTCGGCGGCGCCGGAGAGGATGTCCTCGAAGGCTTTCGCGATTTCGGTGTGGCTGGGGCGTTCGTCGGCCGCGAGTTTGCCGACAGAGATGCGGACAGCGTCGCTCATTTTTTCCTCATGCGGGCGCGCTTGAGGAAGTTCGCCAGCATCATCTTGCCGTACTGGCTGCCGATGGATTCCGGGTGGAACTGGACGCCGAAGACGGGGCGGGTGGCGTGGTGGACGGCCATGATCTCTCCGTCGGCGGTTTCGGCGTCGACCACCAGCGTGTTCGGCGCGCCTTTGCGGCGGATGGCGAGGGAGTGGTAGCGGACGGCTTCGAACTGTTCGGGCACGCCTTCGAACAGGTCTCCGCCCAGGACTTTCACGTTCCAGGCCTTGCCGTGGACGATGTCCTTCGCGCTTTCGACGATGCCGCCCATGGCTGCGCCGATCGCCTGGTGGCCGAGGCAGACGCCGAGGATGGGCATGTCGTCGGGCGCCTGCTTGATGAGATCGATACAGATGCCGGCTTCTTCAGGCGTACATGGGCCGGGGGAGAGCACGATGGCGTCCGGCTTCTTCGCGATGGCTTCTTCGGCCGTCAGCTTGTCGTTGCGCACGACTTCGACGTCCACATCCGGAGAAATGTCCTGCAGGTAGTGCACGAGGTTATAGGTGAAGCTGTCGTAGTTATCGATGAGGAGGACTTTCATGCCTGGCCTTCGAGGATGGGGTGTCTGAAGGCGAACCAGTCTTCAAGAGACGGCACGAGCGCGTTGGCGACGTCTTCGGGCGAGGTGACAACCTGAAGCTCACCATCGTCGACTTTCTCGAAATCCTCGCCAGCAAGCTCGAGGGCGTCGGGAAGCGTCGTGTCCTGGGTTGAGAGAACGCGAAGCCGCCGGTCGGGAATGATCACGACCCAGTCCATCGCCAGCATCATGTCATGCATAAGGGTCGCGTGATGGTAGCTGGCGTCGCCGGGAAGCCCGAGCAACGCGCCCTGATTTTCGCCGGCGAACAGCTGAATATGCGCGCCGCCGGGCGTGAAGAAATTCCAGTAGTTGTCCTCGGTGGCGAAGGGCGGCCCGCCATGGGCCTTGATCACGCTACGAAGGGTGCGCCTCGACGCCTTGTCGAGGAGCTCGTCGTCGCTGACGCCCGGCTTATGGAAGTAGACGTCGAGCATCGTTACCGGTTCCCCCGGTCATAGCGCGCAGCCTCTTCAGCCGCACGGAACAGCGCGCTGGCCTTGTGGACCGTCTCTTCGAATTCGGATTGCGGGTTCGAGTCGTAGACCACGCCGCCTCCCGCCTGGACGTTGATCTTGCCGTCCTTGAACACTGCGGTGCGCAGGGCGATGCAGGTGTCCATGTCTCCGCCGGCGCCGAAATAGCCGATGCCACCGGCATAGACGCCGCGGGCGTGGGGCTCGAGTTCGGTGATGATCTCCATGGCGCGGATCTTTGGCGCGCCCGAGGTGGTGCCCGCCGGGAAGCCAGCGGCCAGGGCCGAGACCATGTCCTCGCCTTCCTTGAGGCGGCCCTGCACGTTGGAGACGATGTGCATCACGTGGCTGTAGCGCTCGACGGTGAAGCTCTCGGTGACTTCCACCGTGCCGCGGGCCGCCACGCGGCCGACATCGTTGCGGCCGAGGTCCAACAGCATGAGGTGTTCGGCGCGCTCTTTCGGGTCGGCCAATAGTTTCTGTTCGTTTGCCAGATCGGCTTCAGGCGTTTTGCCGCGGGGCAGGGTGCCGGCGATGGGACGGACGGTGACGACGCCATCGCGCACGCGCACGAGGATTTCGGGGCTGGAGCCGGAGACCTGGAACGCGCCGAAGTTCACGTAAAACATGAAGGGCGAGGGATTGAGCCTTCTGAGCGCACGATAGAATGCGAAGGGCGAGCGCTCGAACTTCGCCGAGAAACGCTGGCTGGGGACGACCTGGAAGATGTCTCCGGCCTTCACGTATGTCTTCGCGCGCTCGACGTTTTCGAGGTAGCGCGACTTCTCCATGTTCGAGCTGAACTCGATTTTCTCAACCGGTGCGTCGTTCGGACGCGAGGGGGGCATGGGCTGGTCTAGAATGGCTTCCACATCGTCGAGCCGCTTCTGGGTGGCCGCTTCGCCGCCGCGCTCTGGGGCGGCGAGGATGATTTCCTGCTTCACGCCATCGAAGATCGCAACGACGCCGGGGCGCATCAGCATGGCTTCGGGAACGCCAGTCGGGTCGGGCTTCGCCTCGGGCAGCCGCTCGACATAGCGGATCATGTCGTACCCGAGATAGCCGAAGGCGCCCGCAGCCATGGGCGGCAGGCCTTCCATGCCGGAGACCTTGCACGCCGCGATGAACTCGCGCAGCGCGGCCATGGGATCGTTCGAGGTCGAGAGGACGGTCTGGAAGTCCGGCGTGGCCGAAGTCTCGGCCTTGCCGGCGCGCACGCGCCACCACAGGTCCGGCGCCATGCCGATGAAGGAATAGCGGCCGCGGGTTTCCCCGCCCATGACGCTTTCGAACAGCACGAGGCCCGGCTGCATCGGGTTCAGCTTGAGCATCGCCGAGACCGGCGACTCCGTATCGTCGACCCGCCGCCTGACTATAAGCCGGGGAAGGTCAACGCTCATTGCGCCTCTTCTTTGGTGAGACCGTCGAAGTACGCCTTGATGGCCTTGTCGTTCATCTTGGGCTTCACGACCGACTGCACGCCGCGGAAGAAGACTTCCTGGATGGAGTTCTGCAGGCTCTGCTCGATCTGCTGGCCAAGCTGCTGGCGGATCATGCCCTGGGTTTCAGACGAGACAGGCTCGACCTTGTCGACCTGCACGACCCACGGCTCGCTGCCTTCGCCCCTGATGAGCGCGATATCGCCCTGCTTGAGGTCGTATGCGCCGGTGACGACGGTGGGGCTGATGGCCTGTTGCTGCTGGGCGCGGTTCACGACGATGCCGGGCAGGACCGACATCTTCTGGTCGGCGGCGGCCTTGGCGAAGGGCGTGCCGGCTTTGACGGCGGCGACGATCGAGTTGGCGGCCTTGTCGGCGGCTTCCTGGACCTTCTGCGCCATGATGGCGTTGCGCAGGTCCGTTTCGATCTCGGCCATCGGCGGCACGGCCGGGGGCACGATCTCATCGACGCGGAAGATGAAGCGGGCAGGCAGCTTGGCGCCCGTCTGGTTGTCGGTGATCTCCGAGTTGATCACGTCTGTCATCTGGCCCTGGCCGAGCGTGAACAACGAGCGGGCTTCTTCCGGATGCGCGAGGAGCAGGGAGGAGGACAGGCCATTGTGCGTGCGCGCGTTGGAGTCGACGGGGGCAAGCTGGATGATCGGGGCGCCGATATTCTTGCCGATCTCTTCCAGCGATGTGCCGCCGGCCATGTCGTAGAAGGACTCTTCGCTGTCGGAGAACATCTTGTTGGCGGCGTTGTTGCGCAGCGTCTCGCGCAGGGACGGGGCCACCTCCGCAAGGGGCCGCGGAGCGCCGGGCGTGATCTTCTTGATCTCGATAGCGAAGTAGGACTCGCCCACCTTCACTGGCCCGAGCAGCTGGTTCAACATGCTGGCAGGCACGGCGAAGACCTGGTCGTTGTAGGACTTGTCGGTGAGGTCGCCGGGCTTGAGCGTGAGGTCTACGGGGATGATGCCCGGAACTTTCTTGACGGCGTCCTCGATCGAGTTGCCCTGTTTTACCGTATCGACGAAGTTCTGGACGGTTGCGCGGTCCTTGCCGGTGAACTGGACGATGTCACGGCTCTCGGGGCCGGAGAATTCGCGGATGCGGCGGGTGTACTCGGCCTGGACCTGCTCCTCAGTAACGTTGACTTTGTCGACATAGTCCTTGGCCGAATAGCTCAGCACCGACAAGCGGCGGCGCTCCGGCTGGCGGAACTTGTCCTTGTTGGCGTCGTAGTAGGTCTTGATCTCTTCCGGCGTCGGCGGCTTGGGCTCGGTCAGCGTCTTTTCATTGATGCGCGCGACCGTCAGCGTGCGCTGCTCGCCGAAATAGGCGAGCATGGGCTTCACGAGGACTTCAGGCGCCTTGATGCCGCCGAAGGCTGCTTCCTGGATGTAGCCGAAGGTGATGTCGTCGCGGATATCCTGTTCGAGCTTCGGCCAGGTTGTCTTCTGCTCGTTCGCATAGGCGCGCACGGCGTTCATATCGAGCCTGCCGAGCGGATCCTTGAACCGCGGCGCGTTCTGCAGAAGGTTCGAAACAGCGGAGGGCGAGGCCTTCACGCCGATCTTGTCGGCATAAGCCAGAACTGTGTTGCGGTAGACTAGGCTCTGGAACACCTGCTGCGTGAGGCCGCGCTGGGCAGCCTCCTTGGCGGTGATGACCTGCTTCTGCTCTTCACGGATGCGTTCGATCTGGTTTTCGGTCTCGCGGTTGACATCGCGCTGGGTCACTTCACGGTTGCCAACCGAGACGAAGCCGCCGCCCGAGACGCCCTTGAAGGGGTCCTGCGAGTAGAAGACGCCGAAGGACACCACCAGAAGCGCAAACAGGGCGAAGGCCCATGGCGTCTTGATGAAACCGCGCATCCAGCCGAGCATCGGCGGAACTCC
>DASYKO010000167.1:0-4636 GCA_035995285.1 Hyphomonadaceae bacterium | reverse complement strand
GGTCATTGCCCACCGCCTCGCCACGGTGCGCCGCGCCAACAGGATCATCGTCATGGAGCATGGCCGGGTGGTCGAGCAGGGCGACCACGAAAGCCTCGTCCGCGCCGGCGGGCTCTATGCCAAGCTGGCCGAGATGCAGTTCACGTCGGGCTGAAAAAAGTCGCCGCGCATTTTGTCGGGTCTGCGCCGGCCGGATCGTCCTCCGAGTTTGGCAGGCAAGGAAACCCCATGCAATTCATGATGTTCGTCTGTTCCGACAGCGAGCCGGACGACAAACCTGAGGCCAAGGGCGAGGTCGAGGCCTGGGTCGATGATCTCGAAAAACGCAAGAAACGCGTCACCGGCGACCGGCTGCGGCCGAAGAACGAGGCCAGGACGGTGCGCGTCCGAAAGGGAAAACTTCTGGTCACCGACGGCCCCTTCACCGAGGCCAAAGAAGTGATCCTCGGCTTCGACATCCTCGAGTGCGACAGCATCGAAGAAGCGGTGGAGATCGCCTCGCGCCACCCCATGGCGCGCGCCGGGCGGATCGAGGTGCGGGCGTTCTGGCCGTTTGAAGGGTAGCTGGCGAGGCTAGCTGCAGGACATTCGCCGCCGTCACGAAAACGGTGTAAGGAGCTTCCGTCCCGTCACGGAGGCTTTCCCATGTTCGATCCCACCAAGCTCCTCAACCAGATGCTCGGCGCTGATGGCGCGAAACAGGCGCAGGGGGCGATGGGTCAGGTCGGTGGCCTCCTCGGCAATCTGCTCAAGGATTCCATGTCCGGCGTGCAGCAGGGCGCGGCTGATATCGAGAAGAATACTGGGCTCGGCGCCAAGGCGGACGGGATGCTCAAGGGCGTGACCGGCGGCAAGTCGGCGGGCGATCTCCTGAAACAGGCGCAGGACTTTGCCGCCAACAACAAGCTGGCGACGGGCGCGGCCATCGGCGGTCTCGGCGCGCTCTTGCTTGGAACCAAGGGCGGACGCGGACTTGTCGGCACGGGGGCAGCGCTCGGCGGCCTCGCCATGGTGGGCGGGCTTGCCTACAAGGCGTTCCAGAACCATCAGGCCAAGCAGGCGCCGCAGGCGCCCGGTCTTATCGAAGCCGCTCCGGCCGCAAGCCCGTTCGGCGAGACCGGCAATGCGCAGACCGACAACGACACCGCCATCCTCATCCTGCGCGCCATGATCGCGGCCGCCGCCTGCGATGGCGCCATCGACAATGAAGAGCGCTCGCGCATCGTCGGCGGACTGCAGAACGCTGGCCTCGATGTCTATTCCGCCAAATTTCTCGACGATGAATTCGCCAAGCCCGCTTCGGTGGCCGATCTGGCAGCCGCCGCGAAGACGGACGCAGTGAAGGCGCAGGTCTATACCGCGGCGCGCATCGCGATCGATCCGGATTCGATGAAGGAAAAAGCCTTCCTCATGAACCTCGCCGTGGCGTTGGGTCTGGACGACGGCCTCGTCGCCCAGATCGACGCGGGCGCTGCGGCGGCCAAGCAGTAGATCAGGCGGCTTCGGTCGGAACCTCGATCTTCGCCGATCGGTGCTGCTCGCGCGCCGCCACCAGCTTGCGCGCGCCGGGGACGCCGAAGCGCATCAGGTAGGTCGGGATCATCAGCTTGTATTTGGCGGCGAACACCGCGTCCTGCTCGACCAGGAAGCGCGCGCCAATCACGGGAAAGGGCGAGCGCATCGGCTTGAAGTCCGGGTTCCACAGGCCCGGGGTCTGCGAGTCGGCGTGGAAGAACGCGATCATCTGCATGCGCGCCAGCGTGTAGTATTTGTGCCGCTTGTTGATGCGCTCGAGCATCGCGACACCCTCGGGCCCGGTGCAGTTCGGTAAGCCGATCACGGCCGAGCGCAGCGATTTGCGCTCGCTGTCCGCCGGTATCCGGTAAAGCTCGTCGAACAGGCCGCGCACCAGCTTGAAAGTGGCGGCCTCATCCTGCGGTCCGGCCTCGGAAATCCCCACGCAGAAGGCATCCGCATGCGCCGCCTGGCGCAGGAAGGGGCACACCGCGCCGGCCTTGCCGCGCATCGGGTGACCGCTCATCGGCGAGGCCGCGACCCAGTCCACGAGTCTCGCCAGCGCGCCGCCGGGGGCCGCAGACGTCCTGGCTTCATCATAGGTGAAAAGCTGGTTGCGCACGTCGCCGATCCGCCTCTGCCGCATGGGTCAGATATGGCGAAAGGCGAGGGAGGCTAGGGGCGGCGCGCGTCCAAATTCGTTGCGCAGGCAGACCTGATCAGTCCCGCAACAGCTTCTTGCCGGTGGTGCCCGTGGGGCCCGAGGGTTTCGTGATCTTGCCCTCGATCCGCTCGGCCAGCTTGGGCGCGAGCGACGTGTTCGCCGCAACGAACGAACCCAAGGTGGCGTCTTTCTTGTTCAGCCCCACGACCAGGCCGCCCGCTTCCTGAACCAGCACGAAGCCTGCGGCGACATCCCAGAGCGACAGGCCGCGTTCCCAGAACCCGTCGAACCGCCCGGCGGCCACCCAGGCGAGGTCCAGCGCCGCAGAGCCGAAGCGGCGTACGGCGGCGACTTCGCTGCGCACGGCGACCAGTTCGTTCATGAATTTCTCGAACCCGTCGACGCCCAGCTGCGGGATGCCGGTGGTGACCACCGCCTCGTTGAGCTTCTTGCGCGAGGCCACGCGCAGGCGCTTGTTCTCGATCCAGGCGCCCTGGTCTTCCTCGGCCCAGAACAGCTCATTGCGCATCGGGTCGAACACCACGCCGGCGCGGAGTTTGCCCTCGCGCTCCAGCCCGATCGAGACCGCAAAGTGCGGAATGCCGTGCAGGAAGTTGAGCGTGCCATCGAGCGGATCGATGATGAACCGGTGCGTCTTGTCCGATCCCTCGATCGTGCCGCCTTCCTCCAGCAGAAAGCCATAACCCGGGCGCGCCTTGGAGAGGCGGTCGCGGATGATCTCTTCGGCTTTCTTGTCGGCGGTGGAGACGAAATCCGCGGGGCCTTTACGCGCCACCTGCAGATTCTCGACCTCGCCGAAATCGCGGATCAGCCGCCGTCCCGCAGCGCGGGCAGCATCCATCATGACCGTGACGGTGGGGGAGGGGCGCGACATGTCAAATACCTTGGGCTTGTGGGCGCGTCTTAGCCGCCACGCGGCAAAGTGCAAGGATGGTTCGCTTTTGGGGTGAACGGCGGGGGAAGGGGCGCCCGAAGCGAAGGGCAATCGCGCTACACTCCAGCGGCAATACAAGGAGCGGACCCCCACCTGTCCTCCCCCTTGCAGGAGGGAGGGACCGCGTTGCTCGAATTGGGCATTGAACTGCGATCACTGTTGCAGCCACTGAAGTCAGACCGTTTGTAAGCTGAAAGCCCCAGGGTCCCTCCCTCCTGCAAGGGGGAGGACAGGTGGGGGTCTGTACCTTGCCCTGACGTTGGATGGAGCGCGCAGCTGACCTAACTCTCAAGCTCTGCAAACAGCGTGTTGAACGCCAGCACGGCTTCTTTCGGGCCCGCCGCGTTTTTCCAGACACCGGCCGACACCGCCAGGAAATCGGCCCCCGCCCGCACCAGCGGGCGGGCGTTCTGCGTGGTGATCCCGCCGATGGCGACGCAGGGAACTTCCATCAGGTCCTGCCACCAGGTCAGCAGGTCCGACTCCGCCCTGGTGGACGCATCCTTCGTGTCCGTCGGGTGGAAGGCGCCGAAGGCGACATAGTCGGCGCCGGCTTCTCCCGCCTCCATCGCGAAGTGGCGTGAGTCATGACAGGTGACGCCGACAATGCCGCTTGGCCCCACCAGCTTGCGCGCCTGGGCGTAGGGCATGTCGCCCTGTCCGATGTGCGCGCCGTCTGCGCCCAGTTCCACGGCAAGGTCCGGCCGGTCGTTCACCAGCACGGCGACGCCGCGATCTTGCGCTCGCGCAACGATGTGCCGGCCCAGTGAGAGGATGTGGCTGTCGGGGGGCGCAACGCCCTCGCGCGATTTCAGCCTGATCTGCAGGCAGGCGACATCCCCGCCGTCGAGCGCATCGTCGAGTGCGGACGCGAAGGCCGCAATGTCGGAGATTTCCGGCGGCGTGATCAGATAGAGTCGGCAGCGGCGGGCCATGTGCGCTGGGTACGCCGGTCCCAATCCCCATTCAAGGTATCGGGGAAGACGATCCGTCAAAATGACGGATGGCCCGCGCTGGGCAAAGCGCCCGTCAAACGACCGGCTACTCCTCAGAATTGCTCCTGCCGCTCCGCGGAAAACGCGAGGCTAGGCCGTCGGGCAGCCGCCCGCTTTCACCACGCGCTTGGTGGAGGCCGGATGCTTCACCAGCTTTTCCCTGGCGCGTGCAGGACGGGCCACGAGGCCGCCGCCGCAGTTCGGGCATTTGCCCTTGAGCACGCCATCCGCACAGGCCGAACAGAAGGTGCACTCGAACGAACAGATGCGCGCGTCGGCCCCCGACGGATCGAGATCCTTGTCGCAGCACTCACAGGAGGGGCGCATTTCGAGCATGCGTGGATGCTATCGCCCATAGAGACATCTGCAACAGGGCTCGGGGACAAATATCCCTCGAAAACTGAAAGGGGGATATACGGAGTGTCGAAGGGTGGAAACCCCGAGTTCGCGAGCCACGTGCTCTTAAAGGTGGGACATGACAGATGGACGGAAAAATTTCAGGTTGAA
>DASYKO010000166.1:0-23751 GCA_035995285.1 Hyphomonadaceae bacterium | reverse complement strand
ACCTCAAACGGGCGATGAAGCTGATCGGGATCGCCCCGCTGATCGCCGAACTGAGAGCATGAGCAGACGCGGGGGTCGTCGGCTCTTGCCGGAGTGCCGCCTGGACCTCCGAAACCGAGTTCTCACACGGCCTCGGCCCATACTGGTGGTAAGTTTCCAAAAACCCGCCACCAGTATCGCGGCGCCACCCCGAGCAGAATCAACGCACTGAAACAAATTTCCAGTATTCGAACTGTAGGGGGCCCAACCTGCGCGATAATGCGCGCATGCAAACGGCGCCAGACCTCGAGGACGACCCCGACGAAGACGAGCAAACCCGATGGCCGGTTGATCCCAGCCCGTGGGCCTGGCTGCGCTGGATCTTCAGCCAGATTCTTCGGGACTATCCCGAGCGCGCCCGCTTCCTCGACTACGGCCTCACGCGCATGGACGCCGCCATCCTCGCGCGCTCGCTGTGGAGCGTGGAGGCCGTCCTCCGCCGTCTCCTCCTGGCCGCCGCTCTCGCGCTGAACATCGTCCCGCGCCCGCCCAGATCGAAGACTGGCGCCAAGACCGGCCAGACAACCGAAACCCCATCTCAGCCGGCGCCTGCCGCACCGAAAGAAAAACCAGACCGCCCCTTCCGCGTCTTCGCGATTCATCGCCCGCTGCAGGCCGGGCCCGGCGCTCAGCCCCGCGCCATCCGAACGCCAACCTCGCCGTCCTATTCCACCTTCCTCCCCGCCGACCCTCTGCTCACCATCGGCGCCGAACAGCGTCCCCCACGCGGCCACGCCTTCCGCTATCTCGAAAGCAGCAATCCTTACGACGACAACATCCGGCGCCCTGCCCCGATCCTTCTCGGCCGCCTCGTCACCGTGCTCCGCATCTTCCGCGAGCCTGAGGCCGCCACCCGCCGCCTCGCCCTCCTCCTCGCCCGCCGCACCGGCGCCGTCCAGCGCCTCGCCGAAGCCGGCGCGCCTTACTGGACCGGCCACGAGAGATTCCACCGCCCACCCGGCCTCGAGGAAATGGAAATCACGCAGAAGGCGCTCGACGCCGCACTCGGCTATCCCGCCTTCGACACGTCTTGAACTCACCCATGCCCAAGCCCGCCCAACGCAGCCCATGGCTGCGAACGCGAACCCGTACGCCGAGCCGAAGAAGACGTCAGCGATGAAACCTCTGTCTTTTCATTTGATACATTCGACCAGGCTCACGCAGCGGCACGGTTGGCCCGGCGCCAATCTTTGCAGCCGTCGCTCGCAATAGGCTGGAATGGTTCTAGGTCCCTCGATGTGCGCGCACTTGCCGATCTCTGGCGGCGATGCGGCGCCAGAGGAAACATCATGGCCACCAAGAAGCGCCCGCCCGCATCGAAGGATTTTGCCTCGGACCGCGGCGCTGCCGACGAACTCCACCAGCACGTCCCCGAGAAAGGCCCGCACGATCCCGAAGGCCATCTGACCACCAATCAGGGCATCCGCGTCTCCGACAACCAGAACCAGCTCAAGTCCGGCCCGCGCGGCGCCGTGCTGCTGGAAGACTTCATCCTGCGCGAGAAGATCTTCCACTTCGACCATGAGCGCATCCCCGAGCGCATAGTCCACGCTCGCGGCTCGGCGGCCCACGGCTATTTCGAACCCTACAAGCCGCTCACCAACCTCACCAAAGCCGACCTGTTCCAGCGCGCCGGCGAGCGCACGCCCGTCTTCGCCCGCTTCTCCACCGTCGCCGGCGGCGCAGGCTCCGTCGATACGCCTCGCGACGTGCGCGGCTTCGCCGTGAAATTCTACACCCAGGAGGGCAATTGGGATCTCGTCGGCAACAACATCCCGGTCTTCTTCATCCAGGACGCAATCAAATTCCCCGACCTGATCCACTCGGTGAAGATGGAAGCCGACAAGGGCTATCCGCAGGCGGCGAGCGCCCACGACACCTTCTGGGACTTCATCTCCCTGATGCCGGAATCGACGCACATGGTGATGTGGGCGATGTCCGACCGCACCATCCCCCGCTCTCTTGCGACCATGGAAGGCTTCGGCATCCACACCTTCCGGCTGGTCAACGCCAAGGGCAAATCGACCTTCGTGAAGTTCCACTGGAAGCCCAAGCTCGGCGTCCAATCCACGCTCTGGGACGAAGCGGTCAAGATCGCCGGCGCCGATCCGGACTATCACCGCCGCGACCTGTTCGAGCGCATCGACACCGGCAATTTCCCCGAATGGGAACTCGGCATCCAGACCTTCGATGAAGAGTTCGCCGAGAATTTCGACTTCGACGTGCTCGACCCCACCAAGATCATCCCGGAAGAACTCGTCCCCGTGAAGATGATCGGCCGCATGGTGCTCGACCGCTGGCCCGACAATTTCTTCGCCGAGACCGAGCAGGTCGCCTACTGCCCGGCCAACATCGTGCCGGGCGTGGATTTCACCAACGACCCGCTGCTGCAGGGCCGCCTCTTCTCCTATCTCGACACCCAGAAGAGCCGCCTCGGCTCGGCGAACTTCCACCAGATCCCGATCAACGCACCCAAATGCCCGGTCATGAACTTCCAGCGCGACGGCATGATGCAGATGCTGCAGCCCAAGGGCCGCGCCAACTACGAACCCAACAGCCTCAACGAAGCCGGCGAAATCACCGGCCCACGCGAATGCCCAGAAACCGGGTTCGTCACGTTCGAGGAAGCCGAACGTGAATCCGATGGCAGTAAGCTCCGCATTCGCGCGGAAAGTTTCGCCGACCACTACAGCCAGGCGCGCATGTTCTTCCACTCGCTGCACGCCTCCGAACAGGCGCACCTCGCCTCCGCGCTGGTGTTCGAACTCTCCAAGGTCGGCCTCGCCCATGTCCGCGTCCGCATGATGAGCAACCTCGTCAACGTCGACCCCGACCTCGCCCAGCGCGTCGCCGACGGTCTCGGCATGCCGCTGCCAAAAGCCTCACCCGCCGCAACCAAGCCGGTGGATCTCGACCCCTCCCCCGCCCTGCGCATCATCGAGGGCCCGCGCCAGCGCAAGACGCTGGAAGGCCGTTGCGTCGGCATTCTGTTCGCCGACGGCTCGGACCTCGCCGAGATCAACGCGGTCAAGGACGCGGTCGTCGCGGCCAAGGGCAAGGCCGTGCTCATCGCTCCCAAGGTCGGCGGCGCCAAGCTCAAGGGCGGAAAAGTCCTTGCCGCAGACGGCCAGCTTGCCGGAACGCCCTCAGTCACCGTCGACGCGATCGCTCTGGTGCTCGCCCCGGCCGCCGCGGAGATGCTGGCCAAGGACGGCGCCGCCGTTCAGTTCGTGATGGACGCCTTCGGCCACCTGAAAGCGATCGGCGCATCCGACGGCGCCAAGGCCCTGCTCGACAAGGCGGGCGTTGAAAAAGACAAGGGCGTCACCGGCCTCGGCCCCGACTTCATCAAGGCCGCCGGCATGCGCTTCTGGGACCGCGAGCCAAAGGTGAGAACGCTTGCCTGAGGTAAAACCGCCCGAGACGAAGAAGCGCAACTGGCTCCGCGACAACGGCCTCTCGGTCGCTCTCTTCCTGCTGTTCGCCATCAGCATTGGCGGCCATGCCCTCGCCGGCTGGATCAACAACAATGAAGAGCGGGTGCGCGATGGCGCGCCCGCTCTGGAACTGGCGAGCTATCTCGGCAGCGGCGCATTCGTCTCAAGCGTCTTCGAGAACTGGGAGAGCGAGTTCCTGCAGATGGGAACCTACGTCATGCTGACCGCCTACCTGTTCCAGCGCGGCAGCCCGGAGTCGAAAGATCCGGACAAGGCGGCGCCCCAGGACCGCGACCCAAAACTCGATGCAAACAACAGGAACGCGCCCTGGCCCGTGCGCGCCGGCAAGATTGTGCGGACCCTATACGCGCACTCGCTCGGCCTCGGCCTGCTTCTCCTGTTCGGAATATCCTTCGTGCTCCACCTTCTCGGCAGCGCAAGCGATGCTGCAGAGAGGGCGATCGAGATCGGCGAGGCGCCGCCAACAGTTCTCGATCATCTGGGAAGTTCGCAGTTCTGGTTCGAGTCGTTTCAGAACTGGCAGAGCGAGTTTCTCTCGACCGGCCTCCTGATCGTGCTCTCGATCTTCCTGCGCGAGCGCGGATCGCCGGAATCAAAACCGGTCGGCGCCCCTCACAGCAAGACAGGAACCGACTAACGCCCCAGCAACTGCCTCACGCCCCTTGCCGCCTTCATATGCGAGAGGGCGGCGCGCATCGGCGAGATGTCCACCCACGAATGGCGGATCGCCGTGAGCACCTCCTGCCCCATCCAGCCCTTGTCCTCGAACGAGAACGGCCCCGTGTCGATCAGCTTGGCGAACGCCTGCGGCGGGGAGCAGTACTTCTTGAACGTCGCCACGAAACCGGGCCGCGCGAGAAAGATCTTGTTCGCCCCGATGATCAGCGGCGCAAATTTTCCCGGATGCTCGCGCATGAACCGGTAGAAGCCCTCGCCCACGCCCGGCCAGTTGGGATTGAACACATCGTCCACCGCAATGACGCCGCCGGGAACCAGCGCACGGTCGGCCGTGACCAAGTCCGCCATCACGATCTCCGGCCAGTGCCCGCCATCGATGTGGAAGAACCGGCACTCACCCGTGTCCTCGGCGGTCAGCGCCTCGGAGGATTTCGCAAAGACGTTCAGCCTCTCCTGCCCGGACCTTCCAAGGCTGCGGACATTGGCGCGGAAGATGTCGAGATTGCCCTTGCCGGAAGCATCCTTGTTGAGGTCCTGGTTCTCGAAGATATCGCAGGCGCCGATGCTCTCGTCGCCCCTCGCCATCCGGGTGAGCAGCACGGTGGATTTTCCATGGTGCACGCCGATCTCGAACAGGTTGCCCTTGATCCCCTCCAGCTTCTGGATCTCGTCCACGGCGCCGAAAAGCGCTGCATCGATGGGAAAGAACCAGCCCTTCACGCCGGAGGTAGCGTCCAGATAGTCCCGGATATCCAGCTTCTTCATGTGGCAATCCTCTACCGGCAGTCCCTACCGGGCTTTGAAGGATTTAGGCCGCCCCGGCTTTTCGCCCAGCAGGAGGCGCCCGATCCGCTCCGGCCCTGATACGGAAACCCGGACACTGGAACGATGACATTCGCCCTGCCCCGCGCTAGAGGCTGCTCATGACCCGCTTGGCGATCATCGACTATGGCTCGGGCAATGTCCGTTCGGTGCAGCGCGCTCTTGAGGCCGCCGCCAACCATGCGGAAATCCGGCTGGACGTGACCCTGACCGACGATCCCGACCGCATCCGCGCGGCCGACCGCATCGTGCTGCCCGGCGTCGGCCACTTTGCAGACTGCGCCGCGGGCCTTGCCTCCCGCCAGGGCGTCACCCCCGCGATGATCGAAGCCGTCTTCAGGAAAGGCTCGCCCTTCCTCGGCGTCTGCGTCGGCATGCAGCTGATGGCCGATGTCGGCAGGGAAGATGCGGAAACACGCGGCCTCGGCTGGATTCCCGGCGCCGTCGAAAAGCTCAAGCCCTCCGACAAGTCGCTGCCCATCCCGCACATGGGCTGGAACGTACTCACCGATCTCAAATCCCACCCGGTCCTCGCCAACCTCGGAAAAGAGCCGCACGTCTATTTCGTGCACTCCTACGCCCTGACACCGGAGCACCGCGACCACATCTCAGCTACATGCGATTACGGCGGCAAGTTCGTCGCCGCTGTGGCGCGCGACAACATGTTCGGCACGCAGTTCCACCCCGAGAAGAGCCAGCAGGCCGGTCAGATGCTCCTGGCCAACTTCCTGCGCTGGAAGCCTTAAGCGATGAAGCTCTACCCCGCCATTGATCTGAAAGACGGCGTCTGCGTCCGCCTGCTGCGCGGCGAGATGAAGACCGCGACCTCGTTCAACGACGATCCCGCGGACCAGGCGCTGCGCTTCGCCGCCATGGGCTTCGAACATCTGCACGTCGTCGATCTCAACGGCGCGTTTGAGGGCGAGAGTGTGAACCACAATGCGGTGTCAGCCATTCTCGATGCGATGCGCTCGCCCGTTCAACTCGGGGGCGGCATACGCAGCCTCGCTCAGATCGAACGCTGGCTGGACGCCGGCATCGCCCGCGTGATCCTGGGCACGGCCGCCGTGCGCGATCCGCAGCTGGTGAAGGACGCCGCCAAACTCTTCCCCGGCCAGGTGGCCGTCGGCATCGATGCTCGCGATGGCAAGGTCGCCGTCCAGGGCTGGGCTGAAACCACCGAGATGCTCGCGCTCGACCTCGCCAAAGTCTTCGAAGGCTGCGGCGTCGCCGCCCTCATCGTCACCGACATCAGCCGCGACGGCCTCAAGACCGGCGTCAATCTCGATCTCACCGGGGCCATGGCCGACGCAGTTTCGATTCCCGTGATTGCGTCAGGCGGCCTCAAAAGCGTCTATGACATCACCGCGCTCCGGAATCGAAAAGGCCGCGCCATCGAAGGCGCCATCCTCGGCCGCGCGCTCTACGATGGCGACATCGATCCGGTCGAAGCGCTGATCGCGTCACGAGGATAGGAGGCTGGGGGGCCTCACATATGTTCCTGAACCGAAGCATCGTTCTCATGGTGGCGGCAGTCCTCGCGCCCGGCGCGCTAGCTCAGGACTATCCTCGCACCTCGGACGGCAAGCCGGATTTCCAGGGCGTTTGGTCGAGCGCCTGGCTCACGCCGCTGGAACGGCCGCCGCAGGCAACATCCCTGATCCTATCGCCATCAGAAGCCGAAGCGCTGTTCCAGACTCTGTGGGCCGAACGTGATGCACGCGACCCGCTCGGCCCACTCGAAAGCATCGATGTCAGGAGTCTCGTCATCGTCGATGGCAGGGCGCGCTCATCCCTCATTGTCGATCCTGCTGACGGAAAGCTGCCGTTGACGGCTGCTGCGCGCGCCCGGCGAGGCCCGCCACCGCTGCCCGGACTCGACGGGCCGGAACAAAGGCCGCCGCCCGAACGCTGCAACGTGACATCCAACGCTGTTGCCCCGCTCTTTGTCCTTCCGGCGGGCAATATGCGCCAGATCGTCCAGACGCCTGACCATTTCATGGCTCTGGCAGAGACGTATGGGATCGCCCGCGTCATCCCGCTGAAGGATGGCGTCCCGGCGCCGGCCGCGAGTGGCCGCGGTCGCTGGGAGGGCGACACGCTCGTTATCGAAACCTCGGGCTTTGCCGAGACCGACCGGATTCGCGTGGCGCCTTACGCAAACTTTCCGATCTCCCCGCGCTCGAAGATCGTCGAACGCTTCCAGCGAACCAGCCGGGATGAAATCCTCTACTCCTTCACCGTCGAAGATTCCGCTCTCTACACTGCGCCATGGACAGCGGAGATGTCGCTGCTCCGCTCGGACGAAAAGATTTATGAATGGGCCTGCCACGAAGGCAACTACGCCATGTCCAACATGCTGCGCGGCGCCCGGCTTGAGGAGCAGCGAGCGGCGGCAAAGGACAAGCGCAAATGAGAAAGGCCCGCGCCCTTTGCGAGACGCGGCCCTCCCCTGTTCTCAGCCTTCTTCGGTCGCGATGATCCAGTCGAGGATCTTCTCCGAGAAGCCATCGATCCGGCGCCAGGGCCCGTGACCAACGCCGTGCTGGTAGGACGCAACGTTGACCATGTAACCCACGCCCTTCGGCGCCGGGACAACGTCATGCGACTGCTCGTCCGTGAAGACGATCAACCGCACGTCCTTCTTGTCGACCTCGCCGATCGCCTTGCCGAGTTCCGTCCCGCCATGCGGCTGGGAGTTCACGATGGCGTCGCGCAGGGCAAATCCCCGGCGCGGGGCGACCTTCTTCACGTCGTTCGAGAACGTGAAGATCTCCACGTCCTCGCCGATCTCGCGCGCGAGAACAGCCAGACCGCAAGCCGCATCGAGCCGGCGCATCTCCGAACGCTGCGAGATCGCACCATCCATCGAGCCCGAGACGTCGACCAGAAGCCGCGTCTTGCCGGTGAGCTTGGCGTGCCCCTCGATCGACCGGAACATGGCTGATTCCAGTTCCGGCTCGAGGTCGGGTGCATGTTGCGCCGCCGCGATGAAGCGGTAGGGCAGCACACGATCCGTCCGCATCTCGTCCAGCGCCGCGCCGATCGTCGCCTTGGGCACGCCCGCCAGCAGCATCCCACGCAAGTTGCGCAGCAAGGCCAGCGAGCCAAGCTTCTTGTCGGCGATCAGCCGCTCGAACGTCGCCCGCTTGTCGGCCCCGCCCGAGAGCTTGACCTCCCAGGTGTCAGGCGCAGCGAGCTTGCCGTCCACGAGCTCCTTCCAGACCTTTTCCTGCGCCGCATCCTTCGGCTTGGCGTGAGTGAGGAACAGCACATCGCGAAGGCGCACAGCCCCATCGCGGTTGTACTTGGCGAGCTGGTAAGCGTCGAACTTGGCGAACGCCCGGGCGAGGCCCTTCTTCACCTGGGCCGACACCGCACGCGTCTTGCGTTGCTGCATCGGACCGAGCGCGTCGGACCAGTAGATCGCCAGGAACTCGGTCAACTCGTCGGGACGCTGAACCACGCGATCGAGCGTATCGGCCACGAGCGCCTTGTGGCCCTCATGACGCGCCATCTCGCGCACGACCAGAAGCGGCGCGTGGCGCAGCTTCATGTCTTCGCGTGCTTCCACAGCCATGGCCGCGACCTTTTCGGCCTCGACCTTGGGCACAAGCGCGCCGATGCGTTCGGCGATGGAAACGCCGTCCTCGTAGAACTGGTCTTCCCAGAGCATGCAGGTCATCAGCGCCCGGCGCAGCTCCTGCTCCGGGGCGAACGCCCTGCCCTTCGCGCCCTCGTGCGTGCGCACGTGAGACTGCTTGTTGATCTTGGCCATCGGAGTTTCCTCCCTTCTCTTTCTTCACTTCACATCAGGCACGCACAAAAAGAAAATGCCAGCCGGGGAACGGTCGAGACCGCACATGCGCGCTCTACCACTGAGCTACAGGCCAATCTCCCCATGAGCACGAACTCAAAGGGAGCGTTGACCCGACGGGATTCGAACCCGCGACCTCGCGCTTATGAGGCGAAGTATCGGTCTCTTCACCACCGGCCGGTTCTGGATGACGGGGAACAGGCGACATCGCGAGCCCTCCCTTGCGGGAGGCAGAGCGCTTGGTCAGGGACGAGCCCCGGCCAGCCTTTCTCCCTTGCGAAGAACGCGACGTCTTCACCACCGCCAAACCTATGGTTTTCCAGATGTCTCTCTGGTCGTCTTGGAAGCCCTCGTCCCGAAAGACTGGGCCGATCCGGGGAACATGCGAAATCTGAGACGCCTTCGGGTTCTTTCGACCCCTCGGGCACGTGCTCTACCGTTGAGCTACAGGTTCACAGTGGAGAACCTGGCGGGATTCGAACCCGCAACCCCGTCGTTAACAGCGAAGTATCAGACCTCTTCACCACCGGAGCGGCGTCTGGATGCGGGGAACAGTCGAGGACGGAAAGACGGCTCGTTTCGCAAGGCCGCTCCCTTTCGAGAGAAGCCCGAACCCGCGTCGCAACGCCCCTCGCGAGGGCGCTTCCACGGTACGCACCAGCCGACACTGCCAAAAGTGGAGGCAGCCGTTTTGAGCGAAGTATCCTTCCTCTTCACCACCGCAATAGGCTTCCAGGGGAACAGACGGAGCGGCTCTTTTTTTCCACGAAGAAATCCGCGCCTTCACCACCTGGAACTTTGAAACTCTCCTTTTGGTTTCCTCTTCAGGAACTCCGTGGGGCCGGAAACGAAAAACCCCTCCGGAGCATCGCTCGGGAGGGGTTCGGGAAACCGAACTGGAAAAGGCCTCAGCCCATTCCGCCTCCGCGAGAAAGCATGCGCTTGCTACCGCACAGGTCATGCGACCCGGCGGTGTTCAGCATCCAATTGATGACTGGGTGCGCCATCGACTCTTGTCAGCTCTCTCGCAAATCACAGGCGACCATCGCCTGCGAAGGAGCGGGTGTATGATCGCGCTTCGCGGCAAGATCAAGGCGCCAGACACGAAATTTGTCGTCAGACAATTTGGCGTGTGCTATGCGGCGCGCGCTGATCAACAGCCGACGCGCGCGTCAACGCGCGGGCCTGAAATGAGGAAAGGAGAGCCAGATGCGAAATCGAAATTGCACGCACCACGCTGCTCTCCCCTCCAGCATTTCAGGACATCATGGACATTCTCAGATGGCTCGCACGCTTCGCGAGTCCTGACCGGCCCCGCCCCAAGGCGGACCGGTCTCCGCCTTCAGACCCGAACGATCCTCAACTCGACCGCAGGCGCGCGAAACGCTCGCTCGCCACACGGCTTTCGCCCCATCTGCGCCGCGATATCGGAGCAGATGATGGATGACATTGACCTGCGCCCTGCCCCGCGCGAGAGAAGACCCATGCTGAAAGTCCGCGTAATCCCGTGTCTCGACGTGAAAGACGGGCGCACCGTGAAGGGCGTCAACTTCGTCGACCTGCGCGATGCCGGCGATCCGGTGGCGCTCGCCAGAGCCTATGACAAGCAGGGCGCAGACGAACTCTGCTTCCTCGACATCACGGCAAGCCATGAGAACCGCTCGACCATGATCGATGTGGTACAGCGCACGGCGGATGCCTGCTTCATGCCGCTCACCGTCGGCGGCGGCGTGCGCACGCCCGACGACATGGTCGCCATGCTGAAAGCGGGCGCGGATAAAGTCGCGATCAACACGGCTGCAGTGCTCGAGCCTTCGATCCTCACCCGCTGCGCCCGCAAGGTGGGATCGCAGGCTGTCGTGATGGCGCTCGATGTGCGGCGCGAGAGCGGACCGGGCGAGCCTCTGCGCTGGGGCGTCTATACCCATGGCGGGCGAAAGAGCGCGGGTCTCGACGGCGTTGAGTTCGCTAGGCGCGCCGCCGAGCTGGGCGCGGGTGAGATTCTCGTGACGTCGATGGACCGCGACGGCACCAAGGACGGCTATGACATCGACCTGCTGCGCGCGATTCGCGATGTGGTGCGCGTGCCCATCGTTGCATCGGGCGGCGCCGGAAATGTCGAGCACATGGCCGAGGCCGTGATGAAGGGCGGCGCCGATGCGGTGCTCGCCGCCTCGATCTTCCACTTCGGCGAGGCGAGCGTCGCCGATGCAAAGCGCGCGCTGGCGAGAGCAGGCGCGCCGGTAAGGCTGCCTGAAGATGCATAGAGGGGACGCATGACCGATTATTCCGGAAACGATCCGCTCGGCCCATCCGCCTTCCTCGGCGAAGTGCTGAACGAACTCGCCAAGACCATCGATGCGCGCGCTGGCGCGGACCCCTCGTCATCATGGACAGCAAAGCTGCTTGCGGGCGGCCCGCCGATGACGGCGAAGAAGCTCGGAGAAGAAGGCGTCGAGGCCGCCCTCGCCGTGATGGCGCAGGGCGACAAGGAAGTGGCCGGCGAGGCTGCCGACCTTGTCTATCACCTGCTCGTGGCGCTGCGCTCGCGCGGCGTGTCGCTCGATACCGTAGCGGCGGAGCTGAAAAAGCGGCAGGGCAAATCCGGAATCGAGGAGAAGACCTCACGCGGCCAGCCCTGAACCACGGGTCCACTGTCCCCTCCCCGGCGCGAGTGATAGTCTCTCCTCGCTTGCCATGGAGGGGTCACATGCGCGCAGTTTTCCCATTGATTGCATTTGCCATCGTCGCCGCGTGCACGGCGGCAAAGCCCGAGACGGACGCAGAACTTGTAAAGCGCGCCGGCGCGCCGCTGTTTGCCGGCATGGGCGAATATCACCGGGTGATCGATACGAAGGATCCCGCCGCCCAGCGCTATTTCGACCAGGGCATGATGCTCGCCTTCGGCTTCAACCATGCCGAGGCGATTCGCTCCTTCCGCGCCGCCCAAAAACTCGATCCGACCTGCGCCATGTGTTTCTGGGGCGAGGCGCTGGCGACCGGCCCCAACATCAACGTGACCGCCAAGGGCAAGGCGATCATGTCGAAGGACGAACAGGTCGCAGCCTTCAAGGCGTTGGAGAAGGCGGTGTCTCTGGAGAAAGGCAAGCCGCAGGTCGAACAGGATCTGATCCAGGCCCTGACGAAGCGCTACGCCGCCCAACCCGTCGATGACCGCACGCAGCTTGATACGGCCTATGCCGAGGCGCTGGGCGGGCTGGTGAAAACCTATCCCGCCGACGACGACATCGCGGCGATGTATGGCGAGGCGTGGATGAACACCATGCCGTGGAATTACTGGTCGGATTCCGAAACCCCGCGGCCCGAGATCGTGCCGGTGATCGCAACGCTGGAACAGACGATCGCGCGCAATCCGCGGCATCCTCTGGCGCTTCATCTCTATCTCCATGCGATGGAGGCCTCCTCCTCGCCCGAGAAAGCCGAGAAAGCGTCGGATACGCTGCTCACATTGGCGCCGGGATCAGGCCACCTCGTCCACATGCCGGCCCACATCTACTGGCGTGTCGGACGCTACAACGATGCGGCCAAGGCAAACATCGAAGCGGCGAAGGTCGACGAAAACTACATCGCCCAGTGCAATGCGCAGGGCTTCTATCCTGCCATGTACTACCCCCACAACATCCACTTCCTGTGGTCGGCGGCGTCGATGCAGGGGCAAAGCAAAGTCTCGATCGAGGCGGCTCGGAAGCTGGCGGCCAATGTGCGGCTGGAGCAGATCGACCAGTTCCCGACGGTCGAATTCTTCCACACCATCCCGCTGCTCGCTCTGGTGCAGTTCGGCCATTGGGACGAGATTCTCGCCGAGCCGCAGCCGCGGGCCGACCTCGCCTATTCCAACGCCATTTGGCATTACGGCCGCGGCGTGGCGCTGGCCAACAAGGGCGACGTGAAAGCCGCGAAGGCAGAGCAAGCCGCTCTCGTTCCGCTGAAAGCCAACGACAAGGTCATGTTCCTCGACGGCAATGATTTCCCGGCGAGCGCCCTGCTCTCGATCGCAGACAATCTGTTGCTCGGCGAGATCGCCCTTGCGGGCAAAGACACCAAGAAAGCGATCGCCAGCTTCGAGGCGGCGGTCGCGGGGCAAGACGCCCTGCCCTACACCGAGCCGCCCTTCTGGTATTATCCCACGCGCCAGTCGCTGGGCGCGGCGCTGATCCAGGCGAAACGCTATGCCGACGCGCAAGGCGTCTATGAGAAGGACCTCAAGCAGTATCCGCACAATGGCTGGTCAACCTTCGGCCTGATCCAGGCGCTGGACGCCCAGAAGAAGACGGCAGAGGCCGACATGCACCGCGAACACTTCAAGGCGATGTGGCAGTTTGCCGATGTCGAGCTCAAGGGCTCGCGGATCCACTAGAGCCGGCGAGGCATCCTCAGAAAGATGTAAGTCGCCCCCTCCCCGCCATGGCGCACATGGGCCGTTGCGTGGCCGGCGATGATGGGGCGCAGGGCCGGATCGCCGAGCCAGTCATGCAGGCGCGAGCGCAGCACGCCTGCGCCGAGGCGGCCCTTGCCGGTGATCACGAGAACGCAGCGCGCGCCGCCTGCCGCCTCGTGCACGATGAAGTCGACGAGCTCGCGATGGGCCGTATCCTGCGTGTGGCCGTGCAGGTCGAGCCGGGCCTCGATCTCCATCTGGCCGCGGCGAATGCGGCGCTGGCCGGATAGGTCCTCCGGCGCGCCGGGGCGATGGGGACGCCTGGCCTCCGCCTCCCCTGCTCTTTCGGCCTTTGCAGCAACGAAGGGCCCGCCGGTCGATTTGACCTCGACGTCTTCAGGCTCGGCCTCGACCACGCGGCCGGACACAGGCCGAACCGTGCGGGCCACACGGCTCCACAGGCGGCGCTCTTCAGAGGAGAGGCGGCGGGTCATATGGGAGGATTAGCACGAGCCGGTTACCGGGAACCAACTCAGGACGCCGTAGCGACCTCATCGAGCAGCCAGTTCGGGTCCTGGCTCTTGAGCGGACGCTTGAACGTCCAGATTTCCTTGGCGGGGCGCATGGTCTCGCCGTCGGAAAGCTCGCTTTCGAACGAAACGGCCACGCGGGCCATGCTCACGGCGTCGACCGACGCCTCGACGATCTTGGCCTGGCGCAGGCGGACGAGGCGCATCGGCTCCGAACCGGCCTTTTCACGCTCGGCGATGGCGGCGGCGTAGACCTCCATCACATCGTCATCGACCAGAAGGCGCAGGGCGTCGCGGTCGCCATCGGCATAGGCGGCGACGATCAGCTCATAGGCGCGGCGGGCGCCCTTGGTGAAATCGTCCGGGTTAAACTGGGTGTCGATGGCGGCGATCGCTTCCATGCCGCCTGCCGCCGGGCCGGTGAAGGCGGGGCGCATACGGGGGCGTTCTTCCTCGGTGGGGGTCTCTTCCTCCCGCTCGGCGGTGCGGACAGGGGCTTCCTTGAGCCGACGCGGGGTCGGCTCATGGCCCGTTTTGGAGCCAAGAACGGCGTACAGCCGCGAAATCACAAAGACCGCGATCGCCGCCAGGACAATAAGCTCGATACTCAAGAGACGCCTTCAATGCTTGCCAGCAAGTCTTTCGGGAGGGACAGGAGATACGTTTCTCCCGCCCTTGTCCAATATAGACACAAAACCCCCCAAGTCAGCCTGCTGTTGCGAGGGTCGCAGCAGCGTGATAGCCGCCCTGCCTTCACAGGATGCCAAGATTGGACCGCAAAACCCCTGTGACTGGGAATGTGACAGGGGAATTTGATGTCCGACACGCCGTCTCCGGAACAGGGTAATGGGGAAGCCGAGGCCGCCACTTCGCCGGTGATCCGTGTCCTCGCGCAGTATGTGAAGGACCTTTCATTCGAAAATCCGGGGCTCTTTGCGGCCGCCCAGCAAGGCGGCGGCTCCCCGGAAATCGAGCTCGGGATCGACGTCCGGGTCGAGCCGGGCCCGCCCCAGGATGCGGTTTTTGCCGTTGAACTGCGCCTCTCGGCCAAGGCCAAGAAGGAAGAGACCGTCGTCTTCATCGCCGAGCTTATCTACACCGGCGTGTTCCAGCTGCAGGGCGCGCGGCGCGAGGACATGGAGCCTCTACTGCTGATCGAATGCCCGCGGCTGCTTTTCCCGTTCGCGAGGGCGATCATCGCCAACATCACGCGTGACGGCGGCCACCCGCCGCTGATGATCGACCCGATCGATTTCGTCAGCCTCTACCGCCAGCAGCGCGCAAGGGCCGAAGCCGAACAGGCCCAGGCCTAGGACCACACGTTCAGGCGTATTTCTTCCAGATCGCGGCCTCGCCGAGCGTCGCCACGAAGGCATCGTGCGCGGCTTGCTCCTCGGCGTGGATGCGCGGGGCGAGCGGCGTGGGGCGTGGGGCGCGTGCGATATTGGCGGCCTGGGCCGCGGCGCCGTTGTTCTTGGCCGCGAAATCGAAGGCGCGCTCGCGGCCGCCTTTCAGTTCGAGATAGCACATGGAGAGCAGCCGCGCGTCCTTCAGCGCGCCGTGCAGCTCCCTGCCCTCGAGCGAGATGTTGAAGCGCTTGCAGACGGCGTCGAGGCTGGCGGGCGAGCCGGGGCGGTGCTCTCTGGCGAGGACCACGGTGTCGACGAACCGGTCTTTCGGCACCGTCGCGCGGCCGAGCCGGGTCAGTTCGGCATTGAGGAAGTTGCGGTCGAATTCCGCATTGTGGGCGACGATGATGCTGTCCCCGAAGAACTCCATCAGCCGGTCGACCACGTCCGGATGGGAGAAGGAGGGCTTGCCCTTGAGCATGTCGTTGGTGATGCCGGTGACGCGCATCGCGCCCTCGCCCATGGCCCGGCCAGGATTGATGTAGATCTGGAACTCCTTGCCCGTGGGCAGGTAGTTCACCAGTTCGACGCAGCCGACCTCGACGATACGGTCGTCCTTGTCGTGGTCGAACCCGGTGGTTTCGGTATCGAAGACGATCTCTCTCATAAGGCCCTGTCTCGGTGTGCGGGCCTTATCTAGGCATCCGCCTGTTCCTGCGCCAGCCGGATGCGGGTGCGCAGGGCTTCGAGGATCGCATCGACCTGGGCCTCGGCATATGGAAAGCCAAGCCCTGTATTGATGACGAAATCCGCGCGCTTCTGCTTGACCGAATCGGGCGTCTGGCGGGCGAGTATCGCCTCGAACTCATCCGCAGTCATGGTGTTGCGGGCGAGGACGCGCTCCCTTTGGACGTCCGCAGGGGCTGTAACCACAACTATTGCATCGACCTTCTTTTCACCGCCGGTTTCGAACAGGAGCGGGATGTCGAGTACGACGATGTCAGCCCCGTCGGCCGCGGCTTTATCCAGGAAGGCGTTCTGCAGGCCGGCGACGATGGGATGGACGATGACTTCGAGCTTCTTCATCGCCTCGGGGTTCTTGGCGACCTTCTCGCGCAACCTGTTGCGGTCGACGGCGCCGTCTTTTCCGATGACGCCTGGGAAGGCCCACTCGAGCGGGGCGACTGCCTCCCCGCCCTTGCCGTAGATGGAGTGAACGGCGGCGTCGGCGTCGTAGACGGGAATGCCGCGCGCCGCGAACAGCGCGGCGGTCGCCGACTTGCCCATGCCGATGGATCCGGTGAGTGCAAGCTTGATCATGCGCGCGCCTTCACAGCGGCTTCGCATGCGGCAAGCGCCGTGGCGCTATCCGGGGTTATGTCGAACCAGAGTTTGAAGGCTGCAGCCGCCTGACCGACCAGCATGCGCAGGCCATCGTGCGGGGCCCAGCCGGCGGCCTGCGCCGCGCCCAGCGTGGCGGCCGCCGGCTTGCCATAAGTCATGTCGAAAAACGGACGGCCCTTGCCGGCCGGCAGCTGAGGCAGGCTTGCGCCGGAATGGCCCAGGCTCGCCGAATTGACGACGATATCGGCCGTTTCAGCAAGGCTTGTCAGTTGAGCCAAGTCCCCAGTCTCCGCCCCAGGCGCGAGTTCGTTCGCAAGCGCGACAGCCCTCGCCCTCGAACGATTGACGATAGCAAGCTCAACGCCAAGCCCCGCGAGCACAAGGGCGGCCGCGCGGGCGGCCCCGCCTGCCCCGATAAGGACCACCCGCCCTGGCTTTTGATGGTTCATGGCGTGGTCGAGGGCGATGGAAAACCCGTCGATATCCGTGTTGTGGGCGGCCCAGCCGCCGGATTCTCCCACCAGCGTGTTTGCGGCCCCAATGCGCTTCGCCTCAGGCGAAGGTCTCACCGCGGCAGCCAGCGCGGCGGCCTTGTGCGGCAAGGTGATGTTGAGGCCGGAGAAGGCTGCGTCCTCAAGCGTCCGCTCATCGAGCCCGGGCGGGATAATCGGGAACGAGTAGGAGGAATTGCTCGCGTTTTTCGGCCACGCGCCCTCCTGCGCCATAAGCCGCAAGTCGCCGGCTGGATCGGCCGACTGTAGCTGGATGGCGACGTAGACGGCGTCGATCTTCGCCTCGCGCATCCAGCGGTTGTGGGTCAGCGGGGAAAGGGAATGGCCGACGGGATCGCCCACGACGCCGTAGAGCCGGGTTGAAGCCGAAACACTCATGCGGGGATGGTACCGCGATCGCGAAGCCATTGCAGCAGCGGCAGCAGCGGCAGGCCGAGGATCGAGAAGTAATCGCCCTCGATGCGTTCGAACAGCTGAGCTCCCCTGCCCTCAAGCTGGTAGCCGCCGACGCTGGTGAGGATGTCCGGCACGGTCTGGTCGAGATAAGCCTCAAGGAACTCGTCCGAGAAGTTCCGCATCCGCAGCCTAGGCTGGGCCAGATGCCGCCAGACGGCCACGCCCTCCACGCAGGCAACAAGCGCCGTCTGCAGGATGTGCGTCTTGCCGCGGAGTTTTTTCAGGTGCTCGCGCGCCTCCTCGCGGTCAGCGGGCTTGTCGAAGGCCTCGCCTTCGAGATCGAGCATCTGGTCGGCGCCGAGGATGACGCCGTGGTGAGAGATCGAGACCTTCAGCGCTTTTGTCTCGGCAAGGATGTCTGCTTGCTTCGCACAGCTTGCGCCCTCCACACGCAGGGAGGCTTTTATCGACTCTTCATCCACACCCGCCGTGATCTGTTCGAACGTCAGACCGGCGCCGCGAAGCACGGCGGCGCGGCTTGCGCTTTTGGATGCAAGAACAAGGCGATGCGCTGGATTGTTCAAGGCATCAGCCATGGTCGCGGCGATGCTCCTGGATGATGTTGAGGATGGCGGCGGCGGTTTCCTCCACAGAGCGCCTGCTCACCTCGATTGTGGGCCATTTCATCCGCATGAAGAGGCGGTTGGCCTGGGTGATCTCTTCCTGCACCGCTTCCTCGTCGGCGTAGGATGTGTCGGCAGATTCATTCAGGGAAAGAAGGCGCTGGCGGCGGATCTGCACGAGCCTGTCAGGCGAGATCTTCAACGCAACGACAAGAGGCGCATTCGGCCCGGTGAGAATTTCTGGAACATCGACGCCCGGAACCAGCGGAACGTTGGCAGCCTTGACGCCGCGGTTGCCGAGATAGACGCAGGTGGGCGTCTTCGATGTGCGCGAGACGCCTACGAGCACGACATCTGCTTCCCGAAGGTGCTCGGTATGCTGTCCGTCATCGTGCTGGAGCGCGAAGTTGATCGTCTCGATGCGCTGGAAATAATCGGCATCGAGGTGGTACTGGCCTGCGACCTTGTGCGCCGACTTGAGCCCGAGATAGCGGCTCAGCATGTTCACTGCGCCGTCGATGACGGCCAGCGTAGGCGATCCCAGCTCCCGGCAGCGCTCTTCCAGCCGCGCACGCAGGTTCTCGTCGCTGATCGTGTAGAGCACGACACCCGGCGCGTTCTCGATTTCCTTGAGCACGCGTTCGAGCTGCTTGGGGCTCCGCACCAGGTAGTAGTTGTGCTCGAGCGGGGCGATATTATCGAACTGTGCACAGGCCGCCCGCATCACGGCGTTGAGTGTTTCTCCCGTGGAGTCGGACACCAGATGCACGTTGAAATAGGTCTCGAAGGTCATTTGCCGCTTTTGCCGCTTCTTCGCCCCTGCCCCGTCCCGGGCTTACCCCCAGGTTGAGGTGAACCCGACCCTTAGCCCTGAGAGTGGAATGTGGACAAGCGCCGCGCGCCAATCGAGTCAGACCCGAGTCACATGCTTCTCTACAGGTGGAGCGGCTGGAAAAGACTCATGAAATCGGCGCCCATGAGTCCGGCCTGGGGGACTCGACTCTCGTTAAGGTGTTGTTAACGAAGAGCTTAATGAACCGTTAAAGCCAAACGTCCTGTCGGAACGTAAGAGGATTCACGGTGACTCGTTGTGTGGAGCGTCTGGGGAGAGCGCGTTGCACCGACTTACCAACCGACTAGACACCACCAGAGTCTCTCTTGAATCAGAATCTATTAGAAGAAGACTCCTTTCCTTCCAGGTGACGCGTGACCGATCGAAGACTGCTTAGAGTGCTCAAGGGCGAAAGGATCGATCCGGTTCCCGTATGGCTGATGCGTCAGGCTGGACGGCACCTGCCCGAGTACAAGGAAACCAGGTCCAAGGCGCGCGACTTCCTCGACTTCTGCTACACGCCTGCCCTCGCCGCCGAAGCGACGCTGCAGCCGGTTCGCCGTTATGGAATGGATGGCGCGATCCTGTTTGCCGACATCCTGCTCATCCTCGATGCGATGGGACGCAATGTGCGCTTCCTCGAGGGTGAAGGGCCGAGCGTCGATCCGGCTACGAAAGCTTCAGAGCTTTCGAACGTGCCGACGGAGAAAATCCTCGCGCATCTTTCGCCCGTAGGCGAGACAGTCGAGCGGGTTCGCTCCAGCCTCGATGACGGCACGACGCTGATCGGCTTTGCCGGATCGCCCTGGACGGTGGGCGTCTATGCGATCGAGGGCCGCGGCGGGACGGACAAGTCGGATGCGCGCAAGTTCGGATACCAGCATCCCAAGGAACTCGCCGGCATGCTCGACCAGCTGGTCGAGGCGAGCGCGCACTATCTGGCGATGCAGGCGAAGGCGGGCGCGGATGCGCTGATGCTGTTCGAAAGCTGGGCGGAGGGTCTGGCTGAAGACACGTTCAAGGCCTGGGTTATCGATCCGACTGCCAAACTCGTGAAGCGCGTGCGCGAGCTTGGCGTCACCCAGCCGATCATCGGTTTCCCGCGTGGCTCTGGCGCGCTCGTGCTCGACTATGCCGAACAGACCGGCGTCAACGCCGTGGGTCTCGACACGGCCATTCCGTTGAAGCGCATCTCAGCTTTGCTTCCCAAGGGCATGGCGGTTCAGGGAAATCTCGATCCGATGCGCCTTGTCGCCGGCGGGCCCGACCTCGAGAAGCGCGTGCGTGAGATCATCACCAGCCTCAAGGACCGGCCGCACATCTTCAATCTTGGCCACGGTGTCACGCCTGAAACGCCGATTGCGCATGTGGAACAGGTGCTCCGCGCCATTCGGAGCATGGGCTGATGCCGGAAAAGAACACGCCCGGAAAAATCGCGGTTGTGCTGTTCAATCTCGGCGGCCCTGACGGGCCCGACGCCGTGCAGCCCTTCCTGCGCAACCTGTTCAGCGACCCCGCCATCATTCGCCAGCCCGCGCCGGTGCGCTTCTTCCTGTCGCGCCTGATCTCTCGTTCCCGTGCGACATCGGCAAAGGCGAACTACGCCAAAATGGGCGGCGGTTCTCCCCTGCTGCCCGAGACGATGAAGCAGTCGATGGCGCTGGACATGGAACTCGCAAAGCGCGCCCTGTCTTCAAAACAGTCTTCAAAACAAGCATGGGAGGCCAAGAGCTTCATCGCCATGCGCTACTGGAAGCCCTTCGCCGCAGACGCCGTGCGCGAGGTGAAGGCGTGGGGGCCGGACAAGATCGTGCTCCTGCCGCTCTATCCGCAGTTCTCCACCACGACGACCGGATCCTCGCTCAAGTCCTGGACCGAAGCCGGCGGGCCCAAGGCGGTCGCCGTGTGCTGCTATCCCGATGCCCCGAAATTCCTGAAGGCGCATGCCGAGCGCCTGCTCACCGCCTGGCAGATCGCGGGCAAGCCGAGGAATGTGCGGCTGCTGATCTCTGCACACGGCCTTCCGGAAATCGTAGTGAAAACCGGAGACCCGTATCAGTGGCAGGTCGAGCGCACCGCGGCGGCGCTCAAGCCCTTGCTGCCAGACGAGTGGGAAACCGAAATCTGCTACCAGTCGCGCGTCGGCCCGCTCAAATGGATCGGCCCAGCGACGGAAGACTGCATCGTCAAGGCGGCGAAGGACGGCAAGGCCATCCTCGTGACGCCGATCGCCTTCGTGTCCGAGCACATCGAAACGCTGGTCGAACTCGACATCGACTACCGCCGTGTCGCGGACGAGGCCGGGGCCAAGATTTATGTGCGCGCCCCTGCCCTGGGGATCGAGCAGGCCTTCGTCAGCCAGCTGGCCGATCTGGTGGAAGATGCGGTGAAGGACACGGGCCCCGTGCGTTCATTCTGCGGCAACCGCATCTGTCCGATGAACTGGCGCGAGTGCCCTAACCGGCGCCCGGTCGCCGCCTGAGGAGGTCCACCATGTTCGATTTCTACGAATGGTTCAGAGCCTTCCACATCATCGCGGTCATTGCGTGGATGGCCGGGTTGCTGATCTACCCGCGTCTATTGGTTTACCGGCTGGAAGCAGCGGGAAACCCCGGTTTTGAGGCCGCCATGGACAAGGCGGCCAATTCGACCCGGAAGATCATCCTCACCCCGACCATGATCCTCGCCTGGCTGATGGCCCTCGCGATGATCGGCCACCGGTGGGAGTATTTTATCGGCCAGCCCTGGTTCTGGGCCAAAATCCTGCTCGTTGTTGGGCTTTCCGGGTTCCACGGCTTCCTGATGGGCCTGGGCCGGAAGATCACGGCCGGCGAGCGGCCGATCGAACCCAAGAAACTGCGCATGCTCAACGAGATACCCATGGTGATCGCCATTTTTGCGGTCATTGCGGTCGTCGTTCAGCCGTTCGGCCGCTAGGCCTATTCTCTGGGCAATCCCCGGTCGGGCGGCCCAAATCAGGCCAGACACCCTGTAGAACAGGCATTTTTGCTTGACCCGTCAAGGATTTCGCTGTCTACCTCGCCCGTCGGCCAGCCGGTCGGCGACCCCTCCTACAGTTGTCATTGAAGCCGTTTGGCGCGCCGACAGGCGCGAAGGGTCTCAAGGACAACCTGCAACTGAAATGACCTGTACCTATGTCCGATGACGTGACCGAAACGCGTGAAAACGAACCGCGCGAAACTGAAGCGCACGAACGCGTTTTTCTCAACGACCTGAAGAAGAAGCCGCCCGCTGAATTGCTGGCGCAGGCCGAAGAGCTCGAGGTGGAAAGCGCCTCGCTCCTCTCCAAATCCGAATTGCTTTTCGCCATCCTCAAGGAACTTGCCGAGCGCGAAGTCGAGATCATCGGCGCCGGCGTGATCGAGGTCCTGCCCGACGGCTTCGGCTTCATGCGCTCGCCGCAGTCGAACTATCTGGCCGGCCCTGACGACATCTATGTCTCGCCCCAGCAGATCCGGAAAATGGGCCTGCGCACCGGCGACACCGTGGAAGGCACGATCCGCGGCCCCCGCGATGGCGAGCGTTATTTCGCCCTCGTGCGTGTCTCGACCGTCAACTTCGAAGATCCCGAGCGCGCCCGCCACAAGGTGCCGTTCGACAACCTTACGCCGCTCTACCCGGACGAACGCCTCCACATGGAGCCCAAGGATCCGACCAAGAAGGATCGCTCGGGCCGCGTGATCGACATCGTCTCGCCGATCGGCAAGGGTCAGCGGGCGCTTATTGTTGCTCCGCCCAGAACAGGCAAGACCGTGCTGCTGCAGAACATCGCGCAGTCGGTCGCCGAAAATCATCCCGAGTGCTATCTGATCGTGCTCCTCATCGACGAACGTCCCGAGGAAGTCACCGACATGCAGCGCTCGGTGAAGGGGGAAGTCATCTCCTCCACCTTCGATGAGCCTGCGACGCGTCACGTGGCCGTTGCCGAGATGGTGATCGAAAAGGCCAAGCGCCTGGCGGAACATGGCCGCGACGTCGTGATCCTGCTCGACTCGATCACCCGCCTCGGCCGCGCCTACAACACGGTTGTCCCCTCCTCCGGCAAGGTCCTGACCGGCGGTGTCGACGCCAACGCCCTGCAGAAGCCGAAGCGCTTCTTCGGCGCGGCGCGTAACCTTGAGGAAGGCGGCTCGCTGACCATCATCGCCACGGCGCTGATCGAGACGGGCTCGCGCATGGACGAGGTCATCTTCGAGGAATTCAAAGGCACGGGTAACTCCGAGATCATCCTCGACCGCAAGGTCTCCGACAAACGCGTCTTCCCGGCGATCGACATCCTCAAGTCCGGCACCCGGAAGGAAGAGCTGCTCACCGATCCGAAGGAGCTGCAGAAGATCTACATCCTCCGCCGCATCCTCAACCCGATGGGCGCCCAGGATGCGATCGAGTTCCTGCTCGACAAGATCAAGCAGACCAAGACGAACTCGGAATTCTTCCAGGCGATGAACAACTAGCGCGCAGCGCTACCCGGCGAGAACTGGTCCAGACAAAGAGAAGCCCCGCCCTCCATCCGGAGAGCGGGGCTTTTCATTTCTGTCCTGGGCTACTCGGTAGTGCTCTGCCCTACCCCGCCATGAGCTCCGGTTCCTGCATCGCGGCCTCACGGCGGCGGCTCACGATCCGCGGCGGTCCGCCCGTCATCGGCTCCTGAACCCGGGTGCGCGCCGGCGGCGCCGCAACTTCCTCGATCCCGAGTTTCTGCCTCAGCTGCGTGATCGACAGCACCCGCGCCCTCGGCTCCGGCGCCTCGATCATTTCCGGCTCAGCCGCCTCGATCGTCTCCGCCTGCTCCGCCGTCTCCGTCACGTCCGTCTGCTCGATCGGGGCTGCGTTCGTCTCCACCGCAAACGCCGCCTCCAGTGTCATCGTCTCCGCAATCTCCATCCAACGTTCCGCATCATTCATCGCCACCTGATCCAGAAACACTCGAA